>DATHPQ010000159.1:0-24005 GCA_035483735.1 Xanthobacteraceae bacterium | reverse complement strand
AACACTTCGCGGCTCTGGCAGCCGTGGGCGATGTGATTGACGACCAGCGTGGTGTCGGCGTGCTGCGCGCCCTTGATCAGGGTGGCGCCGCGGATGCTGGCGACGGTTTCCTCACCGTCAAAGCGCAGGAACAGCTGATTGCGCACCACGGCGCCGCCGGCGGCAAAGGTGAAGGCGTTGAAGCGCGCCTTGGCGCCGATCGCCGCCGCCAACGTCGAGACATGCAGCGCGTCGGCGCCCTCGGCGATGATCTTGACGTAATCGACATGGGCGCCGTCGCCGGCGAACAGTTCGAGCGCGGCATTGACCTGATACTCACTACCGGACGGCCCTTCGTGACTTTCGATCAACATGGCGCGGGCGCCGGGCTCGACGACAAGCAACGAGCGCACGAAACGCGCCGTCGGTTTCGCCGACGACACAAAGACGAGATGCAGCGGCCGCGTGATGGCCGAGCCCGCGGCGATGCGGATGACGGCGCCATCGCCCATCAAAGCGGTATTGAGCGCGACGGCAACATCGCTCCCCGGCGCAAGCTTGCCGAGATGGCTCATGACGAGCGGATCGCCGCTAACGAGCGCATCGGCAAGCGCACCGATGCTCAGCCCCTCTTCGAGCTTTGCGGTGTCCGACAGCTCAGAGACAAAGGCGCCGTCGACAAAAACCAGCCGCCGCGCTTCGAGATCGCCGACCAATGCACCGGCTTTCTTCGCCAGCGCCTTGGCCGCCGCATCCGGCGGCGGCGCCAACGGCTTGGCGTCGCGCATCAGCGCGCGCAGGTCGGTATATTTCCACTCCTCGACCCGGCGATGCGGCAGGCCGAATTTGGCAAACAGATCGAACGCCGCCTCGCGCTGTGCGGCAATCGCCTTGCCGCCCGGCAGATTCCCGCGCACCTGTGCAAAAGTCTGCGCCAGCGCAGTCTCGGCCGCCGTCTTCATCGTGGTGACGTCAGCGCTCACGCTGCAGCCTCTTCCTGATATTCGGCATAGCCGCGCGCTTCGAGCTCGAGCGCGAGCTCCTTGCCGCCGGTCTTGACGATGCGACCGGCCGACAGCACGTGCACGATATCGGGCACGATGTAGGAAAGAAGCCGCTGATAATGCGTGATGACGACGAAGGCACGTTTTGGCGACCGCAGGCGGTTCACGCCTTCAGCGACGATCTTGAGCGCATCGATATCGAGGCCGGAATCGGTTTCGTCGAGCACCGCAAGCTGCGGTTCGAGCAGTGCCATCTGCAGCACCTCGTTGCGCTTCTTCTCGCCGCCGGAGAAGCCGACATTGACGGCGCGGCGCAGCATCTCCGGGTCGATGCCGAGCTTACTGGCACCATCGCGCACGGTTTTCAGAAATTGCGGCGTGGACAGCTCCGCCTCGCCCCGCTTCTTGCGTTGCGCGTTCAGCGCCGTGCGCAGGAACGTCATGGTGGCGACGCCGGGGATTTCCAGCGGATATTGGAAGGCGAGAAACAGACCGGCCGCTGCGCGCTCGTCGGGCTCCATTTCGAACAGATTCTTGCCGTTGAACAGAACCTCGCCTTGCGTCGGCTCATAGTCGGCCTTGCCGGCGAGCAGATAGGCGAGCGTCGATTTTCCCGAACCGTTCGGGCCCATGATCGCATGCACCTCGCCCGCATTCACGGTGAGGTCGAGACCTTTCAAAATTTCCTTGTCGTCGATCTTGACGTGCAGATTTTTGACTTCAAGCAGTGCCATAACAAACAAACTCCGAATTCTGCGTCTTCCTCGCTCGTTCCCGCGAAAGCGGGAATCCAGCCGGCTTCTTAGAAGCTGGTCCCGCTTTCGCGGGGACGAGCGGATCAAAATTGCCTAACCAACCGACCCCTCGAGCGAAACCGAGATCAGCTTCTGCGCCTCGACCGCGAATTCCATCGGCAATTGCTGCAGCACGTCCTTGACGAAGCCGTTGACGACAAGCGCCGTCGCCTCCTCCGCCGACAGCCCCCGCTGGCGGCAATAGAACAGCATGTCTTCCGAGATTTTCGAGGTGGTCGCCTCGTGCTCGAACAGCGTCGAGGAGTTCTTGGCCTCGATATAGGGCACGGTATGCGCGCCGCAGGTATCGCCGATCAGAAGCGAGTCGCAATTGGTGAAGTTGCGCGCGCCGGTGGCGCGGCGATGCGCGGTGACGAGCCCCCGGTAGGTATTGTTGGAATGGCCGGCGGCGATGCCCTTAGAGATGATGCGGCTCGTCGTGTTCTTGCCGAGATGCAGCATCTTGGTGCCGGAATCGACCTGCTGGTAGCCGTTCGAGATCGCGATCGAATAGAACTCGCCGCGTGAATTGTCGCCGCGCAGGATGCAGCTTGGATATTTCCAGGTAATGGCCGAGCCGGTCTCGAGCTGGGTCCAGGAAATCTTAGCGTTCTTGCCGCGGCAGTCGCCGCGCTTTGTGACGAAATTGAACACGCCGCCTTTGCCGTTGGCGTCGCCCGGATACCAGTTCTGAATAGTCGAATATTTGATCTCAGCGTCGTCGAGCGCGATCAGTTCGACGACGGCGGCATGAAGCTGGTTCTCGTCGCGCACCGGCGCAGTGCAGCCTTCGAGATAACTCACATAGGAGCCCTTGTCGGCGATGATCAGCGTACGCTCGAACTGGCCGGTATTGCGCTCGTTGATGCGGAAATAGGTCGACAATTCCATCGGGCAGCGCACGCCCGGCGGCACATAGACGAACGAGCCGTCGGAGAACACCGCCGAATTCAACGTCGCGAAGAAATTGTCACTGACCGGCACCACTGTGCCGAGATATTTCTTCACGAGATCCGGATGCTTCTGAATCGCCTCCGAGATCGGCATGAACAGCACGCCGGCCCTGGCAAGTTCGGCCTGGAACGTGGTCGCGACCGAGACGGAATCGAACACGGCATCGACGGCGACACGGCCATAGCTATTGCCGTTTTCCCTGCCCTCACCGTCCAAGTCCATGTCGTCGGCTTTTCGGTCTTCGGTCTTCGCGCCCTCCGGCTTCTGAATGCCGAGCAGCGCCTCACGCTCGCGCAGTGGAATGCCGAGCTTTTCGTAAGTGCGCAGGATTTCCGGATCGATTTCGTCGAGCGATTGCGGCGCCTTTTTCGGCGCGGAGTAATAGTAGATGCCCTGATAGTCGATCGGCGGGTAATCGACCTTGGCCCATTTCGGCTCGCGCATGGTGAGCCAGCGCTTATAGGCATCGAGCCGCCACGCCAGCATCCACTCCGGCTCGTTCTTCTTGGCCGAAATGTAACAGACCGTGTCCTCGGAAAGACCCTTGGGGGGTTTCTCCGATTCGATCAGCGTCTCGAAGCCATACTTGTATTGGTCAACGTCAATGCGCCGGACCTGGTCGACGGTCTCTTGCACTGCCGGCATTCGTCCCTCCGCTCACGGTTTCAAGGACCGCGGGTTGGATTAAGTCGGTTATGGTCAGGTGTGCTTTGGTCTGCTCACCACCACCTTCGGTTGCGGCGCTTGAATCGTTCAAATCACCGCGAAATCAGTCAGTCCTGCAGCCAGTTAGGCCGCCCATCAGGCAGCGATGCCCGATTGACCCTTAGATAATGCAGTTGCGAGCTTTCTCCAAGCGCTCAAAAGCGCCTCGACCTCGGTTTCGGTCGTCTCCCAGCCTAGACTGACGCGGACCGCGCCGCGCAGCAGCCCTGGAGAAACCCCCATGGCGGCAAGGACATGGGATGGCTGCACTTTGCCGGAGGAGCAGGCGGCGCCAGACGAGACGGCAATGCCTTCGAGGTCAAAGGCGATCACCGCGGTCTCGGCCTTCATGCCTTCAAGGGCGAAAAGGGTCGTATTGGGCAGCCTTTCGGCCGCCGCACCGAAAATCACCGTAGCCGGGGCAATTGCGCGCAGGCCCGTCTCAAGCCGGTTCCGCAGCGCCAGCATCCGGGCGGCCTCGGCCTGTCCCAATTGCCGCGCGGCGGCTGCGGCCGCCCCAAAAGCAGCAATGCCCAAAACATTTTCGGTCCCGGCGCGCAGGCCGCGTTCTTGGCCGCCGCCGCGAATGAGCGGGTCGGCAAGGTGAATGTCGTCGTCGGCGCGAATGAGCGCGCCGACGCCTTTCAGCCCGCCGATCTTATGCGCCGACAGCGTCACAAGATCGGCGCCTAAAGCTTCCATCTCGCAAGGAATTCTGCCGGCCGCTTGCACGGCATCAACGTGGAATAGACCGCCTGCGGCATGGACGATAGCGGCGGCTTCCACGATCGGTTGAATGACCCCGGTCTCATTGTTGGCCAGCATCAACGAAACCAGGGAACGCTCTGATTTGGCGACGGCCTCGGCGAGCGCCGCCAAATCCACCCGGCCCGCAGCATCGACCGGAATGTCGGTGATCTTCTCTTTTGGAAAACGGCCGCCGGAGCGCACCGAAATGTGCTCGACGGCCGACATCAAAAGCCGGTCGCGCGGGCCCTTGTCGGCGCCGATTTCCCAAGCCGGCGACAGCGCCAGCATGTTGGCTTCCGTACCGCTCGACGTGAAGAACACGTCGGAGGCCTTCGCTCCGAGGAGCGCGGCGACCTCTTGCCGGGCGCTCTCAATGACGCGGCGCGCGGCGCGGCCCTCGGCATGAACCGACGACGGATTGCCGGGCAGCGACAACGCCTCCTCGAACGCCCGGCGCGCCTCGAGCCGCAACGGCGCCGTGGCGTTCCAGTCAAAATAGCTCCGCTCCGGCATCATCCGCTCCGATCGTCTGGTCAACCAGCTGGCTGGGGACCCGTGCGCCGCGCGCATCCGAGCCATTTTCCGCGCGCTCACGCGCCGCGAACCTATCGTAATGCTTGCTTTTTGGCCCCTGCCTCGTGCTAGAAGCAGCGACCCAATGCTCTCGCCGCCAAAAACGCACGCCGCCAGTACCAAAAAACCAAAGTGCCATTAAGTAGTTACGTGCGGCGGCTGATGTCGTCAAGCAAGCTGGAATCACAGCGTTAAAGCGCCGTTCCGATCGAGGTTTCCAAAAATGCCCGAGGTTATTTTCACAGGGCCCGCCGGCCGTATCGAAGGCCGCTATCACCCGGCGCGGCAGAAGAACGCGCCGATCGGCATTGTGCTGCATCCGCACCCGCAATTCGGCGGCACGATGAACCATCAGATCGTCTATCAGATCTATTATGCCTTCGTGCATCGCGGCTTCTCGGCGCTGCGCTTCAACTTCCGCGGCGTCGGGCGCAGCCAGGGCGGCTTCGACCACGGCATCGGCGAATTGTCGGACGCGGCGTCGGCGCTCGACTGGGTGCAGTCGGTCAATACCGAGGCGCGCGCCTGCTGGATTGCAGGCTTTTCCTTCGGCGCCTGGATCGGCATGCAGCTTCTGATGCGGCGGCCGGAAATCGAGGGCTTCATCTCGATCGCGCCGCCGGCGAACCTTTACGACTTCTCCTTCCTGGCGCCCTGCCCGTCGTCCGGCCTGATCATCCATGGCGACAAAGATGCGGTGGTGCCGCATCGCGACGTCACGACTTTGGTCGAGAAGCTCAAGACGCAAAAAGGCATCGTCATCGAGCAGAAGGTCATTCCCGGCGCCAACCACTTCTTCGACGCCAAAGTCGAACCGCTGATGACCTCTATCGGCGGCTATCTCGACAAGCGCCTCGGACGCACCGGAAAGACGCCGACGGCGGCGTGAGGCCATCGATGCCCACGCGTCGGCACGTAACAGTCGGACTTTCGGCCTCCTTGTTTGGTGCCGCTTTCTGGCAGCCGCAACCGGCACAGGCTTTCGCCTCTTCTTTGGAGAGCGATTTCGCCGCGATCGAAGCCAAAAGCGGCGGACGTCTGGGCGTCGCGGTCCTCGATACCGCATCAGGAGCGCGCGCCGATCATCGCGGCAACGAACGCTTTCCGCTGTGCAGCACGTTCAAGGTTCTCGCCGTGTCGGCCGTGCTCAAGCGCGCCGAGGCCGGCCGCGAGCATCTCGACCGCCGCATCGCAATCAAGCGTGCTGAACTCATCGCCTATTCGCCGGTGCTTAAAGATCGCATCGGCGACAGCATGACGCTGGCCGAGCTTTGCGCAGCGGCAATGACAGAAAGCGACAACACTGCGGCCGATCTCGTTCTCAAAAACCTCGGCGGACCGACAGCCGTGACCGCCTATGCGCGCGCGCTCGGCGACACGGTCACGCATCTCGACAATAGCGAGCCCCTGCTCAACCGCGCCAAACCGTTCGGGCTCTCCAAGAGCGACACGACAAGCCCATCGGCCATGGTCAATAACCTGCAAGCGCTTATTCTTGGCGATGCGCTCGCCCCGACCTCGCGCGATCAATTGAAGACTTGGCTGCTCGGCTGCAAAACCGGCGACAAGCGGCTGCGCGCCGGGCTTCCCGAGGGCTGGCAATGTGGCGACAAGACCGGCTCTGATGAGGCCAATGGCAGCACCAACGATGTCGGCGTGCTGTGGCCGCCGCAGCAGCGGCCGCCTGTGATCGTTGCCGCCTATCTCACACAGACCAAGGCGAAATACGAAGACCGCGAAGCCGCGCTCGCCGATGTGGGCCGGGCCGTCGTGGCGGCGCTTGGCTAATAACGCCGCCGTGTGCGCGCAATCGCGCGCTTGCAATCTGCCTGCCCCCGCCCTTCAATGGGCCTAAAATAACAAGCCGAATGAAGCCTTGAGGGAGAACGTCATGCGCGTTACGCGTCGTGTTGCTGTTTGCCTGCCGCTTGCGGCCGCCGGTTTGGGCATAGCCGGTTTGAGCTTGGCTGTTTTTGCGGCCGCCGCTCAGAATGCTGCGCCCGAGACCATCAAGATCGGCCTGGTGATGCCGATGACCGGTGTCCAAGGCGCGGTCGGTCGCGAGATTTCCGATGCCGCCAAGCTCTATATGGCGCAGCACGGCGACACCGTCGCCGGCAAGAAGATCGAATTGATCGTCAGGGACGATCAGAGCGTTCCCGACAATGCCAAGCGGCTCGCTCAGGAACTGATCGTCAATGACAAGGTCAATTTCCTTGGCGCCGGCCTGACGCCGAGCGCCATGTCGATGGCGCCGATTGCGACCGAGGCCAAGGTGCCCACCGTCGTGATGGTGTCGGGCACATCGGTGGTCACCGAGCGCTCGCCCTATTACGTGCGCACGAGTTTCACGCTCGGCCAGCAGTCCGGCATCATCGCCGACTGGGCGATCAAGAACGGCAGCAAGAAAGCGGTCTCGATCCTGTCCGACTGGGCGCCGGGAGCAGAAGCGGGAAAAGTTTTCGAGGCGAACTTCACCAAAGGCGGCGGACAGGTTCTCGATACGCTGAAAGTGCCGCTCGCCAATCCGGATTTTTCGCCGTTCCTGCAGCGCGCGCATGACCTGCAGCCGGACACCTTGTTTGTGTTTGTGCCGGCCGGCCAAGCCGGCACGTTCGCGCGGCAATTCTCCGAGCGCGGCCTCGACAAATCCGGCATCAAGCTGGTCGGCCCGGGCGACATCGTCGACGACGACGACCTGCCCTCGACCGGCGATGCGCTCGTCGGCGTCGTCACCGCCGGCATTTATTCCGCCGCCCATCCCTCGCAGCTCAACAAGGATTATGCCGCCGCCTATCAGAAAGCGAGCGGCCATCGCGCCAATTTCATTTCGGTTGGCGGCTACGACGGGATCAACCTTATCTACGAGGCGCTGAAGAAAACCGGCGGCAATCCCGACGCCGACGCCATCATTAACGCCATGAAGGGCAT
This sequence comes from Xanthobacteraceae bacterium, assembly GCA_035483735.1. GTDB lineage: Bacteria > Pseudomonadota > Alphaproteobacteria > Rhizobiales > Xanthobacteraceae > BOG-931. Next base: position 16,315 of record DATHPQ010000159.1, on the reverse strand, counting down.
GACCTGGGAAAGCCCGCGCGGCACCATCTCGATCGATCCGCGCACCCGCGACATCGTGCAGAACGTCTATATCCGCAAAGTGCAGAAAGTGGACGGCCAGCCCTGGGCGATCGAGTTCGCGACCTTCCCTGCGGTGAAGGATCCGCTCAAGGAAGCATCGAACTGAGACGCCCGCGCGATCTGAACCGTCGCTTCAACGAAAAGGAAAATCCGTGATGGGCTTCTGCCGCATCCTTCGCACCTCTTTTCTGCTCGGCGCCTGCCTCGGTGTGCCTGCCTCCGCCGGGCTGGCCCAGGCGCAGGATTGGCCGACCAAGCCGGTCACCCTCATCGTTCCGTTCGCCCCCGGCGGCACGACCGACATTGTCGGCCGCATCATCGCCCAGCAATTGACCGAGAAACTCGGCCAGACTTTTGTCGTCGAAAATATCGGCGGCGCCGGCGGCACGCTCGGCGCCACCAACGCCGCGCGCGCAGTGCCCGACGGCTACACCGTCTTCATGGCGACGGTCGCCCACACCATGGCGCCGGGAATCTACAAGTCGCTCGCCTATAATTTCGAGCAGGATTTCGACCCGATCACCATCGTCGCGACCGTGCCGAATATTCTGATCGTAAATCCGCAGGTGCCGGCGAAAAACGTCGCCGAATTGATCGCCTATCTCAAAGCCAATCCCGGCAGGGTCAGTTATGGCTCGGCCGGCGTCGGCTCGACCGAACATATGTCGGCCGAATTGTTCCGCGCGTTGTCCGGCACCGACATCATTCACGTACCCTATCGCGGCGGCGCGCCGATGCTCGCCGATCTCATCGCCGGCAATATCCAGATGTCGATCGAAACGAGCGGCGCGGCGACGCCTTTGGTCAAGGCCGGCAGCGTGCGCGCGCTCGCGGTGTCGCCGGCCAAGCGCTCGGCGCTGTTTCCCGATCTGCCAACGCTCGCGGAGTCGGGCCTCAAAGGCTACGACGTCTCGACCTGGTACGGCTTCCTAGTGCCCAAAGGCACGCCGGAGCCGATCCGCACCAAGCTCTACAACACCACCGTCGAAATCCTGAAGTCGCCCGACATTATCAAGAAGCTCGCCGACTTCGGCGCCGAGCCCGGCGGCATGCCGCCGGCGCAATTTGCCGCCTTCATCCAGGAAGAAACCGACAAGTGGGTCGGCCTCGCCAAGAAAGCGAACATCTCGGCAGAATAGCTTCTCTCCGCCGGGACTTGCGTGTAGCCTTTACCCCGAGCTGGAAAGCGCGTGGGACAAGGCTGTGCAAGTCACCCGTCGCAGGTTCCTGAATCTGACGGCAGGCACCGTCGCCGTGTCAGCCGCTTTGCGCAATGCCTATGCGCAAACCTATCCGACCCATCCGGCGCGGATCCTGTCCGGCTTTCCGCCCGGCGGCATCAACGACACTTATGCGCGCCTGATCGGCCAATGGCTGTCGGAACATCTGGGCCAGCAATTCATCATCGAGAACAGGCCGGGCGCCGGCGGCAACCTCGCGGCGGAGATGGTCGCGAAGGCGGAGCCTGACGGCTACACGCTTCTTCTCACCACATCGGCCGATGCCTGGAATGCGACACTCTACGACAATCTCAACTTCAGCTATGTCCGCGACTTCACTCCGGTCGCGACCGTGTCGCGCGGCGCCGGCATTCTGGTCGTGAACCCGTCCGTGCCGGATAAATCGCTTTCCGAGTTCATCGCCGATGCCAAGGCCCATCCGGGCAAGATTTCCATGGCGTCAGCCGGCATTGGCAGCGCGCCCTATATGTTTTGGGAATTGTTCAAGAGCATGTCCGGCATCGACCTGGTGCATGTGCCCTATCACGGCGGCGGTCCTGCGGTCGTCGACCTGCTCGCGGGCCAGGTGCAGTCTTATTTCGGCACCTTTGCATCCTCGATCGAACATGTCCGGGCGGGCCGGTTGCGTGCGCTCGCCGTGACCAGCGCGACCCGTGCTGCGGTGCTGCCCGATGTACCGGCGGTCGCCGAAGTCCTGCCCGGCTATGAGGCGAGCATCTATGTCGGCATCACCGCGCCGCGCGGCACCTCCAACGACGTCATCGCCACGCTGAGCGCGTCGATCAATCAGGCGCTTGCCGACCCCGGCATCAAAAAGCGCATCGCCGATCTTGGCGATACGACGCTCGCAACCTCGCCCGCCGAATTCAGCAAGCTCGTCTTCGACGAGACCGACAAGTGGCGCAAGGTGATCCGGACGGCGAATATCAAGGCCGAGTAAGAGCGGCGCGCTAACCGGCTGGCGCCGCATCGTGCAGTGAGAACGCGACGCGGCACGGCCGGTTCGAACGATTGCTCCAGGCGTGATTGGTGCCACGCTGCACCACCGTGTCGCCGGCCTTGAGATGAACTTCCGCGGTGTCGAGCACGAGCGTGATCTCGCCTTCAAGCACCAGGCAGAAGTCGAGCGTCTGCGTCTTCTGCATATAAGGATGCGGCGCCTTGTGCGGCCCCTTGCCCGAATAGGTCGAGGCCCCAGGCGAGCCCATGGCGCGGAAATAGGCCTCGACCTCGGCGGCGCCGACCTTGCCGCGGAACACGTCGTCCGGCGGAAAGGTCACGATGCGGCACACCGAACCGCCGCGCGGCGGCTCGAGCTGCTGCGGGTGATGCAGCACGGCGTCGCGATAGACACCGATCTGCGGCGGCGAGGCATCGGTGACCCAGATGCGCTCGGAGACGAATCCGGGCCGCGCTGGATCGCTCTTGCGGTCGGGCGTCGGCCCGTCGGCGATGGCGAGCGATTTTCCCTCGGCGTCGTCGATGGTGACGATGCGGCGCACCGATTTCAGTTCACTGTCCGTGGTTTCACTGTTCATGATCCCTAGACTTTCTGTTCTTGCGCAAACGTCGCGCCCATCATGACGAAGGCCATCAGGCTGCGGGCGTTGACATTGGTCCAGCCGTGCCAATTGCCGAGCTGCACCACCACGTCGCCGGCTTTCATGGTGACATTGCCGCGATCGAGCAGCAGCGTGCGTTCGCCTTTGAGCAGAATGCCGTAATCGACGGTCGCGGATTTATGCACCGGCGAGGAGAACCAATTCTGCCCGCCGCGGTCCCAGACGCCGTCGGGACGCAGCCGCGTCGGCCCAAGCGGCTTGAACGCCGGATCCTTCGCCGCGTCGTAGTCGGCGGGTTTGACGTTCGACTGCACGATGCGCAGGTGGCCGCCTGCCGCCGGCGGCTCGAAGTGAAACGGCAGATTGCCGTCGTCGCGCGCCCCGGAAATGATCGCCGGCGCGGTCTGATACACCCAGACGTCGGTCATGCAAGTGCCGCGGCTGATCGCGCCCGGATTGACGTTCGGCGCGGCGCCGTCGAACAGCACGCCGGAGCGCCCATACTCGTCATTGCCAGTCACCACACGCCGGATCGGACGTGGCTCGGACGTGAGCGCATCCCCTCCCCGCATCGATATCCTCCCTGCACTTTTGTCGCGGCCGATCAGGCTGCGCTGCTTTGTAATCCATCGCCGCGCGCCTATCATGCATCAAGAATCGCAAAAGAGCACCGCGGGAGAGCACGAACTCCCCGGCGCGCGATGGAGGACCGGTTGGGGCGATTACGAATGGTGCTGCCGGTCGGCGTCATTGTTTGCGCGCTGATAAGTGCCTGGGCGCTGACGAATGCCTCGCCTGGTTTCGGCGCCGATCCGGCGCAGAATTTTCCCGATCGCCCGATCAAGATCATCGTCGGCCCGAGCCCCGACGTATTTTCGCGCATTGTCGGCGAACGCTTGCAGCAGGTCTTCGGCCAGCCTGTCGTCGTCGAGCCGCGGCCCGGCGCCGGCGGCAAGATCGCGGCGAGCGCAGTGCAGAATGCGGCGCCCGACGGCTATACGCTGCTGTTCGCGACGCCGACTTATACGATCAACACGGCGATGAAGCTCGCCTCCTACGATCTGCTCAAGGATTTCGCCCCGGTCGCGCTGTCGGGCCTGATTTCTTACGCGCTGGTCGTGCATCCGAGCGTGCCGGCGAAATCTGTCGCCGAGCTTGTCGCCTATGCCAAGGCCAATCCGGGCAAGCTCAATTGCGCCTCGGCCGGCATCGGCACCGTGCCGCAGATTGCCTGCGCATATCTCAACAAGCTCGCCGGCACGAACATCATTCACGTGCCGTTTCGCGATGTGAATTCCGGCATGGTGGCGACCGTCGGCAACACCACGCAGATGTTCTTTGGCGTCGCTACCAATGCCAAGCCGCAGATCGAATCCGGCGCCTTGCGCGGGCTAGCCGTGAGCACGCCGCAGCGCTCGCTGCTCCTGCCCGACCTGCCCACCATGATCGAATCCGGCTATCCGACATTCGACATGCCCGGCTGGGGCGGGTTTCTGGCGCCGGCCGGCACGCCGCGCGAGATCGTCGCCAAGCTGAACCAGGAAATTCAGTTTGCGCTGGCGCGGCCCGATGTCGAGCAACGCATGCTCGCCGCCGGCATGGAGCCGTCGCCCGCGACCGACCCGGCGCATTTCGGCAACTTTATCAAGCGAGATCTCGATCGCTGGGAGCAGTTCGTCGGCGCCGTCGGCCTGGACAAGCTCAGCGAGAGTTCGGCGCACTAGACCTGTTTGAAAGGCGGCTCGCGGGTGACGCGCGCGCCTGATCACAGCTTCGCCAGCACGCCGCCGCTCAACGGATGCGGTGCGCCGGTGGTCGAAGGAAACGTGATCGGCAGACCGCGCAGGCTGCGCACGGCGAGATAGGCGAAAGCCTGCGCCTCAAGTGAATCCACCGACCAGCCGGCCGCATGCGCGGTTTCGACTTTGGCCGGCGCAAGCTGCTCGGCGAGCATGCGCATCAAGGTCGGGTTGCGCGCGCCGCCGCCGGCGACGATCCATGTGCGCGGCGCACGCGGCAATAACGGTACGATGGCTGCGACTGACACCGCGGTCAGCGCAGTCAAAGTCGCGGCGCCGTCATCGACATCGATACCGTCCAGCGCATCGCCGGCCCATTGCCGGAAGTCGTTGCGGTCGAGCGATTTCGGCGGCGGCAGATCGAAGAACGGATGCTGCAGCAGGCGCGCGACCATGTCGGCATTGACGCAGCCCGCGGCAGCATGGCGGCCATCGACATCGAGCGGCTGTCCGGTCTGCAGGCGCAGGAAATCGTCAAGGAGCGCATTGCCTGGTCCGGTATCGCAAGCGATCAATTGGTCGCCGTCGGTATAAGTCACGTTGGCGACGCCGCCGACATTGAGGACCGCGACCGGCGGCTCGGCGCCGAGCCGCCGCACCAGCGCCTGATGAAAGATCGGCGCGAGCGGCGCGCCCTGCCCACCGGCCGCGACATCGGCAGCGCGAAAATCATAGACCACGGGAATGCCAAGCCGCTCGGCCAAAACGCGGCCATCGCCGATTTGCACCGTCAGCCGGCGCTCTGGCCGGTGCAGCAGCGTCTGGCCATGAAAACCGACCGCGGCCAAATTCGCCGGCTGCAAACCATTGCTGTCGAGGAACGACTGCACGACTTCTACATGCGCGTCGTTCACCAGGTCCTCGGCGGCGGCGACCACGCCCGGCCGGGCGTTGCGTTCGGTCAGGTTCGCCGCGGCGGCGGTGGCGCTGCGCAACAAAGTGCGCTCGGCCTTGGTGTAGGGGCGGCAGGCTGTGGCGCCGAAATGCGATATCTTCTCGCCATCGGTATCGATCAGCGCAATATCAACGCCGTCCTGCGAGGTGCCGCTCATCAGTCCGATCGCCAAAACCGACGCGGCGGCTGAAGGTCTGGCCGGCGCGTTGGCATCCTTGGGCGTATCGAACTTGGGCATATCGAATGTCGTTTGCTCAGACATTCCGGTCTCTTAAATAGGTTTCTTGAATAAGCCGTTTAAATACGGCTTTTGCGTATCCGGCCTTTCTTTGGGGCCCTCCAACCTGTTACACCACCGGCTCCTCGGTCAGAGCGAAAACCGCCGTCAAAGCCTGAAGATGTCGATGAGCGCCTACAAGTCCGATTTTCTCAACGTCCTCGCCGAACGAGGCTTTATCCACCAGGTTTCCGAGCCCGAGGCGCTCGATGCGCTGGCGCGCACGTCGACGATCACGGCCTATATCGGTTTCGATTGCACGGCGCCGTCGCTGCATGTCGGCTCGCTCCTCCCCATCATGCTGCTCTACTGGCTGCAGCAGACCGGTCATCGGCCGATCGCGCTGATGGGCGGCGGCACGACGCGCGTCGGCGATCCGTCGGGCAAGGACGAGAGCAGGAGGTTGCTCACCGACGACATCATCGACGGCAACCTCAAGAGCATCCGCGAAATTTTTGCGCGTTTCTTGAAGTTCGGCGAGACCGGCAAGGACCCGTCGGACAATGCGGCGGTCATGGCCAACAACGCCGATTGGCTGAATTCGCTCAATTACATCGATTTCCTGCGCGACATCGGCCGCCACTTCTCGATCAACCGCATGCTCGCTTTCGACTCGGTGAAGCTGCGGCTCGAGCGCGAGCAGGAACTGTCGTTCCTCGAATTCAATTACATGATCTTGCAGGCCTACGACTTTGTCGAACTGCACAAGCGCTACGGCTGCGTGCTGCAGATGGGCGGCTCGGATCAGTGGGGCAATATCGTCAGCGGCATCGATCTTGGCCGCCGCGTCCGCAATGCGCAGTTCTTCGCGCTGACATCGCCGCTCATCACCACGTCATCCGGCGCCAAGATGGGCAAGACCGCTGCCGGCGCGGTGTGGCTCAACGCTGATCAGGTGAGCCCATACGAATACTGGCAATATTGGCGCAACACCGAAGACGCCGATGTCAGCCGCTTCCTCAAGCTGTTCACCGTGCTGCCACTTCCGGAAATCGAGCGGCTCGCGGCGCTGAAAGGCGCGGAGATCAACGAGGCGAAGAAAGTGCTGGCGACCGCAGCGACGGCGCTGGTTCACGGCCGCGCGGCGGCCGACGATGCCGCGGCGACAGCGCGCACGACGTTCGAGGAAGGCGGCCTCGGTGCGAGCCTGCCGAGCGTGGACGTACCGCGCGCGGAGATCAAAGCCGGGATCGGCGTGCTGACGGCCTTCGTCAAAGCCGGGCTGGCGTCGTCGAACGGCGAAGCGCGACGCGCCATCGCCAACAATGCCATCATGGTCAACGACACCCGGGTGACCAGCGACAAGGCGACGATCAGCGAGGCTGATTTGACCGCGGACGGCGTGGTCAAGCTGTCGCTCGGCCGCAAGCGTCACGTGTTGCTGAAACCGGTCTGAGCAAAAATCGTCAGCGCGAATTCGGCGGCCCAATCTTCAGTGATTGGCGTTGCCGAGATTGCCGCTATTGCTGTTTGTCGAAGGAACTGGTGGTGCTGCTATCGTCGCTATTGGCGTCGGGCGGCACATAGGGCCCGGTTGCCGGGAATTCGAACACTTTGCGCAACAGGCCCGGCGCCAGCGCCGAAAGCGGATTGACGTGCAAGACCGGCGATCCCGGCTTACCCACCACTTCATAAGTGACGCCGAGCAGGCCTTCTTTTTCGCCGCCGAGGAACAGGCCCACGACGGGAAGCTGGCCGAGCAGGTTATTGGCGCCGTAGAGCGGCACCAGCGTGCCGCGCAGATGCACCTCGTCGCGGCTATAGTCGATCATGCCGTCGATGGTGCCGCCGAGCACCGGCCCGCGCACCACGCCGTCGCGTAACGACAGCCGGCCTTGCGCGCGGGTGAAGTCGAGCTTCAGGCTCGAGAAATCCATGTTGTTATTGTTGGCGCCGCGTGGCGGCTGCGGCCCGCCCTGTTGCGCCACGGCCTGTTCGAGCTGCGACTCGTCATGGACTGAGAAACTTTTGATGGTGACGGTGCCGATCTGTGTCGGATTGCTTGCCGACGGCGCGTCGACTATCGCCTGCATCTGCCCGCCGTTCATGCGCGAATAGACATCATTGTAACGGAAAAATGCGCCGGCATCAGTCGTCTCGAGGTCGACGATCTGCCGCGTGCCGGGCCGGCCGCGCAGATCCCCGGTCAGGGAGCCGTTGCGGCCGATCTTGGCGGCGAGGCCGAGGCTCCTCACCTCGCCGTTGCGGCGCGACATTTTCATCTCGACGCTGCGCAACGCCTCGCCGTTATAGCCGAGGATGGCGCCGAGCTTGATATCGAGATCGACGTCGGGGGTTGCATTCTTCGTCGGCTGTTGCTGCTGGGCGTTTTGCTGCGTGCCCATCAAAGACTTGACGAAGCCGCGCCCGTCATAGGCGTCGCCGCGCATCACGACACGATAAGCGCCGTCCGATGTTCGATCGACTTTCAAGCTCGCGCGGTCGCCGTCGGAAAAACCATAGGATGGGAAATTGGCTGCTTGCAGATTGCCCGAACCGTCGAGATCGACGGTGCCTTTGACGCCGCTGCCGGTGCCTTCGATCAGGAGATCGTCGACGCGGACCGATTGCGGCTTGGTGGTGAGCGTGAACGTCGCGCGCGCCGGTTTGCCCGACTGCTTGACCCAGCCCGGCAGGAAACCGTCGATCTGGGCCGGCGTCAGATCGGCGGTGACCGCGAAGCGGCCGTCCCGATCCGCGGTGGTGCCGACGCGTCCGGTCAGATCGATCGGGATCGAGCCCGAGATCGTGCTGCCCGGATCGATCGCAAGATTGTTGCGCATGGTTTCGTCGAGCATGCCCTGGATGTGGACGTCGGCGGCGTCGTCGCCGCGCATCTTCTTGTAGTCGAGGCTTGCCGGTGTGCCGCCGATCTTCACATCGCCCTTGATGGCGAAGCCTTGATTATTGGCGCTGACTTTCAGCGCCGCGGCTTCGACCTTCTGCCCCATGATCATGCGCTCGGCGGAGAAGTTCGTGGCATCGACGTTGATATTGTAAGCGGTCGAGCCGGGCGGCAGATCGGGCTTCATCGGCATGGCCAAGGCGACGAGCGCACTCATATTGCCGCGCGTCGTCGCTGGATCGAACGGCACGCCGGAGGCGTCGCGCAGGCGGTCCATGGCCAGAAGCTCGGCGGCGGCCGGGACCGGACCGTCGATCTTGAAATGAACATTGGCCGGCGGCTCGTGCGGTGCGGTGTCGGGCACTTCGAACAGGCCCGATGACAAGACGAGCTTGCGTCCTGACGGCAGGTCGGCCGTGGCTTTGCCCACCGCGATTTGCGCATCGCGCCCGACAATATGCACCGTGAGATCGACATCGCGGAGCGCCGGCAAGCCTTGCACCGGCGTGACCGTGCAGTTGGTGGCGAGCGCGTCGACACGCAGCCCGTCATCAGGCAGCGGCGGCCCGCTCGCTTTCAAAGTGTTGAACGGCGCGTTCACGGCAATGACCAGGCGTTCGAGCGTGCCGGCGGAAAGATGGTCGTTGAACCAGTCGCGCACTTTCGGCGAGACGAAGACCGGCCACAGCCGCTTCAAGGCATCGGCCGGCATGCGCGTGCCGGCGACGCCCGCGGTAAGACGCAGTTCGCCGGAGGAGTAATCCCCGGTGCCGGACATGGCGATGCCGAGGTCGCTATTGCCGAAGTCGCCGCCGTCGACAACGATGCGCTTCTTGACCGGATCGAACTGACCGCTCAGCGCAATGCGGTTGAGGACCAGCGGATCGCCCAGGCCGCTGGCGGCGTTGAGCAGGATCGTGCCGCCGCCGACCTTGAAGGTCCAAGGACCGGGCGATTGCGGCGGCGCCTGAACTTCACCCATCAGCGTCATGCGATTGCCGCCGGACAAGATCTGGAACGGCACTGACAGTAGGCGGCTTCCGGCATCCCAATTGAGCTTGAACTCGGCGCGGTCGATATCGATCCGGCCGTCGGAATCATCCGAGCTGCCGATGAAGCCGGCATCCGCCACAATCCGGCCGGCGAGCGACACCGGCACGCCATCGGGGCCGATTTCCCCGCGCAGGCTCGCCGAGATCGGCAGTGTCGTTTGCAACGCGCCGTTGTCGATCCGGGTCGCCAACAGCAGATCGCTGGCCGCCACCTGGCGGGCTTCAAAGGCAATGTTGCGATAGCCGTCCCGTGTCGGGTTGATCGATGCCGTCATCGCCCAAGGATGTTCGGCATTGTCGGAGCCGACGGTCACCATCATGCCGCCGCCGCGGGGGCGTTCGACGCTGAGCGTGATGTTGTGGAAAGTCCGTTTCTTGCCGGTGCGCCGGTCGTCGACAGTGAGGCTGCCGTCCTTCAATCCCAGTTCGCGAAGATCGTGACCGTCCAAGCCGGATTCGCCGATGCCGTCGATCCAGTTCAACAGCGCGGCGATGGTGTCGCTTGCCGGACGCGACGGAACGGTCTGGGCTTGCGGCACGGTTTGGGCCTGCGGCAGCAGCGCGCTCGGCGCGACCGCAGCCCCGGGCAATTTGTCCTGCCGCATGCCCTGGGTGACGCCGAGCGGCGCCGTCGCAACGGGAACGCTCGTCGTCGCGAGCGGACGCTTGTCGGTGCCGGAGGCAAAGACGGTGACTTCGCCGTTCTGTTCGATATGCACGGCGAGCTCGGCGCCGACGAGATTGAGGCTCTCGGCGCGCATATGACCGCTGAGCAGGCTTAAGCCCGAGACCCTGATTTCGGCTTTGGGGGCGCTCGCAACCACGGTGCCGTCGGGATCGCGCACGACGATATCGCGGACACGGACCGCCGCGCCGCCGTTTTCGGTGCGCTCGATCTGGGTGCCGCCGACTTCGACGCTCTCGCGGCTGCCGAAATTGTCGGCGATGGCGCTCGCGAGCCACGGGGTGAAGGCGTCGAGCTGGATCGGTCCGCTCGACAGCCGCCACCACAAGCCGCCGAGGACGACAATCAACAAGCCGGCAAGAACACCCGAGACGATGCCGACGCGCCGTATCAGCCGCCGATGCCGACCCAGGACGCGCCGATAGGCAGCGAGATACCTGCCATCGCTGGAACGATCGCCACGATGAGCCGCGGTAAGGCTGCCCCGACGCCGTTGATGGACGAGCGGCTCCCATCTGGGAACGGCTGCGCTTTGCCTATCTTGGTTCGCCATTCCCGCTCGGGCGTCCCCTCGTCCGTGCCGTCGTCACCAGTGTATAGCAGAACGGTGAACGACATTTCGGCCCACGAGCGGTCGACACCCCGGCTCCCGTTCTTCGTGTGGCCAAAAACAATGCCCCTGGGAAAGCGTCGAAAGGAAGGCACATGGTTGAATCCACGACAGAACTTCCGCAAACCGGCGACAAGGCGCCGCCCTTCACCCTGCCGCGGGACGGCGGTGGAACCGTCTCGCTGAAGGACTTCGCCGGCAAAAAGCTCGTGCTCTATTTTTATCCGCGCGCCGATACGCCCGGCTGCACCAAAGAGGCGATCGCGTTTTCCAAGCTCAAAGCGGCATTCGGCCGTGCCGATACCGAAGTCCTCGGCGTGTCCGCCGATCCGGTGCCGGCGCAGGACAAGTTCAAGGCCAAGCATAAGCTGACCATCGCGCTCGCCTCCGACGAGAAGCACAAGATGCTGGACGCCTATGGCGTGTGGCAGGAGAAATCGATGTATGGGCGGAAATTCCTTGGCGTCGTGCGTGCCACCTTTCTGATCGGCCCCGATCAGCGCATCGCCCACGTCTGGCCCAAGGTTTCAGTGGAAGGTCACGCGGAGGACGTCTTGGCCGCCGCCAAAAGCCTGTGAGTCACCGCACGCGCCGTAGGCTGCTACCATTTTGGCCGCTTGGTGGCCTCTTGTTGGCGCAAGCGGCGCACTTCGCCGCAATTCGTTACCCAAGTGTTTACTGAAGTCCGTAAAATGCCTGCCGGAATTTCCTGAATATTAACCATAAACGGCTGGAATCCGCTCCCGACTTGGGTGGGAGTGTCAATGTCGCAGTGGACCGCGTCTCGGCAGCAGGCCGTCAGACCAAAGCATTTTTCTCCGCATCATCTTCCGCAGCACACGACGCACCATCCGGTCGCGCCTGCTGCGTATCACCATCAGCCGGCGCCGCATGCCGCGCCACCGCAAAAGCAGCCGCCGCGCGAGACGACGCGCTGGCCGGATGCGAAAGAGCGTGGCGCCGATCAGGCGGCGGCGCGTTCGGCTTACACGTTTACCCATGCCGGACGTCAGGTGCGCCTCGGACCGGTCGCGTTCTGGATCGGCGTCGGGACCCTTGTGATCATGGCCGGCTGGTCGGTCGCGGCGGCGACCTACCTCACCTTCCGCGACGACGTGCTGCGCACCTTGATCGCGCATCAGGCCGAGCAACAATTCGCTTATGAAGACCGCATCGCCGAATTGCGCGCTCAGATCGACCGCACCACCAGCCGACAGTTGCTCGACCAGGAACAATTTCAGCAGAAGCTCGACGATTTGAGTCACCGCCAGGCGACGCTCGAGCAGCACGCCGTTGCGTTAGGCGGGGTGACCGACCCGGTCACCACCGGCTCGATCAGGACGCCCGCGGCGCCGCCGCGGGGCAACCGGCAGTCCAGCATCAGCGACAGCCTCGGACGGGTCGAGGCCTCGCTCGATCGGGTCGAGCAGCGCCAGACGCTGGCGCTCAATCAGATGGAGAACCGCTACGAGGGCAAGGCGCACCTGATGCGCAGCGTGCTCGGCCAGCTTGGGCTCAAGCTCGATATGCCGGCGGCAATCGGCGGTCCCTTCGTGCCGGTAAAGCTTCCCACCGGCGAAAGCTTCGAGCGCTCGATGATGCGGGTCAACCTCGCACGCGCGGATTCCGATCGCCTGAGCGCCACGCTGGTCGCGGTGCCGGTACGCAAGCCGGTCACCGGCGAAATCGACCTGACATCGCCGTTCGGCGTTCGCGTGGACCCCTTCGTCCACGAAGCCGCGATGCATACCGGCTTGGATTTCCGCGGCGACATGGGCGAGCCGATCCACGCCACCGCCGCCGGGACCGTCACTGTCGCCGGCTGGACCGGCGGCTACGGCAAGATGGTCGAGATCGATCACGGCAACGGGCTCGCAACCCGCTTCGGCCATCTCTCCGAGATCGATGTGAATGTCGGCGAGAAAATCCGCATCGGCCAGGTGGTCGGCAAGCTCGGCTCGACCGGCCGTTCGACCGGCCCGCACCTGCATTACGAGACGCGCATCAACGGCGAGCCGGTCAATCCGCAGAGATTCCTCGATGCCGGCGACAAGCTGTTTGGCGGGTAGTTCCGCTACTCGACATCCTCGACTTGCTCCGGCCCGGTGCCGAAGGCGCGCTGGGCGAGCGCCGCTTCGGTGAACTGATCGATGTCGCCGTCGAGCACAGCGCCGGTGTCCGAGGTCGAGACGCCGGTGCGCAGGTCCTTCACCATCTGATAGGGCTGCAGCACGTAAGAGCGGATCTGGTGGCCCCAGCCGATATCGGTCTTGGCCGCCTGATCGGCCGCCGCCTTCTCCTCGCGCCTTTTCAGCTCGGCTTCGTAGAGCTTGGCGCGCAGCATCTGCCAGGCCTGCGCCCGGTTGCGGTGCTGCGAGCGGTCGCTCTGGCAGACCACGGCAATGTTGGTCGGGATATGGGTGAGCCGGATCGCCGACTCGGTCTTGTTGACGTGCTGGCCGCCGGCGCCGCCGGAACGCATGGTATCGACGCGGACATCGGACTCGTTGATGTCGATCTTGATGGCGTCGTCAACCACCGGATAGACGTTGACGCTGGCAAACGACGTGTGCCGCCGCGCATTGGAATCGAACGGCGAGATGCGGACCAGACGGTGCACGCCGTTCTCGGTCTTGAGCCAGCCATAGGCATTGCGGCCCTTGATCTCGATCGTCGCCGACTTGATGCCGGCCTCTTCGCCCTGGGTTTCTTCGATGAAGTCGACCTTGAAGCCGCGCTGCTCGGCCCAGCGCGTATACATGCGCAGCAGCATCGAGGCCCAGTCCTGGCTCTCGGTGCCGCCGGCGCCGGCATGCACTTCGAGATAGGTGTCGTTATTGTCGGCCTCGCCTGACAGCAGCGCTTCGAGCTCGCGCCGTGAGACTTCGGTCTTCAGCCGCCGCAGCGCGGCTTCGGCTTCGCCGACGACCGCTTGATCGCCCTCGCCTTCACCGAGTTCGATCAGTGTAATCTGATCGTCGAGCTCCTGCTCCATGCGCGTCAGCGCGGCGAGCTGCTCGTCAAGAGCGGTGCGCTCCTGCATCAGCCGGCCGGCGCGTTGGGAATCGTTCCAGAGATTGGGGTCTTCGGCCTGCTTGTTCAGCTCGGCCAGCCGGGCGCGCGCCTTGTCGACGTCAAAGATGCCTCCTCAGCAGCCCGAGCGACTGCTTGATGTCTTCGACGATGGCTGTGATTTCTGCGCGCATGACGCTGGCGATGTAATGGCTTATGCCGAGCGCTGCAAGCGGTCGCGCGCGATACAGCGCTTAGCTCGCGGCATTAACGTCAATAGAGACCGCCGGTGCCGGTGCGCACCACATTGCCCGCGTCGGGCACGGTGCCCGGCGGCACCGGAGCGCCGTTGGCGGTATCGGCGCCGATCACGGAATAGCTGTCGGGTGGCGCGGTGCCGGGCTTGAAGGCTTCGAGGATGGTCTTGGGGTCGCCAGGTCCGGCGCGCATGCCGTTATGGGCGTCGACGCGGATGAGCTTGATCCCCGGCGGCACGGTGAACGGGATCGGCGGCTTGTCGGCAAGCGCGATTTTCAGGAAATCGCGCACCACCGGCGCGGCGAGATGGCCGCCGGTGGCGAGCCGCCCGATATTGTGCGGCTTGTCGTAGCCCAGATACACGCCGCAGACGATGTCGGGCGAAAAGCCGACGAACCAGACGTCCCTGGAATCGTTGGTGGTGCCGGTCTTGCCGGCGATCGGTTTGCCGACATCGCGCAGCACAGTCGCGGTGCCGCGCTGGACCACGCCTTCCATCAGCGAAGTGATCTGATAGGCCGTCATCGGATCGATCACCTGCTCGCGCTTGTCCACCAGCGTCGGCTCAGTGTTCCAGGCTTTGCTGTCGCCCGCCTTGGCGTCGCAGCCCTGGCACTCGCGCTGATCGTGCCGGTAGATGGTGTGGCCGTAGCGGTCCTGAATGCGGTCGATCATAGTGGGGATCACGCGCCGGCCGCCATTGTCGAACATCGAATAGGCGGTGACCATGCGCATCACTGTCGTTTCACCTGCGCCGAGCGCATAAGACAGATAGGGCGGCAATTCGTCATAGACGCCGAAGCGCTTGGCATATTCGGCGATCAACGGCATGCCGAGATCCTGCGCCAGCCGCACCGTCATGACGTTACGCGACTGTTCGAGACCGAAGCGCAAGGTCGAGGGACCGAAGAACTTGCCGCCGTAATTTTCCGGCCGCCAGATGCCGCCGCCCGCCCCCATGTCGATTTCGATGGGCGCATCCATGACAATGCTCGACGGCGTATAGCCGTTGTCCAGCGCCGCAGCATACACGAGCGGCTTGAACGACGAGCCCGGCTGCCGCAGCGCCTGGGTCGCGCGGTTGAACTGGCTCTGGTCGAAGGAGAAGCCGCCGACCATGGCGAGCACGCGGCCGGTGCGCGGATCCATCACCACCATGGCGCCGGAGATTTCGGGGATCTGACGCAGCCGATACTTGCCCTGGTCGCCCTGCGGCTCGACATAGACGACGTCGCCGGCCGCGAGCACTTGGCTGACGCTCTGGATCGGCTTTCCGGTCGGGCCGTTTGGCGATCCCGGTCTCGCCCATTTGACGCCGTCGAGCGCGATGATGCCGGTATCGCGGGCTTTGAGCACGTTGCCGCCGGGATCGCGTCCCGGCTGCAAGCCGATGCGCGCGGAATCGTTGGTGACGTCGAGCACCACCGCCATCCGCCACGGCGTCACATCGGACAGCGATTTCACGTCGGCAAGCTTGGTGCCCCAATCGCCCGAAATGTCGATCTTGGTGACCGGTCCGCGATAGCCGCCCTGAGTCTCGTCGAAATTGACCAGCCCGTTGATCATCGACTGGCGCGCCATCACCTGGATCTTCGGATCGAGCGTGGTGCGGACCGACAAGCCGCCTTCGTAGAGTTTCTTCTCGCCGTAATTGTCGTCGATGTAGCGCCGCACCTCTTCGGTGAAATATTCGGCGGCGAAAACGTGGGCGCCGGTCGGCCGCACCGTGATGTCGAGCGGCTCCTTCTTCGCCTTTTCGGCGACATCGGCGGGGATGTAGCCGTCTTCCGCCATGCGATCGATGACGTAATTGCGCCGCGCGATCGCTTCGTCGCGCTTGCGGAACGGATTGTAATTGTTCGGACCCTTCGGCAAGGCGGCGAGGTAGGCGGCTTCCGCGATCGTAAGCTCGTGCACCGACTTGTCGAAATAGAGCAGCGACGCTGCCGCGACGCCGTAGGCGCCGAAGCCGAGATAGATTTCGTTGAGATAAAGCTCGAGGATTTTTTCTTTCGAGTA
>DATHPQ010000158.1:0-19483 GCA_035483735.1 Xanthobacteraceae bacterium | reverse complement strand
ACCGACATACTCAAATTGATTGCAGAGGGACTATCCAACAAGGAGATCGCGCGGGATCTTGTCATCGCCCCTGAAACAGTGAAGTCGCATGTGAAGAATATCTTCGCCAAGCTAAACGTGGAAAAGCGGGCACAAGCCGTCTCGCGCGCGCAAAGTCTAGGCTTGGCAGGCACTCAAAGCCGAATGTCTTGAGAAGGTTGGCGTGCCGCGGCGGGACCGTTTCGGTGGCGCTCTACAAACCTTGCGACCCCAAGTTACAAACTGGCGTCTAAGTCGTTGAGATTAAACATCTCGATGATGGTGGTGGCGACCCCGGCTGGATTCGAACCAGCGACTTCAGCTTTGAAGGCTGTTGCTCTATCCCCTGAGCTACGCTTTGGGTCATTAGCTGCCGCGACGGCCGCAATTTGCGGCGTCTGCTTTTCACCCAAAAGCCGCCGCGACAGTCCCCGACCAGCGTGTCCGCTTTGGGCCAATTGCAGATATTGCCGCGCGGGTTCGCTACGATAATGAGGCCGCCAACTGAGACGGCCTACGCGGGAGCGTTGCTGTCTTCGCGGCTCTTAGGCCGGCATTGAGCGGTCGGTCCAGCTGTCGAGCGGAACTAAGGATCGCGCTCTGCTACAGCCAGGGCATCTTGGACCTTGGCGACCGCTTCTTCCGTCCAATCGAAATTGACGGTCTCGGGAGGACCCTGCTGAAGAAGAGGCAACACATAGCGAAGGGCGTCGAGCATTTTGACATTAATACTACGCAATCTGGCATTCTCTTCTGCAACATGCGCCGCGTCAGACTTTAGTTTTTCAAAATCGCCAGAAAGATCTGAGGCCGAAGACATTTGCTTTCTCCGCCGCTTGCCCCCTCGCGTCTAACTAAGAATGAAATGCAAGGTTGCATGTCCCTTCGCGCAGCATGAGCCGGCTCAGGTCGCCGACTTGACCAGATGAACATTGGGCGACTGCCGATAGGAGGTTGACCGGCGGAGCTCCGATGTCCGCTAGTGGCCAAACTCGGATTTCACGCCGATCGAACGGCCGTCGAAAAATAATTCGCGCGTGCATCTGGAATTGGCAAAGCTGCGGGGGCGTTCCGGCCACAGAGTCTGCGCCATATTCCGCGAGGCTTAGAAAGTTCCACTGCGAACTCACTAAAGAATTCCACAGCCATCTGGCGCGTGGTTATCGCCGTTATTGGTGACGGATCCCTGCAATACTCAGTCCAGTCACTAGCGTCAGCCGCACGACATAAACTCAAGGTGATCTACTTCATTCCGGCGCCCTAATACACCACCACGCTGCGGATGCTCTTGCCGGCGTGCATGAGATCGAAGGCCTTGTTGATGTCGGCAAGCGGCATCGTGTGGGTGATCATCGGGTCGATCTCGATCTTGCCGTCCATGTACCAGTCGACGATCTTGGGCACGTCGGTGCGGCCGCGCGCGCCGCCGAAGGCGCTGCCGCGCCAGACGCGTCCGGTGACGAGCTGGAACGGGCGCGTCGCGATTTCCTGGCCCGAGCCGGCGACGCCGATGATGATGCTTTCACCCCAGCCGCGATGGCAGCATTCGAGCGCGATGCGCATCAGCTTGACATTGCCGACGCATTCGAACGTGTAATCGGCGCCGCCGATCTGGTCGTCGCCGCTCTTGGTCATGTTGACGAGATAGGGCACCAGATCGCCGCCGACTTCGGCCGGATTGACAAAATGCGTCATGCCGAAGCGTTCGCCCCAGGCCTTTTTGTCCGGATTGAGATCGACGCCGACGATCATGTCGGCGCCGGTAAGTTTCAGGCCCTGAATGACATTGAGCCCGATACCGCCGAGCCCGAACACGATGCATTTGGCGCCGGGCTCGACTTTCGCAGTGTTGATCACCGCGCCGATGCCGGTGGTGACACCGCAGCCGATATAGCAGACCTTGTCGAACGGCGCGTCGGAACGGATTTTTGCCACTGCGATTTCCGGCAGCACGGTGAAATTGGCGAAGGTCGAGCAGCCCATATAGTGGTGGATTTTCTGCCCGCCGACGGAGAAGCGCGACGTGCCGTCGGGCATGACGCCTTGGCCCTGTGTGGCGCGGATCGCGGTGCACAGATTGGTCTTGCGCGACAGGCAGGACGGGCAGTTGCGGCATTCCGGCGTATAGAGCGGGATGACATGGTCGCCCTTTTTCACCGAGGTCACGCCAGGCCCGACATCGACCACCACGCCAGCGCCCTCATGGCCGAGGATCGCCGGAAACAAGCCTTCCGGATCGGCGCCCGACAGCGTGAATTCGTCGGTGTGGCAAATACCGGTCGCCTTGATCTCGACCAGGACCTCGCCGGCGCGCGGGCCTTCGAGTTGCACCGTGGTCACTTCAAGCGGTTTGCCGGGGGCGGTTGCCACGGCGGCGCGAACGTCCATGATTGTCCTCGATCGTTGGGCGGCAAAAATGGTGATGCAGACGAACGTGCTTGGGACGATACATGCAATGACAAGAAATGGGGAGGAGGCAATGCCTGATCTGCCGGCGCCGCGGCTTGAATTCATCTTCGCGGCGCATGTCACGGTCGAAGGGCCGCTCGATTTCGGCGACATCGGTAAAGGCCGCCGCCGCGTCGTGCCGATCACCGGCGGCGAATTTTCCGGACCCTCAATGCACGGCGCGGTTCTCGGCGGCGGCGGCGATTGGCAGATCATTCGCGGCGATGGGGTGGCCGAGCTCGACGCGCGTTACACGCTGCGCACCGATGACGGCGCGCTGATCCATGTCCGCAACATGGCGCTGCGCCATGGGCCGCCCGCGGTGATGGCGGATTTGGCGGCGGGACGGCCGGTCGCGCCCGGCAGCTATTATTTTCGCGGCGCGACGTTCTTCGAGACCGGGGCCGCGCAATACGCCTGGCTGACCAGGCATATCGTAATCTGTACCGGACATCGCGAACCGGATCTGGTGAAGATCGCGTTTTATAGAATTGATTGAACCTTTTCGGCAGTCATGCGACTAACGGCGGCGCGTCATTGTCGCGTCATTTCAGTCGCGTCAATTTGGCTTCGCCGGCAAAAAGAAGACAGGGCAGGTACTCCCATGGATGCGGTGATCTGGACATTTTACGCGATCTTCCTCTTCTTCGTTCTGTCGCTTGTGCTCGGAAGCTTCTTCACCGTCAGCACCGCCCAAGTTGCGGTCATTACGCGCTTTGGAAAATTTCTTCGCGCCGCCGAGCCCGGCCTGAATTGGAAATGGCCGATCATCGACACCATTGCCGGCAAAGTGAGTCTGCGGGTCAACCAGATCAATCTGACGATGGAGACCAAGACCAGGGACAACGTCTTCGTGACGATACCGATTTCGGTGCAAAACAAGGTTCGCCCCGACAAAGTCTTCGACGCCTTCTACAAGCTGTCCAATCCGGTCGAACAGATTCAATCCTATGTCGAGCAGGTCATCCTCGGCCACGTGCCCGGCATGACGCTCGACGAGGTCTTTGCCAGCCAATCCGGCATCGCTGCCGCGGTGAAGCAGGAGCTCGATGCCGACATGGCCGGCTTCGGCTATGAGATCGTCAACGTGCTGGTCACCGACATCGTCCCCGACGCCAAGGTGAAGTCGGCGATGAACGACATCAACGCGGCGCAGCGTGAACAGGTCGCCGCCGCGGCGCGCGGCGAAGCCGAGAAAATCCTGGTGGTGAAGAAGGCCGAAGCCGAAGCCGAGAGCAAGGCGCTGCAAGGGCAGGGCATCGCCAACCAGAGGAAGGCGATCATCGAGGGGCTGCGCGGCTCGATCGAGCAATTTCAGAAATCAATCGGCGGCGCCTCGACTTCCGAGGTCATGCAACTGGTCCTGGTCACGCAATATTTCGACACCATCAAGTCGATCGGCGAGTTGGACAAGACCAATACGCTGTTCCTGTCGCATTCGCCGGGAGCCGTGCGCGAGGTCTCCGATCAGATCATGCAATCCATGCTGGTTGCCGAAAAGGCGGCCGCGAAATAGGACTGCCGCGAAAGCCGCCTTCAAGCCCACTTCCATCCGGCTTGGCGTTGCCGCTACAATCCGCGCCGCGGCTGGGCTGGGGCGCCGGATTTACTGAGCGTATCCTCAAGCGCGAGCGGCCGGCCGACTTGTCTCGCACAGCAAATATGAAACAGTGGTCAAATGCTGAGAATCACGTCTTCCTTTGCCCTGGTGTGTTTCTTGATGGCGCCGTTGACCGCGGTCGCGGCGACTGTGCTGCAATCGGTTTCCTCCGATGCGCGTGCTGTCGGTCCCGCTGACCAAGGCCCGCAGCGCTACGCGCAAAACGCAGTTCGCGCACAGCCGTCGGCACCCAAATACCCCCAAGTGCAAGGGCCGCCGCAAGTGTATTTGCTCCGCGGCCTTCTCAACGTGTTTTCGCTCGGCATGGACGATCTCGCCGGCAAGCTTCAGGCCGACGGAATCTCGGCGACCGTCATGAACCATGCCGATTCCGACTATGTCGCCAGCCGGATCATGACGACGTACAATTCGGGCGATCACGGTCCGATCGTGTTGATAGGTCATTCGCTTGGCGCCGATGCGGTGGCCGACATCGCCAATACGCTGGCGCACTACAACATCCCGGTTTCGGTTCTGGTGCTGTTCGATGGCACCGAGCCGCACCAGATTCCGCCGACCGTCGCCACCGCGATCAACTACACCAGGCATTTCATGATCACGCCTTGGCCGGGATCGCGCGGCATCGTGCAGAACGTCGATCTCAGCGGCGATCCCGCGATCGACCATCTCAACATCGACACCACGCCGTCGTTGCAACAGCAGACACTGAATTACGTCTTGCAGGCCATGTCGACGCAGGCACCGCGTCCACCGGTAACGCGCCGGCAGTGAGGCGCGGAGACGAGCTTAATCGAGCTTGATGTTGGCAGCGTCGATCACTCTCTTCCACTTCTCGGACTCGCGCCGCATCATATCGGCAAAGTCATTCGGGTCGCCGGCGATCGAATAGATAAAGCTGGGCGCCAGTGCCTTTTGCTGGAACGCCGCGTCGTTGAAGGCCGCGACGGCATCGTTGTTGATTTTAGCGATGATTTCCGGCGGCGTGCCTTTCGGCGCCACTAAGCCGTACCAGGAGCCGGTCTCAAAACCCTGCAAGCCGCCCTCAGTCATTGTCGGCGTGTCCGGAAATTCCTTCAGGCGCTCCCTGCTGCCTATCGCAAGGACTTTCAGCAAGCCCGCCTTCCAGGGCTGCGCGACCAGGCCGATGCTCACGGTCATGAATTGAATATGCCCGCCCATCAGGTCGTTGATGGCGGGCGCCGCGCCGCCATAGTGGACCGGCGTGAACTGCGCCTGCGTCATCATCTGGATCATTTCGACGTTCAAATGGCCGCTCGATCCGATGCCGAAGGTCCCGTAATTCAGTGCACCCGGCTGTTTGCGGCCGTAAGCGATAAGGTCAGCGACACTGTTCACCGGCACACTCGGATGGACCACAAGGGCCTGCGGACTGACGCCGAGACCGGTAATGGGCGCGAAGTCATCGAGCGTATATTTTTTCTCGCGATAGAGATGCGGGGCCATCACGAAGGTGGCGTCGGCGCTGACGAGGAGAGTGTGGCCGTCCGGCGGCGCGTGCATCACATATTCAGCGCCGATCTGCGAATTGCCGCCGGGCCGGTTTTCGACGATGACCGGCTGCGCCCAGCGGTCGGTCAGCTGTTGGGCGAGCGCGCGGGCGAGAATGTCGGTAATGCCGCCGGCTGCAAACGGCACAATGATGCGTACGGGTTTGTCGGGATAGGTCTGTGCGGCGGCCGACAGGTCGAGCAAGAGCAGCAGAGCGAATACGCGCGCAACGATTCCGAAAAGTGCCACCGCGAACAACCTCCCCGATGCGAAATTCAATTTATCGACGCATTACACATGCGAAGCCGCAGGTATGCAACGGACGGCAACGCCACGGCGCACTAGGTCTTTTCCGGCAGAATCACGATCTGCGTCTGCGTGACCAGCGCGCAGAGCTTGCCGTCGCCGCGGGTGATGCGGGTCTGCCAGACCATGGTGGTGCGGCCCTTATGCAGTGCCGTGCATTCGGCATAGGCGGTGTCGCCGGCCGGAACGACAGCAAAGAAATTGGTCTTGCTCTCGATCGTCGCGGTGCGTCCGCCTTGGGGCAGGCTTGCCATGGTGGCGGTGCCGCCGAGATTGTCGGCCAGCGCCATCACCGCGCCGCCATGCAGCGTGCCGTTGCGGTTGGTCAGATCCGCGCGGGCGGCGAGCTCGGCCGTGACCTTGTCCGGCGAAACATGGGTGATCTTGATGCCGAGGAAATCGGCAAAGGGCGGCTGCAAATCGGCATCGGGATTCATTCAGATGGTCCTCAAACGGATGCACATAAAGCAAAGGCGCGGCCGATGCCGCGCCTTCACTGTCTAGCAAATTGGCGGTGATCGAGCCGCCGTCGGATCAGGACCGCGGCTGCGGCACGACGCGGATGTAAGGCTTCGGCGTCTTCCAGCCTTGGGGATAGAGCTTCTTGGCCTCTTCGTCGCTGACCGCGCCGGTGAGGATCACGTCTTCGCCCTGTTTCCAATTGGCCGGCGTCGCCACGCGGTGCTTGGCGTTGAGCTGCAGCGAGTCAATGACGCGGAGCACCTCGTCGAAATTGCGGCCGGTTGTCATCGGATAGACCAGCACGAGCTTGATCTTCTTGTCCGGCCCGATGACGAAGACATTGCGCACGGTTTGATTGTCGGCCGGCGTGCGGCCTTCCGACGTTCCGCCCGTGGCAGCCGGCAGCATGCCGTAGAGCTTTGAGATTTTCAGATCGGTATCGCCGATCATCGGATAATTCGGCGCGAAGCCGACCACGTCTTTGATGTCGGCGGCCCATTTCTTGTGATTGTCCACCGGATCGACGGACAGGCCGACGATCTTGACATTGCGCTTGTCGAATTCCGGCTTCAGCCGCGCCATGGTGCCGAGTTCGGTGGTGCAGACTGGGGTGAAGTCCTTGGGGTGCGAGAACAGCACGGCCCAATGATCACCGATCCAGTCGTGAAAACGGATTTTGCCCTCTGTCGTCTCGGCTTCGAAATCCGGGGCGGTGTCGCCAATCTGAAGCGCCATGGATACCTCCAACTGGGCTGATGCCTTGAATCGATGTCTTTACGGGATTGTCCGGCTAATGCGGTTGCCACCATTACATACGGCTGCCGCGCCGTCATAGCCAGGGGCTGGGGCGGTAATATTCCTTTGATTTGAAAGAACAATCCGGCCAGAACCGGCCCCTCTGGCGGAAAAATCCTCCGCGGCTCCCGGACTTCCGGGTCAAAGATTTTCCCAACCATTTTTGCCGATTTTGGCGGCTGCCGGCCGATCCTGCCAAAACAATAGCCGGGCATTAACCGGCATGCCGTTAGATTGCCCCATCTCCGCCCTTCGCGAGCCACCCTCGCGGGTGAGCGTTGAAACTGAACCTTTCGGGATTCTCCGGCGACTTAAATGGAACCGGGTTCGATTGGTCGGGTTTGAGTCTTGTACTGGAGGCGTAACAACAATGGCGCTCGAACAACGCCCCGACATCGAAACTCTCGCCTTGGCGATCGTGCACTCGCCGATCGTTGTTGCTCGCGCATGGGCGCAAAAGCGCCTGCAAAAATGCGCCCAGCAACCGTCGCGCGCACGCTTGTTTGACGACTTCCCGGCCGGCTTCGAGGATGCCGACCTCGCGATCCTGCGCTGGATCGCCGAGGAGGGGCGGCGCGTCGGCCGCGCCCTCGTCAGGATTTAGCCTTCCACGAATCCGGCTTGCCGAGCGCAGCTTTTAGGCCGAGCGCTCCACCTATTGCGTGGCGTTCGGCAGCGCGGTTGCCGTCAGGCCCACCGTGCGGCCCGGAAAACCCGCCGCGTCGAAATAGCGGGTCGTTCCGACCGTCTGCATGTCGAGCACGGTGACGAGGCCGTTGGCCGCGGGCTCCGACGTCACCACCTTGCTGGTCACCGGCGGCACCGTGCCGTTCGGCAGCGCCTCCGAAAGCACGCGGCCGACCAGCACGCCCTTGTCGTGAACGTCGAGCTGCATCAGCTGCGCGATGGTGCGGCCGAGATCGGCATTGCTGGCCGGCGCCGGATCGACGAATTTCGATTTGAAGTCCGGTCCCTGCATGGCCATGAAATTCCAGGTGTCGCCGCGGCTGAACGAGCCGTGCATGCCCTGGCCTTGCTGCAGCACCGTATCGGCAATCTCGACGGTGCAGCGCACCGGCTCGCCGCAGACGGTGTCGAAGGAGCGGAAATTGACCGCGATCGCCGGGTGCGGGGTGATGGCGCTGCCCTCGAGCGCGATGTCGTCGAGCGACAACGTGCCGGGGAATTTGCCGAGCTTTGAATCGACGAACAGCCCGCTGACATAGTCCTGCGCCATCAGCGCATCGATGACGCGCTTGGCCAGCGCCTTGTCACCGTCGGGGATATAGACGAGGTCCGAGCCGCCATTGGCCGCGACGACCACTTTCGGCTTGTCCTTGTCGCCGCCGATCAGGCCGTTGCCGAACTTGGTGTGCGCCCCGTCGGCGATGGTCTTGTAGCCGTCGTCGGGATCGATCAGCGGCATTTCCAGCGTGTGCGCCAGGTCAAGGGCGACAAAGCCGAGCGGCAAATGGCCTTCCGGCGTGTCGGCGAATTTCTCTTTCACGGCGGAGCTGGTCTGGCTCTCTTTGCCGATGGTCGAGAAGCCGTGGTCGGCGGTGGTGATGATGTCGGTGGTGTCGAGCAGGCCGAGATCGCTCAGCGCCTGGCGGATGCGGGTGAGGTCGTCGTCGGCATTATGGATCGCCGCGAGCGAGGTCGGACCGTTGATGCCGGGGACCAGCGTGTTGAGGCTGTCGCCCTGATTGTGTTGGCTGCCGTCGGGATCGCGCGACCAGAACACCAGCACGAACGGCTTATTGCGATCCTTGAACAGCGGCAGCACCGCCTTCGATGCGACGGCCGCGAAGTAATCCTGCTGCACGACATTGGCGACCGTCGTGCCGGGTGTGGTCATATTGCCGGGATTGCCATTGGCGCCGCGGCCGGGCGCGGCGACCGGCAGGTTCGCCGCCTGCAGCCGCTGCGTCAGATCGGCCGACAGCGGAATGCCTTTGGGCGTGCCGGTGGCATCATCGACGATGATGGTCTGCTCGCCGGACCGTTCGGTCGGGTCGAAGATCAGCACCGGGCCGATCTTGCCGATCGAGGCGGTGCTGTAGCCCTTGTCGCGGGCGAGTTTCAGGATCGTCGCCTCGTCGAGATAGTTTCCGGCAAAGTGCTCGTCGACGTCGCCGAGCACGACGTCGTTCTCGAGAAACGGCGTCGAACTGTTGTTGGCGCCCGGCACCGGGAAGCCGGCATAGATCGTGTTGGAAAAATCGCCGGTGTCGCCCAGCGCATGGCCGGTCGCCATGCCGGAGGCGTTGGCCGTGGTGAAGGTCGGGAACAGTGAATGGCTGTTGCGCAGGCTCACACCATCGCGCGCGATCGCGGCCATGGTCGGTGCGGTGGTGTCGTCGACCATGCGGGAGCGCAGGCCGTCGGCAACGAACAGCACGACATTGTGCGGTTGCGAGGCGGGGGTTTGCGCGAACGCTGTCGTCCCCAAGATACCGAAGACAGGCTGCAGGACGACAAGCTGCAGGATTGCCGTACCGAGAAGAAGTGACGGTCGCATGGGACTGCTCCGGGCAAAGGGGGGCGGAAAGGGGCGCCGTCTTTTCACCCCGCGAGATGACGCTTGTGTGACCGGCGCACGGCGGGTGGATAATGGCTGTGATCAGCCAGGGAATGCCGGCTGCGAGCGTCGTTATACCCCACATCGCATCGCCGGATAAAAAAGGGCGGCCCGATCAGGGCCGCCCGAGTACGCTAGTTTGGGTCCGCACGACAGGAGTAGCGCGGACCCGGGCTTGCGAGCGGCCATCAAAGCTCGCAAGCGAAGTGGAGTGCTGGGGCGATGACTCGCCCCAGTCTTTATTCGCCTTCGGTGCCGATCGCGTAGGCGGTTTCGCCGTGGACCGCGTCGTCGCCGACCTTCAGCGTCGCTTCGTCCATACGCAGCGGGACGATGAAGCTGATCACCTTGAGGATGATGAAGGTCAGGATGACGTTGTACACGATGATGAAGGCAGCGCCGTAAGCCTGCAGCAGGAGCTGCTGCGGGTTGCCATAGAGCAGGCCGGTGATGTTCACGCCGGGCGCATCCTTGTCGGTGCCGATATACACAAGCATGTCCGGATTGGCGAGCACGCCGGTCAACAGACCGCCGCAGATCGCCGCCACGCCGTGCGTGGAGAACACGCCGAGCACGTCGTCCACCTTCGCCATGAAGCCAAGCTTCTGGAACTTGTTCATCGACAGCCACGGGATGATGCCCGCAACCACACCGATGACGATCGCGCCCAGGCCGTCGACATAACCGGCGGCAGGCGTGATGGCGACGAGGCCGGCGATCATGCCGTTGACGGCGCCGAGAACCGACGGCTTGCCGTAGGCCATCTTGTCCATCAGCGACCAGACGATGAGCGCCACCGCGGTCGCGGTGTTGGTATTGAGCACGGCCGCGCCGGCGTCAGCATTGGCGAAGTAGGGGTCGCCGCCGTTGAAGCCGTTCCAACCCAGCCACAGGATGCCGGCACCGACGAGGGTGATCAGCAGGCTGTTAGGCGGGAATTGGTCGCGGTCGGCCTGGAGACGCGGGCCGACGAGAGCGGCAGCCACGAAACCGGACGATGCTGCGGCCAGATGGATGACGTAGCCGCCGGAGAAGTCGGCCACACCCAAGCCGGCGAGCCAGCCGCCGCCCCAGAGGCTGAACGCGCCCACGGTGTAGACCAGAGTCATCCAAACCGGGCAGAAGATCATCCAGGCCGTGAAGCTCATACGGCCGAGAACCGAACCCGCCAGAATGATGACCGTGATCGCCGCGAACACGAACTGGAAGTAGATCAGCGTCGCCATCGGAAACTGGATCGGCGGCATACCCGAGGCCGCTGCCGGGATTGTCGCCTGACCTGTAGTGTAAGCTGCCGATGTCGCTAGACCTGGCACACCGAGAAAGCCCTGGCCCATAAACGACAGCCATTGCTCTCCGAACGCCATCTTGTAGTCGAAGAGAACCCAGACGATGAGAACCGACGCAAAAGCGTACATCGACATAAAAGCGGAGTTGATAGCCCACTTTTTCTTGACGATGCCGCCGTAGAGGACCGTGAGGCCGGGAATGCTTTGCAACGCGACGAAAGTGCCTGCTGCGAGTTGCCAAGCATTATCACCGGTATCCAGCCATTGTGGTGATGGTACGAGTGCCATGTGCCTTCCCCCAAAAAGCCCGATCTGCGCCGGGGGCGCACGGGCGAACGATTGATCGTTCGCAAATCTTATGCCAATTAATCCGACACAACTTGGCTACATTTTCCATGACGCTCCGGGCCGAATGGGGCGAGATATGACTATAAATTCTGCACAGTGATCACAAAATGGGCAGGAAAATGCTGATAGCATCGAAGACGACTAGGCCACTGACGGTCGTTGGTGGGGCATTGGCCCTGATCCTTGCCGTCCCCGCAACGAGCTTTGCACAGCATGGCGCCAAGGCCGTGGCCTGCACCAATAATGCAAGCGGCGCGAGTTGGCAGATCCATATCGACTACGACAACAGCACCGTCGACGCTCTCCCGGCGAGCATCGGCGCCGACCAGATTTCTTGGCACACGACGGATGGACAGTTCTTCAAGCTTGATCGCAAATCCGGTGACCTTACGGTGATCCTGGCATCAAGCACCGGCGGTTTCTTTGTCTATGATCGTTGCAAATTGGGCGAATGAACGCGCGGATGCGGGCTTGGACTCCGCAGCCTGGCGGTATCCATCGCCGCATCCTCGATTGCATCCTCCATTGCCGCTCGGCATGAGTGGTGCTTGCGGCGGCGTTCATGGCTGAGCGGCTACTGTCCCCTGTCAAGGCGACCGTCGGTTTTGCTTCTGAGACGGGACCGCGTGAGCGCAACGAGGACTTCGGCGGCGCGGTGTTCGGCTATGAGCTGCCGAAGCCCCGCCGCGATATCGTCGCCGCGATCGCCGACGGCATCGGCGGCGCCAGAGGCGGCCGGGTGGCTTCCGAAACCGCGGTGCGCGGCTTTCTCGACGGCTTCTGCGATATGCCCGAGACCATGGAAGTGCGCCGCGCCGCGGCCGCCGTTCTCAATTCGCTTAATAACTGGATTTATGCGCTCGCCAAACGCGACAGCAAGCTCACCGGCATGGGCTGCACCTTCACCGCACTCGTCCTGCGCGGGCGCATCGGGCATGTCGTTCACGTCGGCGACTCGCGCGCTTATCGGCTGCGCGGCAATCGTCTGGCGCTCTTGACCACCGACCATGTCCGCGAGGGCACCGGCGCGAGCCGATCGAACATTCTCAACCGTGCGCTTGGCGTGGAAGCCGAGTTGCGGCTCGACTATGCCGCCCAGCCGGTGGCGCTGCACGACCGCTTCTTATTGTGCAGCGACGGCGTGCACGCCTATCTGACGCCGGATCATATCGCCGACATTCTGCGCCAGCGCTCCGCCTCCGACGACACCGCGCGCGCCCTGGTCGCCGCGGCGCTGCAATCGGGAGGCAGCACCGACAATTGCACCGCGCTCGTCGTCGACGTGGTCGATCTGCCGACGGCGGAAACCGCCGAAGTCGGCGCCGATATCATGCAACTGCCGCTGATCCCGACGCCGATCGACGGCCAGACCGTCGATGGCTTCGTCCTCAAAGTGCTGATGTCGGATGGCCGCTATACCCGCCTGTTCGGCGCTTTCGACGAGGTCGAAGGCGGCGAAGTGGCGCTGAAATTTCCCAAGCCTCAAGTCGCCGCGGTCGCCACTTATCATGCCGCCTTCGCGCGCGAAGCCTGGGTCGGCGCGCGCATCAACAGTCCCTATGTCGGGCGCGTCATCGAATTGCCGCCGGCACGGCAGACCTGCCTCTACACGGTGATGCCGCTCTATCAGGGGGAGCTGTTGTCGACGCGGCTGGCGCGGCGGCCGCTGATCGGGCTGGAGGAGGGCCGTAACGTCGCGATCAAGCTCGCGCGCGGGGTGGCGGCTTTACACCGCGCCGGCATCATTCATCGCGACATCAAGCCCGACAATATCATTCTCGAGGCCGAGGGCTCGCTCAAACTGATCGATCTCGGCGTCGTGCGCGTGCCGGGGCTCGAGGATTTTCCAGCCGAGGATATTCCGGGCACGCTCGCTTATATGGCGCCGGAAATGTTCGCCGACGAAAAGGGCAACGAGCAAACCGATATTTACGCGCTCGGCGTGACTATGTTTCGCGCCTTCACCGGCGAATTTCCCTACGGCAATCTCGATGCGGTGAGCCCGTCGCGAAAGAGCCGGCCGACCCCGCTCGGCGAATTGCGCCCCGATTTGCCGGCGTGGCTGCAGGAAGCTCTCGGCCGGGCGATTGCGCTCGATCCGGCGCAGCGCTTTCGCGACGTCACCGAATTCGCTGTCGAGATGGAAGCCGGTCCAGCGCGGGCGTCGGTCGGCCTGCGCCGGCCGCAGACACTCTATGAGCGGCAACCGGTACGATTCTGGCAAGGCGTAGCCGCGATCCTCGCGCTCGCCGTCATATTCTTATTGTGGCGGCAGCACTGAGGCCCGCAATGTAGGACTTTGCTCTCTCATGCGAGGTTGGACGATGCGGATCTTTGGTCTTGTCTTTGCGCTGCTTGCTTTCGCCATCACCCAGGCGCAAGCGCAAGACGACTATCCGACGCGGCCGATCCGCATTCTGGTGCCTTACGCGCCCGGCGGCATTTCCGATATCGCCGCGCGGCTGGTGGGCGGCAAACTCACCGACGTCCTCGGCCAACAAGTCATCGTCGAGAACCGGCCCGGCGGCAATGGCTTCATCGCGGTTGCGGACGCGGCGAAATCGGCGCCGGACGGCTATACGCTGGTGATGGTGACCGTCGGCGACGTTGCGATCAATCCGGCTTTGTTCAAGGACATGCCCTATGACGTCGATCGCGATCTGGCGCCGATCACCGCCGTCAGCGATGCGCCGGTTGTGCTCGCGGCAAACGGCAATACGCCGTACAAAACGCTTGCGGATGTGCTCGCGGCCGCCAAAGCGAAGCCAGAAGCGCTGAGCGTGTCGAGCCCCGGCTATGGCACCATCAACCAGCTGATTTTGGAATCCATCGCGCTCAATACCGGCACCAAATTTGTGCATGTTCCGTACAAAGGCGGAGCGCCGGCGGCGCAGGCGCTGGTGGCCGGCGACGTGCCGCTTGGGGTGCTGGCGAGTTCGTCGGCGGCGCCCTACCTGCCGACCGGTCAGATCCGCGTGCTGGGGGTCGGTTCAATCGCGCGCTCGCCGCTCAATCCGGAATGGTCGACGCTCAAGGAGCAGGGTGCCGGCGACATCAATGCGTCGAACTGGACCGCGCTTCTCGCGCCGAAGGCAGTGCCGCAGCCGATCATCGACAAGCTCAATGCCAAAGTAAGCGAGATCCTCGCCATGCCCGACGTGAAGGCGAAGTTCGCCGCCGGCGGCGTCTCGACCATTCCCTCAACGCCGGCCGAGCTCAGCTCGAGGATCAAGCGCGACCTCGCCACGTATCGCGTCGTGATCGAGAAAGCCAACGTGCATATCGATTGACATTTTGCGGAGGCGCCGCAAAGGTCGAGAAGCTGGTTCGCGGGATTCATAGGCTGACATGTTCAAGCGAATCCTGATTGCCAATCGCGGCGAGATCGCCTGCCGCATCATCAAGACCGCCCGGCGCATGGGGATTTCCACCGTCGCCGTCTATTCCGAGGCCGACCGCGACGCGCTCCATGTCGAGATGGCGGACGAGGCGGTCCTGATCGGTCCGCCGCCGGCGGCGCAAAGCTATCTCCTCATCGATAAAATCGTCGAAGCCTGCAAAGCCACAGGCGCCGAAGCGGTGCATCCGGGTTACGGCTTTCTCTCCGAGCGCGAAGCCTTTCCGGTGGCGCTCGCCAAGGCCGGCATCGTCTTCATCGGGCCCAATCCCAAAGCGATCGCCGCGATGGGCGACAAGATCGAAAGCAAGAAGGCCGCGGCTGCGGCGAAAGTCTCGACCGTGCCCGGCCATCTCGGCGTCATCGAGGACGAGAAACAAGCCGCCAAGATCGCCGACGAGATCGGCTATCCGGTGATGATCAAGGCCTCCGCCGGCGGCGGCGGCAAGGGCATGCGCGTTGCCCATTCGCGCGCCGAAGTGTCGGACGGCTTTGCCCGCGCCCGCTCCGAAGCGAAATCGAGCTTCGGCGACGATCGCGTCTTCATCGAGAAATTCATCACCGATCCGCGCCATGTCGAAATTCAGGTGCTCGGCGACAAGCACGGCCATGTCATCTATCTCGGCGAGCGCGAATGCTCGATCCAGCGCCGCAATCAGAAGGTGCTCGAGGAATCGCCGAGCCCGCTGCTCGATGAAGCCACCCGCCGCAAAATGGGCGAGCAGTCGGTCGCGCTCGCCAAAGCCGTCGGCTACGACAGTGCCGGCACGGTGGAATTCGTCGCCGGCCAGGACAAGAGCTTCTTCTTTCTGGAAATGAACACGCGGCTGCAGGTCGAGCATCCGGTGACCGAGCTCGTCACCGGCATCGATCTGGTCGAACAGATGATCCGCGTCGCCGCCGGCGAGCCGCTGTCGATCAAGCAGAGCGACGTCAAGCTGAATGGGTGGGCCGTCGAGAGCCGCGTCTATGCCGAGGATCCGTACCGCAATTTCGCGCCGTCGATCGGGCGGCTGGTGCGCTACCGGCCGCCGGCCGAAGGCGTGCATGATGGGATCACGGTGCGCAACGACACCGGCGTGATCGAGGGCGGCGAGATTTCGCTCTATTATGATCCGATGATCGCCAAGCTCGTCACGCATGCGCCGACGCGGCTGCAGGCGATCGACGCGCAGGCGGTGGCGCTCGACGCTTTCACCATCGAAGGCATCCGCCACAATATTCCGTTCCTCGCCGCGATCATGCAGAAGCCGCGCTGGCGTTCGGGCAAGCTGTCGACCGCCTTCATCGCCGAAGAGTTTCCCGGCGGCTTCGAGCGCGTGACGCCGACCGGCGCGGTCGCGCACAATATCGCCGCTGTCGCCGCCGCGATCGACCACGTGCTCGGCGAGCGCAAGCGCAAAATCTCCGGGCAGTTGAACACCGCGCTGACGCGTGAGCGGCGCCGCGCCATCTGGCTTGGCGCCGAGGAAGTTCAAGCCGACGTCGAGCACGACGGCAAATCGATCATCGTCACTTTCGAGGACGGTGCGCGGCATGCGCTGGTGTCGAACTGGGTCCCCGGCATGCCGGTCTGGGCGGGAAAGATCGACAACGAGCCGGTCGCGATGCATGTGCGCCCGATCCCGAACGGCGCCGAGCTCGCTTATCGCGGCATCGAGGTCAAGACTTACGTCTACACCGAGCGTGAGGCGCGTTACGCGCGGTTGATGCCGCTGAAGAAACTTTCCGGCAGCGAAAAGGCGGTGCGCTGTCCGATGCCGGGCCTCGTCGTCTCGCTCGCCGTTGCCGAGGGCCAGGAGGTCAAGGCCGGCGAGACTTTGGCCGTGGTCGAGGCCATGAAGATGGAAAACGTCTTGCGCGCCGAACGCGACGGCATCATCAAGACCATCCGCGTCAAGAAAGGCGACAGCGTCGCCGTCGATGCCGTGATTATGGAATTTGCGTAAGTTCTTGTTCCCGGACCCCATAATCGCTGCCGTTGTCGCAGCACTCTGACGAAAGTTCTGCAATACTGGGGCCATGGATTCCCGGGCGCGGCACTGCGTGCCGCCCGGGAATGACGAACCGTGAGACCTCGATGCAGGCTTTGCGCTTTTTCCTGTCGCCAAGCGGATGGCTAAAGCCGCAGCCTTTCATCTATGGCGCAATCGCGGTCTATCTGTTCGGCGCCGCGTCGCATTTGCTGACGACGGCGGACATTCTGCGCCGGTCCGGACTGTTGCCGTTCATCGCCGTGCAGCTTCTCCTGGTCTGGGTCTGGTTCAGCGTGCACGCCAAGCGCCTGCACGATGCCGGCCGCTCGAGCGGTTTGGCCGTCGGCATTGCGCTGCTTTATCTGCTGTCGGTCGTGCTGCTGCTGATCGTTGCCGACGGCTTCTTCACGACATCGTCCAGCGCGCCGATGGGGGATGCCAGTGCCCAGGGCGCGCTCTGGCTGTTGCTCTTGCTCTACGTTGTCAGTGCGCTTGCCGGTTCGGGCCAATACGATCTCACCTGGGTCGTGGTGGCGATCCTGATCGTGATGGCTTTCGTGCCGATCCTTGTGGCGCTTTGTTTCTCGGTGTGGGTGGCGCGCAAGCCAAGCGCCAAAGATGCGTAATGTTGTACTTCGCCTACGGCTCCAACATGCACGGCGCCGTCATGCGCAAGCATGCGCCGCATGCTGAAGCGATCGGCGCGGCGAAGCTTGCGGACTATCGCTTCATCGTCACCGCCGACGGCTATGCCTCGGTCGCGCCGGCGGCTGGAGAAAATGTGCATGGCCTGGTGTGGCGGCTGACGCCGCCCGACCGGGTGACGCTCGATGCCTGGGAGAATGTCGCCGGCGGACTTTATCGCGTCGAGACTTTGCCGATTGAGCAATCCGGCAGGCTGAGCCCGGCGCTGGTCTATATTGCGCGCCAGTGCCCGATCGGGCGGCCGCGGCTCGGCTATATGGAGCTCGTCGTCGAAGCGGCGCACATGCTGGAACTGCCCGCCGATTACATATCTTCCTTAGAGCACTGGCTGCCGAAAGGCCCGGCAGACACCGCCGGGCTGCCGAGGTTTGGAGAATTTTTTTGAGCACATTTCGCCATGTCGTCGTTCGCGGCCGCGTTCAAGGTATCGGCTACCGCGCCTGGACCGAGCGCGTCGCGCTATCGCACGGCCTCAAGGGCTGGGTGCGTAATCGCCGCGACGGTTCGGTGGAGGCCGTCTTCATCGGCGAGGACGACGCGGTCGAAGCCATGGTCGAGGCCTGCCGGACCGGGCCGGCTGCCGCGCTGGTCGAGGCGGTCGATCACCGCGATGCCAGTCCCGCGGAGGTCAGGTTGCGCCGCGGCGACGAATTGTTCTCGGTCTTGGGCACGGCTTGAACTGCGCCGAACAACGGCTCGAAGGCAGCACGCAGCGCGATGTCCACTTCCGGCATCGACACCGGCAGGCCGAGATCGGCGAGCGAGGTGACGCCGTAACGCTGGTCGGCGACGCCACAGGGCACGATGCCGGAGAAATGCGAAAGCTCGGGCTCGACGTTGAGCGAAAAGCCGTGCAGCGTCACCCAGTGCCGCACCCGAATGCCGATAGCGGCGATCTTGTCCTCGAACTTGCCGCCCCCATCGCCCGCGCCTTTGTCCGGCCGCGGCACCCAGACGCCGATCCGGTCGTCGCGGCGCTCGCCGCGCACGTTGAAGGACGCGAGCGCGCGAATGAGCCATTCCTCGATCGAGGCGACGAAGCGGCGGACATCCGGCGCCCGGCGCTTGAGATCGAGCATGACATAGCCGACGCGCTGGCCCGGCCCGTGATAGGTGAACTGGCCGCCGCGGCCGGTCATGTGCACCGGAAAGCGCGCTTCGATCAGTTCGGACGGCTGCGCCGAGGTGCCGGCGGTGTAAAGGGCAGGGTGCTCGAGCAGCCAGACCAGCTCGGTTGCTTCGCCGTGCGCAATTGCTTCGGCCCGTGCGGTCATGAATTCGAGCGCGCTGTCGTAATCGACCGGTGCGTCGCTCACGCGCCATTCGACCGGCGCGGATCCCGCGGCCGGAAATAGCCCGAATGTCAGCTCGTCGCGGGTATTAACCACCTTGTAACCATAGCGGGTTGAGACTTGCGGGGCCATCGCATCTGGGCGGTCGGGCGATTCCCATAAGGCAGAGCAGGGGACGGCGCGGGGGGCGATGCAGGGGATCCTTGAGGCCAGATAGTAAAGGCGTCAGGCGTTAGATAGGGGGCAAAGTGCCGACACTCGATGCTGTAGGAATCGATATCGCGGTGGTGCTGGGAACGACCAAGATGCCAATCCACCAGGTGCTCCGGCTCGGCCGCGGCGCCATCATCGAGCTCGATGCGACGGAGGACGATGCCGTCCACATCCTCGTCAACAATTTCCCGGTGGCGAAGGGCACGGTCGTGGTCTCCGGCAACAAGATCGCGGTCGAGGTCAATTACATGCTGCCGCGCACCCCCGACGGCGTTACCCTCTGACCGAGCAGGATTTTCGCCGATGGCGGGCGCTGGGCTCAAAGCCCACAGGCCTCCCGTCAGGCCTTGTCCGGCCGTCCCCTAACTGTTACATCGGCGCCGTCGCGTGTCGGCCTGACGCGCGTCCACCCCACATGCGGCCGTGGCGGAATTGGTAGACGCACTAGCTTGAGGTGCTAGCGGGGCAACCCGTGGAGGTTCGAGTCCTCTCGGCCGCACCATCAAAAATGCTGCATTGTTTC
>DATHPQ010000157.1:0-2244 GCA_035483735.1 Xanthobacteraceae bacterium | reverse complement strand
TCGAACCATGTCTCGCCAAGACGCGAACGCTGCCTTCGCCCTCACATCCTTTCTCTACGGCGGCAACGCCGACTACATCGACGACCTCTACGCCCGCTACGAGACCGATCCCAAGGCGGTCGATGCCGAATGGCAGTCGTTCTTCCAGAGCCTGAAGGACGACGCCCGCGATGTGGTGAAGAACGCGACCGGGCCGTCCTGGGCGCGGCCCGGCTGGCCGCAGCCGGAGCGCAACGACCTGATTTCCGCGCTTGACGGCAATTGGGGCGAAGTCGGCAAAGCGCTCGGCGGCAAAGTGAAAGGCGAGGCGCAGGCTCGCGGCGTCGATCTGTCCTCGGCCGATGTCGAGCGCGCCACCCGCGATTCGATCCGCGCCTTGATGCTGATCCGCGCTTATCGCGCGCGGGGGCACTACTACGCCAATCTCGATCCGCTGGCGCTCGAGCCGCCCAAGCCCGAAGACGAGCTCGATCCGCGCACCTATG
The DNA here is from genome assembly GCA_035483735.1 of Xanthobacteraceae bacterium. Lineage (GTDB taxonomy): Bacteria > Pseudomonadota > Alphaproteobacteria > Rhizobiales > Xanthobacteraceae > BOG-931. The sequence goes on along the minus strand of DATHPQ010000157.1, from coordinate 1,759 downwards.
GCTTCACCGAAGCCGATCTCGATCGCCCGATCTTCCTCGACAAGGTGCTCGGCCTTCAATTCGGCACCATCCATCAGATCGTCGCCATTCTGCGCCGCACCTATTGCCAGACGCTCGGCGTCGAATTCCTGCACATTTCGAACGGCGCGCAAAAAGGCTGGATCCAGGAACGCATCGAAGGGCCCGACAAGGAGATCACCTTCACCCGCGAGGGCAAGCGCGCCATCCTCAACAAGCTCGTCGAAGCCGAAGGCTTTGAGAAATTCTGCGACGTCAAGTTCACCGGCACCAAGCGCTTCGGCTTGGACGGCGGCGAGTCGATGATTCCGGCGCTGGAACAGATCATCAAGCGCGGCGGCGCGCTCGGTGTCCGCGAGATCGTCATCGGCATGGCGCATCGCGGCCGGCTCAACGTGCTGGCGCAGGTTCTGGCCAAGCCGCAGCGCGCCATTTTCCACGAATTCAAGGGCGGCTCATCGACGCCGGACGCGGTCGAAGGCTCCGGCGACGTGAAATATCACCTCGGCGCCTCATCGGACCGCGAGTTCGATCAGAACAAGGTGCATCTGTCGCTCACCGCCAATCCGTCGCATCTGGAAATCGTCGACCCCGTGGTGCTCGGCAAGGTGCGCGCCAAGCAGGATCAGCTCGGCGCCACGCCGGATGACCGCACCATGGTGATGCCGCTTCTCATCCATGGCGACGCTTCCTTCGCCGGCCAGGGCGTCATCGCCGAATGCTTCGGACTGTCCGGCCTGCGCGGTCATCGCACCGGCGGCTCGGTTCATTTCATCGTCAACAACCAGATCGGCTTCACCACCAATCCGCGCTTCTCGCGCTCGTCGCCCTATCCGTCCGACGTCGCCAAGATGATCGACGCGCCGATCTTCCACGTCAACGGCGACGATCCGGAAGCCGTGGTGTTCGCCGCCAAGATCGCCACCGAGTTCCGGCAGAAATTCCAGAAGCCTGTCGTCATCGACATGTTTTGCTATCGCCGTCATGGCCACAACGAAGGCGACGAGCCGTCGTTCACCCAGCCGCTGATGTACAAGGCGATCGCCAACCATCCGTCCACGCTGCAAATCTACGGCGACAAGCTCGTCGCCGAAGGCGTCGTCAGCGCGGCCGAAGTCGAGAAGATGAAGGCCGATTGGCGCGGGCACCTCGACGGGGAGCTCGATGCCGCGCTCGGCTACCGCGCCAACAAGGCGGATTGGCTCGACGGCCGCTGGTCCGGGTTCAAGTCGTCGGCCGACGCCGACGATCCCCGCCGCGGCAAAACCGGCGTCGATCTCGCAGAGCTGAAAGAGATCGGCGAGAAGATCACGGCGTTGCCGCAGGGCTTTCACCTGCACAAGACACTCAACCGTTTCCTCGATAGCCGGCGTAAATCGATCGAGACCGGCGACGGCATCGATTGGGCGACCGGCGAGGCGCTGGCCTTCTGTACGCTGCTGCTCGAGGGTCATCGCGTGCGGCTGTCGGGTCAGGATTCCGAGCGCGGCACGTTCTCGCAGCGCCATTCGGTGCTGATCGATCAGGAGAACGAGCAGCGCTACACGCCGTTCAATGAGCTCGCCCCGAACCAGGCGCGCTACGAAGTCATCAATTCGATGCTCTCGGAAGAGGCCGTGCTCGGCTTCGAATACGGCTATTCGCTCGCCGAGCCGAACGCGCTGACTTTGTGGGAGGCGCAGTTCGGCGACTTCGCCAACGGCGCCCAGGTCGTGTTCGACCAGTTCATCTCGTCGGGCGA
>DATHPQ010000156.1:0-33239 GCA_035483735.1 Xanthobacteraceae bacterium | reverse complement strand
CGGCAAGGACGGCGTGCGCGTCAACGCCATCGGCCCCGGCCTGATCGAGACGCCGCTCAATGCCCAGGTGCGCGCCAACAATCCGGAGCTGATCAAAATCTTCGTCGACCACACGCCGCTCGGCCGGGCCGGCAAGCCGGAAGACATCGTTGGCCCGGCGCTGTTCCTGGCGTCGGATATGTCGGCTTACGTCACCGGCGCGATCGTGATGGCCGACGGCGGCTATCGGACGATTTGAAAGATCGCCGACTGCCGGTGCGCTACTTCATTTTCAGCTGACTCGCCGACTTCAAGACGATCTCGGGCTTGCCCTGATACATTTGCACGGTACCGGTGATGGTCACGGTCTTGCCTTCGAGCGCGCTGGCGTTGGGAAATTTTGCGGCATCGTCGGCGAAGATTACGGCGACGAAATTATTGTCCGGAAATTCGCCGCCCATATCGATGAACGTCGCGCCGGACTTGGCCGCAACATGCACGTCGGTGATGGCGGCTTCCACCGTAACCGGCTGGCCGACATGGGCCTTGGTCTCTGAAGGCGCGATCGTCTGCGCCTGCGCCGGCGGCGCGGCAAAGGTCACGGCAACGGCAAATCCGGCTACAAAAAGCACTCGCATGTTCGTTTCTCCTCATCCCGGAAGGGGACTGACGAGGATGGAACATAACATGAACAAGGCGCTATTGCAAGTTGTGCCCAAGGGGCAGGCCGTCGCGCGGCTTTCGTCAGGGCCGGAAATGTTGCGTAAGATGCTGCATGGCCAAGCGCGCCGCGACGATCGTCATCGCAGTCCTGGACGCGCTGGCTTGCGCGGCGCTCGTTGCCGTCTATTTCAATTCAGATTCCGATCACGCAACGATTGGTTTCGATAACGCCGCCGGCGTGATCGTGATGGTCTTGTTCGCCATCACGGGATTGCCGGCGCTCGTGCTCGCTGCTTTGCGCAGGGCGCCAAATACCGCGCTTGGACTCGCTTTGGCATTTCCCGGCTTGTTCGTTGTGCTGGCGGCTGCCGTGGTCTGCTATTTTGCAACTCTGTCGTGATCGGCGCGCAACGAGGGTCTCAGCCGCGCCGGCCTTCCTTGGCTTCGTCGTCGAGCCAATCGGCGAGGCGGCCTGAACCGTTGCCCGAGGACTTGCCGCCGGTTTTGCCTTTCTTGGCGGGGGCGGATTTGCGCTTCGTCGCTTGCGGCGGACTGGCGGCATCGCGGGCCAGACGCAGCGCGCGCAGCCGCTCGGTCTTGGCGCGGGTAGCCAGGGCGGCGGCCTCGTATTCGGCTAATGCCTGTTTCGCGTCGTCCAAACGCTGGGTTTTTGCAAACTGGGCGTTCGCCTGATTTTTCTCCGAACCGTTGTCCATCGTTCCGTCCTGTGCCGTGTATTGCGGCCGGTTAGGTAGCGGCATATGGCGCGCGGGACAAGCCGGTAGGATTTCGGGCCTGCGGGTCGGGCCCTTACCTTTTTATGAACCTTTGAGCTTTATCGGCGTTACTCGTGTCGACGGGTCTGGCGATGGCGGGGAATGATGCGTTTCGCGGCAGCGTTTTGGCTCGCCGGCGTGCGGGCCGCAATCCTATTGACCGGTGCCTTATTGGCCGGTGTCTTGCTTGCCGGTGTCTTGCCGGCGGCGGCGGAAAAGCCGGGAGTCGCTGCGATCTGCACGCAGTCCGGCATGACCGCAAGCGGGGAGCGCTTTGCGCCGGAGCGGCTCACCGCGGCCCATCGCACACTGCCGTTCGGAACGATGGTGCGCGTCACCAATATGCGCAACGGCCGCAGCGTCGTCGTGCGCATCAACGATCGCGGACCGTTCAACAAGCAGCGCGTCATCGACGTCTCGCCCGCCGCCGCCAAGCAGTTGCAGTTTTCCGGATTGACGCTGGTGACGCTCGACGTGATGCCGGCCAAGCAATAAGCGCGGAGTGCTTGGCGTTATTTGCCGGCCGCCTTCCGCAGAGCGGCATTGATGCGGTCCTGCCAGCCCGGGCCGCCTTCCTGAAAAAAATCGAGCACGTCACGATCGAGACGTAGCGTGACTTGTTCCTTCACGCCTGGAATCGCCGCCGGCGCCTTCGGCGGTCCTTCAACGGGTTTTGTCGTGACCGCCTTGAAAGCTTGCTCGGCCGCGGTGCGGGGATCGCTGGGGCGTCGTGCCATGTCGGTATCCTCGTCGATGCTGATCTAGCCATAGCATGCATGTGCATGCGAATACAGAAATCGGGTGGGTTTGCGCATCGGCCTCGACCATCTGTCCTCCATACCAACATGGAGGACATGATCATGCACTTTCGTATTCAAGGCCTGCCGGCCGAGCAGTTCGCGCCGCTATTCGCACTCTCGGATCAGCAACTCGCCGAACGCGGCGCCGTGCGGCGGATTGCGGATGGGCCGCGGCCATGCCGCGTCAGCCTCACCGATGCCGCGGCCGGCGACGAATTGATCCTGGTCAATTACGAGCATCATGCCGTGGCGTCGCCTTATCGGATGCGGTTTGCGATCTATGTGCGGCGGGACGAAAAGACATTTGACGCAGTCGACACCGTGCCGGAGCAGTTGCGGACGCGCACGCTCGCGGTGCGCGGCTTCGATGCCGACGCCATGATGACCGGCTGGGAGTTGACCGAAGGCGCGCAGATTGAAGGCGTCATCGAAAAATTGTTCGCCGATCCGCGAACGGCCTATCTGCACGTTCACTTCGCCGCGCCGGGCTGCTACGCCGCGCGCATCGAGCGGGTGTGAACGAAGCGGGAGCCGGCTTGGGCCTTTGTGAGCTATTTGCTCACCGCATCATTGATGGCGCGCAGCAGAACGAGCAGCGCGCGATTGATCGGCACCGCAATGCCATGCCGTTCCGCGGCGGCGACGATGGCGCCGGTGAGCGCCTCGACTTCGATCTGCCGCCCGGCGAGGCGATCGAAATACATCGAGGTGCCGAGCTCGCCGGAAAACGTCATCAGCCGCGCGATCGTTTGCTCCGGCTCATCCGCGGCGAGCTCGGCGCCGTCGGCCCGCGCCACCGCGACGGCCTCGTCGAGCGCGGCGCGACAAAGCTCTTGAATGTCCGGACGCCGCAGCACCGCCTGCCGCTGCAGCGTCAGAGCCGTGATCGGATTGGCCACCGCGTTGATCAGAAGTTTGCGCCACAACAGCGTGACAAAGGTGTCGCTGCGCAACACCCGCAATCCGGTGCCGTCGAGGAGTTCGGTGAAGGCGCGGCCGGCCGCGTCATCCGGCACTACCAGATCGTCCGGACTGGCGCGCCGCATCCGCACATGATCCGGCGCCAGGCGTTCGCCGTTGTAATAGACGATGACCGGCAGCACCGTTGCGCCATTGGCGAGCGGGCCGACGCGCGCCACGTGATCGATGCCATTCTGCAAGACCGCAACGCGCGTTTGCGGCGTGCATAGGCGGGCGAGCCAGGGCGCCGCCGCCTCGGTTTGATGGGTCTTGGTACAGAGCAGCACCCAATCGACGGCCTCGGTGCGCGCTGGATCGGTGTGGCAGCGCAGCCGCGCTTCGACCGTGCCCTCCGGCCGGTCGAGGATGAGGCGCTCAATCGGACGGCGCGCGCAGGCAGTCACATCGTGCTGTCCCGCAGCGGCAAGCGAAGCAGCGGCGACGCCGCCGGTGCTGCCGAGGCCGATGACAGCGACGCGCGATCGGTGCTGGCCGGAAGACGAGGCGGACATGTGGATCTTTTAGGATTTTGCAGGAACCAGGGCGGCAGTTTCGGCCAGATAGTTGACAAAGTCAAGTATCAGCGCAGCTGCCGAATGCAACGCTCGACGCCGCGCCGGAAACGATTTTACCTTCGTGTAATGCCCCTGCTAGCTCACGGTCATGCGCTGGTTCCAGCGCGTGACCGGGCAATGTCAGAATTACAGTCAGTTCAAACAGGTCACCAGGCACGCCGAAACGCGCTAGGCGACGCGCGCGAACTACCGCACGGCTCGAATGGTCGAACTCGGGCTCGGCTGCCGGACGCTGTTCCCCGATTCATCGAAAGAGCCATAACCCCAATAGCCCGGTGCGGAGTCGTAGAGCGGCGCCGCATACCCCGGAGCATATTGGTACACATAGCCTGGCGCGACATAAGTCGGAGCGGCTGGATAGACGTACACATAGCCTTGGGCCAGGGCAGGGGAACTTGCCGTCAACGTCGCCACCGACATACCGGCAGCAACAAGCGCGGCCGCGATAGGAAGCTTTGTCATGACGCGATCTCCGGATCCTTATTTCCTCGTGCGTAAACTGCAGCCGTCACGAGTTCGTTCCCGGCCCCGCCGGTTGTGCTCGTTCACAAGGATTTGCTCACCGCGAGGTTATGTGCCCGTCTTGAAGGCCTCGAGCCGCAGCGGCAGAACCGCGCCGAACCAGGCGGCATGCGCGGTATGATCGGTTAGATCGTCGCCGGTTTCCGGATGAAGCAGCACCGTCAAGCCGTCGCGGTTGAGCATCAGCCACGGCACGAACGTCGCCAGCATCTCGGTCGGAAATGCGATCTGATACATGGATTGCGGATGCGGGCCGACCAGCTCGTCGTGCCACCGCCCGAGCTTGGCCGAGGGAAACAATTCGGCGACGCGTAGGCGCAGCCGCTCGGCACGGTCGCGGCTGCGCTTCGGGTCATAATAGACATGGGCGTGATAGTCCTTGATATCGCTCGGATCAGGCATGTCAGGCGGCCCCTTGCTGTCGCGTCCGTTACCTTTATCCGTCATCATTGTGCGTCATCTTGCAACCCGCGCTCCGGCAATTCATCCTCGCCGCCGCCTGTAACAATCGAGTGCGCGCGATGCTGACGCTTTATTCCTATCCCGAACTGTTCGGCGTAGCGGACAACAACGGCTACGGCTTGAAGGTTTTCACGTTTTTGCGCCTGTGCGGCGTGCCGTTCCGGCATGAGCACATCGTTGATACGGCGGCGGCGCCGCGCGGCCAGCTGCCTTATATCACCGATGACGGCGAAACGATCGGCGACAGCGACACCATCATCGCGTTTCTCATCCGCAAATATCGCCTGACCATTGATGATGCGCTGACTCCTGCGCAGCGCGACACCGATCTCCTGATCGCGCGCATGCTCGACGATCTCTATTGGGTCATGTCCTATTCGCGCTGGAAGGACGATCGCTACTGGCCGGCGTTCCGCGACGCGCTGTTACAGCAGCACCCGAGCCTTACCGAAGCCGTGTTACAAAAGGCGCGCGAGTTCAATGCCCAGCGTTATCATTTCCAGGGCATCGGCCGCTATGCGCCGGACGCCGCCTTTGCCCGCGGCCTTGCCGATCTCGGCGTCCTGGCCGACCTTATTCCGCCGGCAGGCTTTCTGCATGGGGCAAAGCCGACCAGCATCGATGCCGGCATCTACGGCTTCATCGCCAATATCTATTTCTACGACATCGAAACGCCGCTGAAGCAATTCGTCGTCGCGCACGATAACATCGTACGCCATTGCCGGGCGATTCACGCCACGGTCATGGCCGAAGCGTAACGCCCATCAAGGATGCGGCGCGCCGTCGCGCACTTTGCCAAAATGGCTTGCCAGCGGCAGGCCCATAGCGAGAGCGCCGAGTGCGAGCGCGATACAGAGGCCCGCCGGCGGCGGCAACGGTGGAAAGAAGTAGACCACTAAACCGCCGCCGACCACGAAATTAAGCCAGCCCCAGACGACGTTCACGATCGCGGAGGATTCGCCGATCCCCGACGGCGAGGCGAACGGCGACTGGAATTTGTTGCCGCATACGCCCTGCACGAAATGGGGAATGCTGTTGGCCAGGAAAGCGCCTGCGAAGAAGTAGGCAACATATTCGTACCACGGCATATAAGGTCCTCGTTTTACTATCCGTACTGGGTCTGACGCGGATGGGGAAAAAGACAGGCGATGAGGACGGCGAGAATCCCGGTGAGGAAAATGCCGTCGAACGTGCCGGCGCCGCCGATCGAGGCAACTGGCGCGCCAAGCCCGCGCACTTTGTCGAGGTTCGACAGGTCCGCGCCGATCAAGGTGCCGAGACTGCCGGCGATATAAGCGAGCGGAGCCGCGTCGCGGCGCGACAAGAGCAGCGCGACCGCCGCCGTCGTCACCACCGGCACGAAGACCGGCACGGCGATGCCGAGCCCCGGCACCGGATCGGCGAGCATGTGCAGCACCAGTGCGACGATCGCGGTCGCGATCAGGCCCTTGGTCCACAGGTCGCGCTTGACGAGGAGATAGATCGACATCAGCGTCGGGATCACGGCGCCGCCGACATTCACCGCGATCACCGTGCCGGCCAAATGGCTGACCACGGGCACCTCATATTGCATGCCGAAGAAATTGATGACCTGGTCGGACATGACGCGCTCCGGCGGCAGTTCGGCGACCGGAATGTTGAAAATGCTGCCGAGTAGGGAAGCGAATAACAGCCACATTGCGGTGCCGGACGAGATGCCGAGGCTCTCATAGGCAAAACGCACCGAACGCAGCACCAGCACAATGAAAAACAGGCCGACCAGGATGGCAAAAAAGCCCGGCGCCAGCGGCAGGTAGTGATATTGGCTCATTTGCATCGGGACGCTGCTCCAACCTCTGCCAAATCGTCCACGGTATTATCTTAACCAAATGACTGGTGACATCATCATAGCCGCCTTGTAACGCCAAGGCGCGGGCCTATAATCCAGCGCTTCCTTCGCGCAAGGGATTTTTCGCGTGGCGCCGCCGGAAGCGAAATCAGTCACTATTAAATTAGTCGCCATTATTATGGGCAGCCAGTCCGACTGGGCGACCATGAAACATGCCGCCGAAACGCTCGATGCGCTCGGCGTGTTCTATGACGCGCGCATCGTGTCGGCACATCGCACGCCCGAGCGGCTTTATGCATTTGCCAAGGGCGCCAAAGCCGAAGGCTTCAAGGTGATCATCGCCGGTGCGGGGGGAGCGGCACATCTGCCGGGCATGGCGGCTTCGCTGACAAGCCTTCCGGTGTTCGGGGTGCCCGTCGAGTCGAAGGCGCTCTCGGGACAGGACTCGCTTTATTCCATCGTGCAGATGCCGCCGGGTATTCCCGTCGGTACGCTCGCTATCGGGCAGGCCGGCGCCATCAATGCCGCACTGCTCGCCGCCAGCGTCCTGGCGCTGAACGATCCGGCGCTTTCCACGCGGCTTGAAGCCTGGCGCGCGCGGCAGACGTCTTCCGTTGCTGAAAAGCCGGTTTCCGAAAAGCCGAAGGACTGAGCGTGAGCACGGCGCCTTCCGCACTCCAAGCCGAGGCCACGATCGGCATCCTCGGCGGTGGTCAGCTCGGCCGCATGCTCGCGCTCGCCGCCGCCCGGCTTGGCTTCAAGTGCCATATTTTTTCGCCGAGCCCGGATTCGCCGGCTTTCGACGTCGTGCATCGCGTCACCTGCGCCGACTATACCGACACGCAGGCGCTCGATCGTTTCGCCGCCGATGTCGATATCGTCACTTATGAATTCGAGAACGTGCCGGCGGAAACTGCGACCTTTCTCGCCGCGCGCGTCCCGGTTCTGCCCGATCCTAAAATCCTGGCGACCACGCAGGACCGGCTGGCCGAGAAAAAATTCGTTGCAAGCCTCGGCATCGGCACGGCGCCGTTCGCCGATGTCGGCGAGGCCGCGGCGCTGAAGTCGGCGATCGAGCGGATCGGGCGGCCGGCGGTACTGAAGACGCGGCGCTTCGGCTATGACGGCAAGGGCCAAGCCGCCATCAAGAACGGCAGCGATCCCGAAGCGATATGGCGCGAAGTCGGTGGCCAACCCTGCATCCTCGAAGCTTTCGTGCCGTTCGAGCGTGAAGTCTCCGTCGTCGCCGCACGCGGGCAGGACGGCGCGGTCGAATGTTATGACGTGACCGAGAATGAGCACCGCGATCACATATTAAAAGTGTCACGCGTTCCGGCGGCGATCTCGGAATCAGGCGCACAGCAGGCGCGGCACATTGCCGAGACGATCGCTCAAAAGTTCGGCTATGTCGGCGTGCTCGCGGTCGAGATGTTCGTTCTCGGCGGCGGCGAAATCCTGGTCAACGAAATCGCGCCCCGGGTGCACAATTCCGGCCATTGGACGCTTGACGGCGCCTCGATCTCGCAATTCGAGCAACATATCCGGGCGGTGGCCGGCTGGGCGCTCGGCAAGCCGGTCCGGCACGGCCGGGTGGAGATGATCAATCTCATCGGCGCCGAGGTCGAAGACTATAAAAAGTGGCTCGCCGTGCCCGGGGCGGCGGTCCATCTCTATGGCAAGGCCGCGATCCGGCCGGGCCGTAAAATGGGCCATGTCACCAGAGTTTATTGATCACCAGGGTCCGTTGATCACCAGGCGTTTTGATCACGCGGCTGTTTTGAGAGCCCTTTGACTCCAGCGCATAGTAGCGTTGCGCGGGCTTGTAGACTTTTCTGCCTTATTCTGCTACACGCCGCGCCAAGGTGGTTCGGGCGTTGCGCCCAACCCTACCCAAGCCATCACACAGATCGACTGCAAAAGGAGCACGCGTGCAGGTTCTCGTCCGTGACAATAATGTCGACCAAGCCCTCAAGGCGCTGAAGAAAAAGATGCAGCGCGAGGGTATTTTCCGCGAGATGAAGCTCCGCGGCCATTACGAAAAACCCTCGGAAAAGAAGGCGCGGGAGAAGGCGGAAGCGATCCGCCGGGCCCGCAAGCTTGCGCGCAAGCGTCTGCAGCGCGAGGGCCTTCTGCCGATGAAGCCGAAGCCGACCCCGGGTGGTCCGGGTGCCGGCGGCCGGTCCGCCGGCCCGGCGCGTGCCCCCCGTTTCGGCTAATTGAGAGTTCGAGATTCGTAGTGGCGCGGGCTGTTTTGCCCGCGCCGTTTTTTTGGCGTTCTGGGCTACTATCGCCTGATCTCGCGGTGGACGAGTATGAGTGCAGGGGCGTGATGCCACGAGGCATCGGATGACAGGATCAGCTCTCACCGGAGCCGAACATATTGTCAGGCGTGCTGCCGCCAGACCGCCGGCGGGTTCGGCTATCCTGGTCGCAGTTGTCGCGATGGCGCTTCAGGCGCTGGCCGGCTGTGCGACCTTGAGCGGCCCGCCGACTTCCGACAACGACAGCGCGCTCTACGCGACCTCGCAATCCAACCTGGCTTCGCTCAGCGAGGTGATTCAGAAGCATCCTGAGGATCCGCAGGCCTACAATATGCGCGGCGCGGTCTATGGCGAGGCTGGGCGCAACGACGAGGCGCTTGCCGATTTCAGCAAGGCGGTCAGTCTCGACCCGAATTACGCGCAGGCCTACGCCAACCGCGCGCTGATCTACCGCAAGACCAATCGGCTCGACCTGGCGCTCGCCGATGACAACAAGGCGCTCGCACTCGACGCGTCGTATTCGCCGGCGTATCTCGGCCGCGGCATCGTCTATCGCGAAGCGGGCAAATCAAGCCAGGCCCTGGGCGATTTCAACAAAGCGATTGCGCTGAAGCCGGACAATGCCGAAGCTTATTACAATCGCGGCTTGCTCTATCAGAGCCAAAGCCAGCACTCGTTCGCCATCGACGATTTCTCGACCGCGATTGCGCTCAACGGCCAGAAGGACGAGCCCTTTGTCGCGCGCGGCCTGAGCTATCTCGCGGTCGGCGACAACAAGTCGGCGTGCGAGGATCTCGATCAGGCGGTGCAGCTCAGTCCGACCGACCTGCGGGCCTGGACCAGCCGAGGGCTTGCCTATGAACGGATCGGCGCCAAGGACAAGGCCGCCGGCTCCTATGCCAAGGCGCTCAACATCAACAGCAAATATGAGCCGGCGCAGTCCGGCTTCGCCCGCGTCGGCGGCAGAATCGGCCAGACCTATCCGACGTTCTGACTTTAGCCAACCTAATCCAAATCGCCGGCGAGAAACCGCGCCACGGCGTCGAGCGCGCCATGGGAATCGAGATCTTCATGGCCGCCGTCGAGGAAACGCACGATGTGCTTTGGCTTATTGGCGAGCTCGAACATTTCTTCGCCCATCGCATAAGGGACGGTGCGATCAAGCACGCCGTGCATGATCATCAATGGCGCCGTCACCTTGCCGATGCGCTCGTCGGAACGAAACTGATCCTTCATGAGGAAACGCACCGGCAGGTACCAGTAGTGCCGCGCGCCGACGGCTTCCGTCGAGGTGAAGGGTGCTTCGAGAATGACGCGGCCGACCGGTTTTTCCGCAGCCAGCGCCACGGCGACGCCGCTGCCGAGCGACTCGCCCCAGACCACGATCTGCGACACCGGATAGCGGGCGGTGGCGAAGGCATAAGCGGCTTGCGCGTCCGCGATCAAGCCTTGCTCGGTCGGCGTGCCGCCTGAGCCGCCATAGCCGCGATATTCGACCCCGACGAGACCGATGCCGTCTTTGATGAGCCGGCGAAAACGATCGACGCGGCCGGGCAGCGAGCCGCCATTGCCGTGGAAATAGATAATGACCGGTTTGTTGTCGCGTGGCGCGACATGCCAGACGTGAATTTGCGTCCCGTCGACGGCCGTCAGCGGCACTTCGTTGGCTTCGGGCAGTCCTGCGTCCGCCGGCGCGACATGGGCTGTGTCCGGAAAATACATCAGCGAGCGCTGTGCGAAATACACCGTCGCCGCGAGCGCGACATAGAAGACGAACGCAATTGCGGCGATCCAGCCGAGCACGGTCATCATCCGTCCGCGCGATCGCGGCTGTGCAATGGCGTGGATCGCGGAGCGCACACGATCGGTCAGGCGTTGCATCGCTCCGGCATCGGCCGGCGCCGCGTGTCGTCGAGTTTCCAGAGTCATCGCGCAATGGAATAGGCCGATTTGGCCGGCGCGTGTAGCCAAATTGGTGGGGTCACCAAGCAATCGTGAAAACAAAACCGGCCGGCTGTTGCGGCCGGCCGGTTGAATTCGCGTTCGTCAACAAAACTGCGTTACTGGCAGACCTGAACGGTGCGCCAGCGATAGCCGACGCCTTCGACCCACACTTTACGCTGGCCCCAGTAGCAACCGGGCGCGAGCTGCGCATAACCGGGTCCGGGGGGCGGCGGACCGTAAGCCGCGGGCGGCGGCGGACCATAGCCCGGCGGCGGGGGCGGCGGATAATAGGCCGGCGGCGGGGGCGGACTATTGGCAATAGCGCTGCCGATGATGGCGCCGGCGGCAATGCCGCCGATAACTCCCGCACCTACGGCGCAGCCGTAGCAGCCGGCATTTGCGGGGCTCGGTCCGGCCAGGGTGGCAAGCGCAACGGCACTCGCCGCGGCAAGCCCTAAGAGCGACTTATGCATGACTTTCCTCATGTGACCGGCCGGGTGCCGATCCGGAACGTGGATGAGCGGGAAGTCCCCGGTAAACCCCCGACTAAACGCGTCACACCCACTTTCATGTAAGCGCGACTATTTGGCGGAAGTGAGGAGCCTCGAGGTGTGCTCAAGGCCCATTCCACCCGACAAACGAATAACTTACGGCGTTCCTCACCAGGACACCGCTGGCGTCGAACCGGCTTCCCTATGGCGCGCCGTTATACGCAGGCGCGAACCCAGGTATAGCCGTTCCACAAGCTACGCCACACGCAGGTCGGCGGGGCGTAATAAGCAGGATACGGCGCCGCATAGCCGTAATAGCCGCCATACGGGTAGTAGCCGTAGCCGCCGCCGTAATAGGGCGCCGCCAATGCGCTGCCGATCAGCGCGCCGGCGGCAAAGCCGATGGCCGGACCGCCCCAGCCCCAGCCGCCATGCCAGCCGCCCCAACCTCCGCGCCACGCCAGCGCGGGCGCCGACGTTGCCACGGTGGCGACGGCGAGACTTCCTGCCACAGCGAGAGCCGTCAGAATTTTTCTCATGACATCACCTCGATGATGGATGCTCTTTCCCGAAACCCAACCGCCCCTCTGCCTATAAAGTTCCCACTTATTGGTGAACGCAGACTGAACGAAGCCGCCTGAATCCGGCCATCTTTGCCGGCCGTTCACGGCGATCGGCCACAACTGCATTGCTTCAATTTCTTGGCATTCACTGCCGGCGCTGAACCGGCGCGGCGTACGGGTTATGCTTGCACGGCGATTCGCGCGGCGGGAAAAGCCTTTCATGAAGATGAGCAAAGCGGGCAAGCCCGGCCGCAAGCCGACTGTTGCGCGCCGGCCGCAGCCGAAATTGCGCGGTGCACCATCGCGCAAGCCCGCGGGCAGGAGCGGCGCGTCTGAGGAGACGAAGCTGCCGCGTGCGCCGTCGCGTGCCCAGTCGCAGTCTACCGTTATGCGGCTTGCGGCGGAGGTCGATGCGCTCGCAGCCGAGCTCGAAGCCTCGCGCGCCCGCATCAACGAGCTTGAAACGCGGATCGACATTGATCCGCTGACCGAGATCCGCAACCGGCGCGGCTTTTTCCGCGAACTCGAACGATCGCTGGCTTATGTCAAACGCTACGGCGCCAGCGCTGCGCTGATCTATATCGATCTCGACGGCTTCAAGCCGGTCAACGATCGACACGGTCACGCCGCAGGCGATGCCGTCTTGAAAGCGATCGCGGCGGCGCTCGTCCAGCACACCAGAACATCGGATGTCGTTGCGCGCATGGGCGGCGATGAATTCGCTGTGCTGTTGTGGAACGTCAACGGCGCCGCGGCGGCCGCCAAGGCTTCCGCGCTCGAAGCCGCAGTCTATGCGACGCCGGTGCGCTGGAACAGCTCGACGCTCGTGGTCGGTGCCTCGGCAGGATTGGCGCTTCTCGGCGCGCTCGACAGCCCCGCCGAAGTTCTGGCGCGGGCCGACGCGGCGATGTATGCGCGAAAGGCGGAGCGGAACGGAGCTATTTCTCCCCGTTCCCTCACGCAATGATATCCGGCGTGAGCTGGTCTTCGATGAAAGTGATTCGGTCGCGCAATTGCAGCTTTTGTTTTTTCAAGCGCTGCACCTGAAGCAGATCAGAGCCGGGCGAATCCTGCAGTGCAGCAATCGCGGCGTCGAGGTCGCGATGCGCTTGGTTCAGCCGCGCCAATTGGGCCCGAAGCTCGTTTTCTTCCTCTTGAGTCATGCCCTTTGGGTCACGCCTGGGTCATCGCCGCGTCGGTCGGCCCGCTGGTCGGCCGTTGGTAGCCCTTGGCACTTTGCCGCAATCCTCGCGATCGGAACCGACCGGCTTCCGGCCGGTTGATAAGCTGATAAGTTCCTCTCGATTATCGCGTTTTAGTTAACCCGGACAAGCCCATCGCGTTGATGCGGCCCTAAATCCCGCGCGGTGCAGAACGGGGATTTCCGTAAGGCTAAAAGCATACTAAGCTTGCGCTTCGTTGTCGGGGGTAGGAAGATCGAACTGGAAAATGAAGATATTGACGCAAGGAGGCAGGAGACATGGCGATTGAATCGCATCTTGCGGAACTTGAGAAACGTCACGAAGCGCTCGAAGAGCAAATTAGCGAAGCGCTCACCCACCCCTCCACCGACGACCTCCAACTCTTGGAATTGAAACGGAAGAAATTGCACGTGAAGGACGAGATCGCGCGCCTGCGGCAAGACGTGCTCGTTCATTGATCTAGACGGCCAGTTGCACGGCGAGTTTTTCTTCGCCCGCTCCCATACAATTTCCTTTCCGCGCCAGCGGAGAGTGGGGGCAGAGAGGCGTTTTTATTTTCACTTTTTGCTTGAAGCGGCTGCCGTGCTCACCCGACGCACCGATCACATCCCCTTCGCCATCTCGCGCAGCTTGAATTTTTGAATTTTGCCGGTCGAAGTCTTCGGGATTTCGGCGAAGACGACGTGGCGCGGGCATTTATAGGCAGCGAGATGGTTCCGGCACCAGGCGATCAGCTCTTCGGCGGTTGCCGCGGCGCCCGGTTTTAGTTCGACGAAGACGCACGGCGTTTCGCCCCATTTGTCGTCGGGCCTTGCCACCACCGCCACCACTTCGACGGCATGGTGCTTGTAGAGCGCATCCTCGACCTCGATCGAGGAAATGTTTTCGCCGCCGGAAATGATGATGTCCTTGGAGCGGTCTTTCAGTTGGATATAGCCGTCCGGATAGATGACGCCGAGATCGCCGGAATGAAACCAGCCGCCTTCGAACGCCTTTGCCGTCGAGGCCGGATTCTTCAGATAGCCCTTCATCACCACATTGCCGCGGAACATCACTTCGCCAAGCGTCTCGCCGTCGCGCGGCACCGGCTGCATGGTCTGCGGGTCGAGCACGTCGAGCGCTTCGAGTACCGGATAGCGCACGCCCTGGCGCGCTTTCTTCGCCGCCTGCTCGGATGGATCGAGCGCGTCCCATTGGTAATGCCAATCGTTGACGCTCGCCGGCCCGTAGGTTTCGGTCAGGCCATAGACGTGCGTGACATTGAAGCCCGCCGCTTTCATTTCCGCGAGCACCTGCTCGGGCGGCGGCGCCGCCGCGGTAACGAATTCGACCTGATGGGGCAGCGGCTTGCGCTCCTGCGGCGATGCGTTGAGCAAGGTCGACATCACGATCGGCGCGCCGCACAGATGCGTGACCTTGTGCTTGGCGATCGAGTCGAAGATCGGCGCGGCGCGCACGGCGCGCAAGCACACATGCGTGCCCGCCACCACCGACAGCGTCCACGGAAAGCACCAGCCGTTGCAGTGGAACATCGGCAGCGTCCACAGATAGACCGGATGCTTGCCCATTTCGCAGGTGATGACGTTGGCCATGGCGAGCAGATAAGCGCCGCGATGATGATAGACGACGCCTTTGGGATCGCCGGTGGTGCCTGACGTATAATTCAACGCGATGGCGTCCCATTCGTCGCGCGGCATCAGCCAGGCGAAGTCGGCCTCGCCCTCCGATAAAAGTTGCTCGTAGTCGAGAGTGCCGAGCCGTTCGCCGGGCCCGGTGAATTCCGGGTCGTCATAGTCGATGACGAGCGGCTTGGCCTTGCACAGCGAAAGCGCCGTCTTCACCGTCTTGGAATATTCGCGGTCGGTGATCAGCACCTTCGCTCCGCCGTGATCGAAGGTGAAGGCGATGATCGTCGCATCGAGCCGCGTATTGACGGAATTGAGCACCGCGCCGGCCATGGCGACGCCGTAATGCGCTTCGAGCATCGCGGGCACATTGGGCAGTACCACCGACACCGTGTCACCGCGCTTGATGCCGCGTTTGGCCAGCGCCGAGGCAAGCTTCTTCGCACGCTCGAAAAATTCGCGATAGGTCCAGGAGCGTGCACCGTGAATGATGGCGGTGTGGTCCGCATAGACTTCTGCCGCTCGGGCCAGAAACGACAGCGGCGTCAGCGGCTGAAAATTTGCCGCGTTGCGGTCGAGACCGGTGTCGTAAGGTGCCGGCGTTTGGGTTGTTTGGAGCACTGTCATCATCGTCCCGTCAGATGATGCGCCGCTCCTTCATCGCTTTTGCAGATGCGCAAGAAACGGCGGCAAGTTGCGAAAGGCCAGATGAATATTATCGCGTAACGAAGCGACCTGATAGCGGTGCCGGCTCCAAGCGATGGTCAGCGCCTGCTTGCTGAATATCGAGACATGGCCGTTGCGCGGCCCAATGTACCACCAATTGACACCGAAATTGTCGAATTCCGCCGGCTGTACCAGCGTGGTGAACAGGACGACGCCGGGATCGGCAGCGCTTTCGAGCAGCGAAGCGATGCCCGCCATCGGATCGGGCAAGTGTTCCAGTGTCTCGAAGCTCGTCACCAAGTCGAATTTTCCGTCCGGCCGGCGGGAGAATTCCGGCACCATGGGATCGAAAGTTTCCGCCACCGGGAAACCGCTCTCCTGCAACACGGTGCAGAACTCGCCATTGCCGCCGCCGTAATCGAGCACGCGGGTATCTGTCTTATGCTCGCCCCAGAGTCGCGCCACGACCTCGGCATTCCCGCGCGGCCGCGTGGTCTTATAGTCCGGATCGACCATGCGATAGTCGTCATTATAGATATGCGTTTTGAACTCCTCGGCACTCCAGTCGTCGAAGGCGTCGGTGAAGACGAAGTGGCAATTGGCGCAGCGCCGGTAATAGACCGGCACGCCCGTCAGAGACAGTTTCAGGCCGTTCGGCTCCTCACAGGATTTATTGAAATCAACGACGCCGTAGAGCGGCGCCGCACCCCCGCAAATCTTGCAAAGCGTAGGAGCGGTCGTGACGGGCTTGAGGGGATCGATCATGACAATCTGCCGGCGGGGAAACGAATCGTAGCCATTGCGGAACCTAGCGAAAAGTCCGGAGTGCGAACAGCGAAACTGGCGCGTAGTGCCGGTGAATTGCGCTTTATCGGCGATATCCGGTGCCTATTTCGGTGCGTTTCAAGTCGGCGGTTCCCTAATTCGTCGCTTAGCCAAGCCCGCGTATCCCTTGCCACAGCAAGGCAAGAGAGATCAGGAACATCAAGAGGTAAGAGATCTGGTAGAATCGCTCCTGTGGCGTCTTGCGTACCAGCCAGATGCCGAGAAAATTGGCGGCGATGGCGAGCGGCAACAGCGCAAGCGAGGTCGCGAAATTGCGCGGCGAGAATTGCCCGAGCATGAAATAGGGCAGGACCTTCATCCAGTTCACGAAGGCGAAAAAGATGACGCTGGTGCCGACCAGCGTCAGCTTGTCGAGCCGCTGCGGCAGGATGTGGATTTGAAACGGCGGTGCACCGACCTGGATTAATAGCGACATGAAGGCGGACAGTGCGCCCCACACCATGCCGAGCGCAACCGGCGGCCGGCGCGGCTTATCGCGAACCTGCCGCAGCCCGGTGAGGAGCCGCGGACCGAGCCAAGTATAGAACACAAAGGCAAGCCCGATCGCGCCAATGGTGACTTCGATTGCGGCATTTGAGACCGAGCTGGCGAACAGAGTCGCCGCACCAATGCCGAACAGAGAGCCAGACATCAGCACTTTCAGATTCCACGCGCTCCATTTGCGGCGGTAGGTCCAAATCGAGATCATGTCCTGGCACATCAGGATCGGCAGCAGGATGGCCGCTCCTTGCAGCGGCGGCACGGCAAGCGCCAAGAGCGGCGTCGCGATCATGCCGATGCCGATAAAGCCGCCTTTGCCGAGGCCGAGCACGGTCACGGCGGGGATCGCCAGCAGATAGAAGAACGGGTCGGTGATCACGGGTTGAATTGAGCCAAACGCGGAGGGTGAGGTGACATAGATCAAAGCCCCCAGGCTGCGCCAGCATGGAGATGCATGACCGAGCCGACACTTTGGTACGGCTTGCAATCGGCGTGGAGCCCCTGACAATGAGCTGAAAAAGCCGGGAGGCTGCGTTATGGACGCCCGAACGAGCCGCTATTACGAGGTTTACGCGCGCTGGCAGCGCGATCCGCAAGCCTTCTGGGGCGAGGCGGCCGCCGACATCGACTGGTTCGAAAAGCCGAAAACCGTGTTCGATCCACAGGCCGGCGTCTATGGCCGCTGGTTTCCGGACGGCGTCTGCAACACCTGCTTCAATGCCGTCGACCGTCAGGTCGATGCCGGGCGCGGCGAACAGGCGGCGGTCATTTACGATTCGCCGCTCGCCGGCACAAAACGCACCATCACCTATCACCGCCTCCTCACCGAGACACAGGTGCTCGGCGGCATGCTGCGCGACCTCGGCGTGCAAAAAGGCGATCGCGTCATTCTCTACATGCCGATGGTGCCGGAAGCGGTGATCGCGATGCTCGCCTGCGCCCGCATCGGCGCCGTCCACTCGGTCGTGTTCGGCGGCTTCGCGGCGCGCGAACTGGCGACCCGCATCGACGACGCCACGCCGAAGGTCATTCTCTCCGCAAGCTGCGGGCTCGAGCCGGGCCGCATCGTGCATTACAAGCCGCTGCTCGACGACGCGATCGCGCTCGCCAAGCACAAGCCTGACGCCTGCCTGATCCTGCAGCGCACGCAGGTGCAAGCGACTCTCATCGAAGACCGCGATCGCGATTGGGCGGCGATGCGCGATCACGCACTCATCCATGCCCGCTCGGCTTGGGATTGCGTCCCGGTTAAGGCCACCGACCCGCTCTATATTCTCTATACGTCCGGCACGACCGGCCGGCCGAAAGGCGTGATGCGCGACAATGGCGGTCACATGGTGGCGCTGAAATGGTCAATGAAGAATCTCTACGGCATCGATCCCGGCGACGTGTGGTGGACGGCGTCCGATATCGGCTGGGTGGTCGGCCATTCCTACATTGTCTATGCGCCGCTGCTGCATGGCGCGACCAGCATCCTCTATGAGGGCAAGCCGGTCGGCACACCGGACGCCGGCGCGTTCTGGCGCGTCGTTGCCGAGCACGGCGCTGTTGCTTTGTTCACCGCGCCGACGGCATTCCGCGCCATCAAGAAAGAAGACCCGCAAGGCAAGCTGTTTGCGCGGCACGCCCTGACAAAATTCCGCGCGCTGTTTCTCGCCGGTGAGCGCGCCGATCCGCCGACGCTCGACTGGGCAGAGGATCTGCTCAAAGTGCCGGTGATCGATCACTGGTGGCAGACTGAGACCGGCTGGTGCATTGCCGGCAATCCGGTGGGCCTTGGCCTGTTGCCGATCAAGCACGGCTCGCCGACAGTAGCGATGCCGGGCTACGACATCCGCATCGTCGATGAAGTCAGCCGCGAACAGCCGGCCAGCACAATGGGCTCGATCGTCATCAAGCTGCCGCTGCCGCCCGGGTGCCTGCCGACCTTGTGGCAGGCCGATGCACGCATGCGCGAAAGCTATCTCGAGGAGTTTCCAGGCTTCTACAAAACCGCCGATGCCGGCTTCAAGGACGAGGACGGCTATGTCTTTGTCATGGGCCGCACCGACGACATCATCAATGTCGCCGGCCACAGGCTGTCGACCGGCGGCATGGAAGAGGTGCTCGCCTCGCATCAGGACGTCGCCGAGTGCGCCGTGCTCGGTATCAAGGACGAACTCAAGGGCGAAGTGCCGTGTGGCTTCATCGTGCTCAAATCCGGCGTCACCCGGTCGCCCGCCGACATCGAGAAGGAATGTGTCGCGCTCATTCGCGACAAGATCGGCCCGGTGGCGGCGTTCAAGCTTGCCATTACCGTGGGTCGCTTGCCGAAAACGCGCTCGGGAAAGATCCTGCGCGGCACCATCAAGAAAATGGCCGACGGCGACGCCTGGCAGGTGCCGGCGACCATTGACGATCCGGCGATTTTGGATGAGATCGGGGCGGCGTTGAAGGGGAAGGGGGTAGTGTCGTAATTCGATTGTAGGCTTAACGAGCGAAACTGACTCTGGGGTCTCGTTGCCGCCACGGGTCGGTTGATAGCAACGGGCACCACCTTCTATCTCATGCGTTAAAGTGCATGACACATATCGCCGGACGACTGCTCATATGCGCGGCGACAATGTTGAGCGCGCCTGTCTACGCACAGGCGCCGGTAAACGCGCCTGCAAGCGTGCCCACAAATGCGACGACCGGTCCGCCCGCTGCCGACAGCACTGCGGCGCCGGCGGTGCCGAATCCTCTCCCGACAAACGACAATTCCAGCCAAGACAAACCGGTGCCGGCGCCAGCCAGCCAACCCGCGGCTCAAGCTCCAGCGCCGTCGAGCCAGCCCGCCGCCCAGGCACCGACACCGCCGTTCACGCCGCATAATCCGCCGACGTCCGAAGACATCTGCCGCGCCATCGAACAGGATGCGGCCGAGAACCAGTTGCCGGTCGAATTCTTCGCCCGCGTGATCTGGCAGGAGAGCCGCTTCAACGCGATGGCGGTGAGTTCAAAGGGCGCGCAAGGGATCGCGCAATTCATGCCGTCGACAGCGGATTATCGCGGGCTCGTCGATCCGTTCGACCCGATCGAGGCGCTAAAAAATTCCGCGAGCTATCTGCACGATCTCAAAGCGCAGTTCGGCAATCTCGGTCTTGCCGCGGCGGCTTATAATGCCGGGCCGGGGCGGGTGGCGGCCTTCGTCGCCGGCCGCCGCGGGCTGCCCAGCGAGACGCGCAATTACGTTGCCATCATCACCGGCTGGACCGCCGACGATTGGGTCTCGCCCAAACCGCCGGAGACAGCCGACACCACGATCCCGCAGGGCATTCCGTGCACGCGGCTCGCCAATCTGATCCTGGCTCCGAAAGCCGAGGCGCAGCGCATTGCCGCTTACGTGCCGCGCTGGGGTATGCAGCTCACCGCCAATTGGTCGGAAAGCCGCGCCTGGGCGATCTATCGCATGATCCAGAAACAATATGTGTCGCTGATCGGCGACCGCGAGCCGATCGTGATCAGGAGCCGCGGCATCGGCCTGGGCTTTGCCACGCGCTACAACATTCGTATCGGCGACGATGACCGCTCGTATCTCGAGCGGTTCTGCAACAAGCTAATCGCCGCCGGCGGCGCCTGCGTCGTGCTGCGGAATGACAGGGGGTGAGGTTTATTATTTGCTCGCGTTATTCGCGGTGTTATTCGCCCTTGCCGCTGAGCTGTTTAAGCTTGGCGAACACGGCCTCGACATTGAGATCGTCGCCCTGCTTCTGCTTCGCGGGTTCGGGCTCCGGCTCTTCTTTCGGCGCGGTGGTGACGGACGCCGGCAGGAGGGTGGCGCCCTGCGCCTCGATCGGCACCGGCTTCTCCTTCGCCGCTTTCTGCACTTCAAGATCGAGATCGATCTGTGAGCAGAGCCCGAGCGTCACCGGATCGAGCGGCGTAAGGTTTGCCGAATTCCAATGGGTGCGTTCGCGGATCGCCTGGATCGTCGATTTGGTGGTGCCGACGAGCCGCATGATCTGGCTGTCTTTTAGTTCGGGATGATTGCGCACCAGCCAAAGGATGGCATTCGGGCGGTCCTGGCGGCGCGACACCGGCGTATAGCGCGGGCCCTTCTTCGGCTTCGCTTCCGGCAGCCGCACTTTGGGATCGGCGATATGGAGCTTGTAGTTCGGATCGGCCTCGGCGGCGGCGATCTCCTCGCGGGTGAGCTGTCCGGTGAGGATGGGATCGAGCCCCTTGATGCCCTGCGCCGCATCGCCGTCGGCGATCGCCTTCACTTCCAGCGGATGCAAATTGCAGAGCTGGGCGATCTGGTCGAACGACAGCGACGTATTCTCAACCAGCCACACGGCTGTCGCTTTCGGCATCAGGGGCGCGGTTGCCATAGATAAATCTCCTCTGTGCTCCGCCCGCCCGTCGGGGCGAAGCCACTGAAGTCATCGGGGATGACTGGAATGCTGACGGAATATAAGCGGGCGACGTGTCACAAGCAACCAGTGGCAATGGACCCTGCGACGCGCGCGGCTGGCGCAAGACGAGCTGAAAAACACTGATAAAACAAGGACTTTCAGTGGATCAGACGGAAACCGACCGCCGCGAAATTACTGCCGTCCGCGCGCTTTTGGGCGCCAAGCCCCGGCCGGTCGGCTGGGCCGAGCGGCGGGCGCGGATCGACGAGGTCGGCTCGGTCTGGCCGGTCGCTGCCGACGTGACCTTAACGCCGGTCGCTGCCGGTGGCGTACCGGCGGAATGGTCGATCGTCCCCGGCAGCGATCCGTCTCGCGTTTTGACGTTCCTCCACGGCGGCGGTTATTGTTCGGGTTCGCTTGTCAGCCATCGCCGCATGGTCACCGAGGCGGGGCGCGCGGCGAAAATCCGCACGCTTGCGGTGGCTTACCGGCTCGCGCCTGAATATCCGTTTCCGGCCGGGCTCGACGACGCGCTTTCGGTTTACCGGTTCCTGCGCGGACAAGGTATTGCGGCTTCACACATCGCAGTCGCCGGCGACAGTGCTGGTGGTGGGCTGACCGTCGCACTGATCAACCAGTTGCTCGCCTTGCATGAAGAGGCACCGGCTTGCGCCTGGTTGTGCTCGCCATGGACGGATCTCACCATGTCTGGCACGACGCTGGCGACAAAAGACGCCGTCGATCCGCTGATCCACAAAGGCTATCTGGAAGAACTGGCCGCGGCCTACGTCCCCGCCGGCATGGATCGGAAGGATCCACGCGTATCCCCGCTTTATTCCGATCTTGGAGGATTCCCGCCCACTCTGATTCAGGTCGGCGCGGCGGAAACGCTGCTTGCTGATGCGACGCGCTTTGCCGCCGCAGCCGGAGCGGCCGATGTTGCGGTAACGCTGGAAATATGGCCGCATATGACGCATGCGTGGCATATGTGGAATGCACATCTGGATGCCGGTCGGCGCGCGCTCGCCAGTGCCGGGGCCTTTATCCACCGTCATTTGTATTAGTTAGCGGCAGCAAATCCATCTTGCTGCTCGCGCCGGCGCGCTTCGGTCTTTGTTCGGTGCGCGATCTTTTTCAGAAAACCGCTTTCCAGCTCCGCCGCTCATGCTCTAAAAGCCGCATGTGCATAGTCGGGGGGCTGTCACAATGGTGGGAACGCTCGACGGAAAGGTTGCCATCGTCACCGGGGCCGGGCGGGGTCTTGGCCGCGTCATGACGCTTGGCTTGCTCGCCGCGGGTGCGTGCGTTGCCGGGGTCGAGCTCGACGAACCGGTTCTCGAAGAGACGCAGCAACTGGCCGAAGACGCAGGCGCAAGCGAGCGCTTCCTCGGCATCGTCGCCGACGTCACCTGGAACGAAAGCGGGCCGAAAATCGTGCGCGCTTGCGCCGAGCGCTTCAGCCGGCTCGACGTTCTGATCAACAATGCCGGCGTCAGCACGGGGACCCTTCGCGGCGAGGGGCGGCCGGTGGGAAAATTGTGGGAGGCCGCGCCGGAAGAATTTCGCCGCGTCATCGAGGTCAACGTGATCGCGCCGTTTTTGATGACGCGCGCCGCGCTGCCGACGCTGATTGCACAGCACTGGGGCCGCATCATCAATGTGACGACGTCGCTCGACACGATGTGGCGGAGCTTCATGCAGCCTTACGGCGGCTCCAAGGCTGCCAACGAGGCGCATCTCCTCGCCATGGCGCAGGAGCTCGACGGCACCGGGGTCACCGCCAATGTGCTGGTGCCCGGCGGCGCCGCCGACACGCGGCTCGTCTCGCGCGCCGCGGCGCCGGATCGTTCCAAGCTGATCTCGCCCGACGTGATGGTAGCGCCGCTGCTCTGGCTGTGCTCGAACGCCTCGGACGGCGTCACCGGTCAGCGCTTCATCGGCGCCAGCTGGGACAAATCGCTGCCGCCGCAGGAAGCGGCGCAAAAAGCCGGCGCGCCGATGGCCTGGCAGCAGCTCGGCCGCCAGGCGGCCCTGCCCGACGGCATGCAGTAGTAGTCGACGCCGACCTGCGCCGCATTTATCAGGTGCGCTGGCGATGGCAACCCGAGGTGGCTTTTCCTTCGCCGCCCGAGCGGCTAAGTGTTTTTTACAAGCGGGATGAACAAATCCCGCGTCGAGAAGGGGCATAGCACAATGAAGTCCGGAGAAACGCCTGCCGAGAAAGTTTTTGATGTCGGCATCGACGAGCGGCTGTCTTACGATCAGCTTTTCATTTTGGGTCTGCAGAACATTTTCGGCATGACCGGGATGTTCGTTTTTCCGGGCATTCTCGGCCGCTCCTTCAATCTGCCGCCGGAGCAGATCGCCTATCTCTACGGCATGACCTTCCTGGTCTGCGGCTTCGTCACCATCCTGCAGTCGACGCTGCTGCTGCGGCTACCGATCACTCAGGGCCCCTATGCGGGAAGCTTCGCGACCCTGCTTGCGGTCGGGCATCTGCCGAATGCCGGCCTCAGCGCGGCCTACGGCTCGTTCTTCGTCGCCGCTTTGATCTGGTGCGTGCTCACGGTGCCGATCGCGGGCTTCAGCGTCATTGGCGTTTTCGCGCGCTTTCTGCGCGCGCCGCTCATCGCGGGCATGATCGTCATCTTCATCATGATCCAGGTGTCCAACGTGGCGCTGCCGGGCTGGATCGGACAGGTGCAGAGTCCAGGTTTTCCGACGGTGAATTTTCTCACCGGCGCGCTCGCGGTTGCAGTGATTGTCGCGGTGAGCCTGTGGGGTGGCAAATTCCGCCGCGCCGCGATCCTGATCGGACTCGCCGCAGGCACGATCTGCTATGCGCTGTTCCGTCCGGTGTCGCTGGCCGCGGTGATGAACGCGCCGCTTCTGGTCGCGCCGCAGGTCTTTCCGTTCGGCTTTACCGTACAGACCGATCTCGTGATCGTATTTCTGCTCGTACTGCTTCCGGCGAGCATCGGCTCGATGGCGCTTTATCAGATGGTCGGCGACTGGGGCGGCCAAGATGTTTCCTCGGCGCGCATGTCGCAGGGCGTCTTCGCGATTGGTCTCGGTGGGGTTCTCGCAGGCCTGGTGGGCGGCTTCAGCACCATCGTCTATCCGGACAATATGGGTATGCTGCGCACAACCCGCGTCGGCTCGCGCTATGCGACGCTTGCCGCGGGCATTTTGCTGATCGTGCTCGGCGCCTCGATCAAATTCGATCTTCTGCTCGTGGTCGTGCCGCTGCCGATCCTCGCCGCCGCGGCGACGCTTCTGTTCGGCATCGTCCTGATGCACGGCGTGCACATTCTCGCGAAGGTCGACTGGGACGACCGCAAATATATCGTCGCCGGGCTTGCCATGCTGGTTGCGCTCGGCGGCATGTTCATTGCACCGGACGTGCAAGCGCAGATGCCGCTTCTGGTCCGGCTGGTCGCCACGCAGCCGGTGATCTCCGGCGGGCTCACGCTCGTGGTGCTGCACGCGCTGTTGTGCGGCACGCCGCCGAAGGAGGCATAGAGCATGATCCCGAAAAGTGGAAACCGGTTTTCGGAAAAGATCATGCTCCAACTAAAAGAAGAGCCTACTCCGCCGCCAGCTTCGCTTTGTGGGCGTTGATTGCCGGCCAGATGCGGCTCGGCGTCGCCGGCATGTCGATGTGCTCGATGCCGAGCGGCTTGAGCGCGTCGAGAATGGCGCTGATGATCGCGGGCGGCGCGCCGGTGGCGCCGGCTTCGCCCGCGCCTTTGACGCCGAGCGGGTTGGTCGTCGACGGCACTTCGGCGATCTCCGAAACGAGGTCGGGAAAGTCTTCGGCCCGCGGCATGGCGTAGTCCTGGAAGCTGCCGGTCACGAGCTGGCCCTCGGTATCGAACACGATGGCTTCCATCAGCGCTTGGCCCGCGCCTTGCGCGACGCCGCCGTGAACCTGGCCCTCGCAAAGCAGCCGGTTCATGACTCTGCCGACATCGTCTACTGCGGCATAGCGGGCGAGTGTCACGTGTCCGGTCTCCGGATCGATCTCGACTTCGCACAGATGGCAGCCGTTCGGATAATTCGGCGGTTCGGCGGCAAATGTGCCGGACGCTTCGAGCCCGACATCGAATTGCTGCGGCAGCATTGCCGGCCGGTAGAAGCCCTTGGCGACGGCGGTGAGCGGCAGCGCGCGGTCGGTGCCGACGATGCGGAACGCGCCGTCCTTGAATTCGATGTCGCCGGCCGCAGCCTCCAGCATCAGCGCCGCCATCGGCTTGGCCTTGTCGACGATGCTGTCGGCCGCGCGTTTGAGCGCATTGCCGCCAACCTGCATGCTGCGCGAGCCGTAGGTGCCGCGGCCGAACGGCACGGCGTCGGTGTCGCCCTGGATGAAGCGAATATTCTCGAACGGCACGCCGAGCCATTCCGACACCATCTGCGCATAGACGGTCTCGTGGCCCTGGCCGTGCGAATGGGTGCCGGCGAGAATGGTCAGCATGCCGCTCGGATCGAAGCGCAGCACCATGCGGTCGTTGAACACCGCGGCCTCTTCGAGGAAATAGCCGATGCCGCGGCCGCGCAGCTTGCCGTTCTTCTTCGATTCGGCGGCGCGCTTGGCAAAGCCGCTCCAATCGGCGAGCTTCAGGCATTCGTCCATGACATGAGCGAAATCGCCGCTGTCATAGGTGATGCCGGTCTGGATCTTGTGCGGCATGGCGGAAGCCGGAATGAAATTGCGCCGCCTGATCTCGATGACATCGACCCCCATGATCTTGGCCGCGCGGTCGAGCAATTGCTCGATCAGAAAGGCTGCTTCCGGGCGCCCGGCGCCGCGATAGGGCGCAAGCGGAATGGTGTTGGTGAGGACGGCATGCGCCACGGCATGCACCGCCGGGATCTGATAGACGCCGGGCGATAGCCTTATCGCGAACAGCGGCACCACCATCGATGCGCCGAATACGTGCGAGCCCATGGCGTGGAGTGCGCTGACGCGCAGGCCGAGAATCTTACCCTTGTCGTCGAGTGCGAGCTCGCCGGTGACGACCTGATCGCGGCCGTGCGAATCGCCGAGAAGCGACTCGGAGCGGGTCGCCGCCCATTTCACCGGCCGGCCGCCGACGCGGCGCGATGCCCACGCCACCAGAGCGTCCTCCGGATAGCCGCCATGCTTCATGCCGAAACCGCCGCCGACATCCGGCGAGATCACGCGCATTTTCGTCTCGGCGATTTTCAGCACCTGGCCGGCGACCGTGGAACGGGTGCCGTGCGGATTCTGCGTAGTCGAATAGAGCGTGTAATTGTCGCTTTCGGGATGATAATGACCGATCGCGGCGCGCGGCTCGATCGCATTGGCGCTGATGCGCGCATTGTTCAGCTTGAGCTTGATGACGTGCTTGGCCTTGGCAAAGGCGGCGTCGGTTGCTTCCTTGTTGCCCATCATCAGCGTGAACGAGATGTTGTTCGGCGCCTCGTCCCACAGCACCGGCGCGCCGGGCTTCACCGCGTCCTCGACGCCGATCACCGCCGGCAGCGGCTCGTAGTCGATCTCGACAAGCTCGGCGGCGCTGCGCGCTTGATTGAGCGTTTCGGCGACGACAAAGGCGACGCGCTCGCCGACGGCGCGGACCCTCTCGCCTTCGAGGATCGGGCGCAGCGTGCGAAAGCCCTTCGGGCCGCCCATGTCTTGCGGCATCGGCGGCGCGAGGCTCCCTAATCCGTCCGCCGCGACATCGGCTCCGGTGAGTACGGCCAGCACGCCGTCGGCGGCCTTGGCCTTCGTCGTGTCGACGTTTTTGATCAGCGCATGCGCGTGCGGCGACATGACCACTACGCCGTAGCACTGATGCGGCAGATCGAAGTCGTCGACATAGCGGCCGCGGCCGGTGATGAAGCGCGGGTCCTCGACCCGCGGTACGGGCTGACCGATGCCGAATTTCTGCACGAGCTCCTCCCCGGGAAGCGATTGCTCTTTCCCCGCTTACGGCGGGGGAGAGAATAATAGCGATTTATACTTGCGATTTGCGGCGATGAAAATGCGGTGTGCCTGGAACGCGCTTTATCGGCGCAACAAAGTCGATATCCACTCTCCTTAGAGTCTTGTGGCTCGTACATCTGGAGCTTCAATGCGTGGTTGTGCTACGGTAAAGCCCCGTCGAGGGCTAAGCGGAAGGATACATGGCCTACAACATGTTCACGGTTCTGAACGCCACGAATTTGGTTCAGGATATCGGCTTGGCCGTGCCGGAGCCCGCTTTCATAAAATATCGGGCGAATTCCGCGTTGCACGCGCGGGTTATGGACGAGCTGTTAACTTACGTTCGCAATTTCATGACCGAGATCGGTTTGCCTGGGACCACTTCGATCAATGATGTTGAAGACTATTTCCGCGCGATGGCTCGCAATCGCGCCTTCGGTGCTCCGGGGACTACCCCAGGCAACAGCACGTTTTTGTTGTTTTTGCTCGCGCGGGAATTGCAGCCGAAAGTAATCGTCGAAAGCGGTGTTTGGGCCGGCTCATCTCTGTTCACCTTTAGACATGCCGTTCCCGAGGCGAAATTGTTCGCCTTTGATTTGGATTTCGGCGCGCTGCTTTCGCGATTGGAGAATGTTGATTATCGCCAGCATGATTGGGGGACCGACGATGTCCGGGCCAAAGGGCCTTCGGATCTGTGCTTCTTCGACGACCACACCAATAATTGTAGGCGTGTCTGGCAAAGTTACGAGCGCGGCTTCAAACACGTTATCTGCGATGACTCGCCGGATATCGGCGAAATCCCGGATTTTCGCTATCCGGCCGTTCCCTCGATTTCGATGATTGAGAATGACAGATGGGTCGAAGGAGATACCGTCGAATGGAACTGGCACGGCCGGCGCTTGCGCTATGTCTTCCGCGATGAAGACACGTTCGGCGCCAAGACAGTAATCAAGAGTCTTCATCGGTTTCCCAGTCTCAAGCGCCTCACCGGAATGGAGGATGGCTACCACTACTACGTCAGGCTGAAAGACTGAAAGCGTTAGCTCGCTCCCCTCGCCGCTATTGCAGCCGCTTGGCGGCCTCTTCGACGATGCTCAGATCGGTGTGCTTGGCGAGATCGACGGAGCCGCTGAAGAAGCCAAGCTCCTTGGTGATGTCTACGTTCTTTTTCAGTGCGTCGAGATCGGGCTTGCCGTCGGGATCGCGATAATAATCCTGCTTGGTGAACAGCCAATCGAGCCGTTCCGGCGGCACTTTGAGAAGCTTTGCGCCGATTGCAACGACATCGGCATGGTTCTTGGGGTCGAGATACCAGCGTTCGATGCGCAACACGTCCTCCATGAAATCGACCATGGCGGCGCGGTTCTTGTCGAGGAAGGATTTGCGCGCGGTCCAAATGATCATCTGGGTGCGGCCGACGCCTTCCTTCTGCGTGAACAGCACATTGCTCGGGTCGCGCAGCGCCGGATTGAGCGAGAACGGCAGCACGCCCGGCACCAGATCGACCTTCTTCTCCGCCAGCATCGCCGCCATGGCTGGGAACGGCGCTTCGAGCGTCGTATAATCACGTTTGTCCTCGAGGCCGTGCTTGTGCAGCATTGCCTTCATGGCGATATCGATGCCGCTGCCCGTGGCATTGGTGGCGATCACGTTGCCCTTGAGATCCTCGATCTTGGCGATGCCGCCGTCCTTGCGCACGAAGAACTCGTCGGAATAGTAGCCGGGCGCGCCGTCCTGAAACTCGTCGCCGATGACTTCAAGATCGTCGAGGCCGGCGTTCTGGATGGCAAGCCCGAGCGTCGAATAAGCCAGATCGGCGATTTCCAGTTCGTTGACCGCCAGCGCCGTAATCATCGGTGGCGTGCCTTGATAGCGCACAGCCTCGAAGTCGTAAGAGGTGCCCCAATGCTTGGCGAGGTCCTTCTTCTCCGCCAGGAGCGACGCCCAGTTCGCTACCGGCACGGCATAAGCGACCCTGATCTTGATCGGATCGGCTTGCGCACTGCAGATGCCTGCCAGTGCGATGGCAACGGCGCCTAAAACGCCAAGAGCGCCGCGTGTGAAATTCCGCATGATGATCATCCCCCCCTTGGAATTCTTATCGGTTCTGTACGTTAGACAGCGTCGGCGACGGCGGCGTGGATGCGAAGCAATTCCGGTATGGTCGCCGGGTCGCGCCGGCCGAAGCCGCACTCGGTGGCAATCGAAAAATCTTGCGCATAGCGCTTGGCCGTCTCCAGACGCCGCCTGGTGCCTTCGACGCCGTCGGTATGATGGACGAGACCGAGGCACAGTTCGGTTTCCGGCCGCAACTTTAGCCGTTTCAGCGGCGCGAAATAGGCGTCATCGGAACGATTGCGCGGCACCGGCATATGCACGAGCTGCACCGGCCGCGCGATCCGTTGCGCCAGGCGGTTGGCGAATTCGACCATGTCGTTCGTGTCGGTCGGCTCGACGACGTGCTTGTGCCCGGAATCGCCGTAGCAGAGGTGATAGAGCAGATCGATGTCGCCCGGCACGCGGTTGCCCAGCTCGACCAGGATATTGGCGAACGTCTCCTGCATCTCCGCCTTGGTGCGGCCGTAGCTTGACGCCTCGTTGCGTTCGAGGCGGGCGAACACGGCGGAAGCGACGTCGAACTGGATCGCGATCTCGTCATGGGGAATGGCGATCGCGATCTTGTCGATCTCGCGCGTGAGCGCGTCGTTATAGATCGAGTCGATTGCGGCATGCAGTCTGTCGACCAGGAACAGCCAGATCACCGAATGCGCCGGCACCAGATCGACCTGGAATTTCGTGCCGGCGGGAATCTTGCCAGCCTTCTTCAGCCGCTTGAACTCGGCATAAGAGCTTTCGGCGATATCGGCATAGAACAGATTGTCGAAACGGACGTCCTGCGGCTTGATGCCGGGCTTGAGCGCATAGCGCTCGCGCCCGGTGCCGCTTGCGTGGACGCGGAAGAACTCGCCGGATTTCACAAAGGCCGGATTTTCCGAAAATACCGGCTCGAGCCAGCTGATCCAGTCGCCACGCTCGCCGGTCTCACCGTCCGGCAGCCGCTTGATGCGCGTGCCGAGCGCACCGCTCACCTTTTCGAAGACTTCGCCGGCGCTCGCCATGGGCACGCTGCCGACGAGATAGACGTTGCGCGACATTTATTTCTCCGGTTGTTCTGATTTTCTTGGCCGAGGCTCAGCCGCAACATTCGGCATGGATTTTCAGGAG
Source organism: Xanthobacteraceae bacterium (assembly GCA_035483735.1). Lineage (GTDB taxonomy): Bacteria > Pseudomonadota > Alphaproteobacteria > Rhizobiales > Xanthobacteraceae > BOG-931. The sequence continues at coordinate 3,042 of DATHPQ010000156.1, read as the reverse complement.
CGACCGCACCGTCTCTTCGGAACGGGCGCGCGCCATGCCGCATTCGGTGGCAATGCCGAAGTCCGGCGCATAGCGGCGCGCCGCGGCGATGCGCGCCTTGGTGCCTGCGGCGCCGTCTTTCGCGTGCACGACGCCGAGAAAGAGCGCCGTGCCTTCGCCAAGTTTCAGATCGCGAAACGGCTTGTGGAACGTATCGTCGCTGCGCTCCACCGGCACCGGCATGTGAATATAGGCAAGCTTGTGCGCGATCGACGTCGACAGCGTGTTGGCGAAGTCGACCATCGCCGCGGCGTCTTTGGGCTCGACGAAATGTCTGGCACCAAAATCGCCATAGCAGAGGTGCAGGCCAAGCTCGACATCGTCGGGGACGGCTGCGCAAAGCCGCTGCATGCGCGCGATAATTTTCTCGCGTGGCTCGTCGCCGCAGGGCACCGCATCGGTCTTCTGGCCGTCCCAGACCACCATCTCATTGCAGAGATCCCATTGGATGCAGAGATCGCGATGCGGGATGTGCCGGCACAAAGCGGCCACCTCGGCGATCATCGCCTTCTCATAGGCCGCTTCGACAGCGGCAAGCGCCTCCGGCATGACCACCGAACTGACAACCGCAAACGGCGTCGGCAGGCACACTTGAAAGCGAATGTTGTTCGGCAGCTCGCCGTTGTCGCGCGCCGCGATGAAGTCGAGATAAGAGGCACGCGCCTCGCGCGCATAGCCAAGCTCGCCGAAATGCACATCGGATGGTTTGACGCCTTCGGCCAGCGTCAACAGTGCGAAGCGATTGGTCGGGCGCACTTTGCCGGACGGATCCGGCCGCAGGAAGGTCGAGGCGCGCAACAGCGGATATTGCCAGCTGATCCACAATTTGCGGCCGCCGACTTCGCCGTCGGGAACGCGCTTGAGATGCGGGCCGAGCTCCTTGCCGACGGTGCGAAAGACATCTTCGACCGTGTCGAGGCCGATACTGCCGACGAGATGGATGTTCATCGTGCTTCCTCCCGCAAAGCTTTTGCGGCCGGGCGGTCGGACGCACTGATGCGTCCATTTCTGCCGGGCCGGCTTGTTGTTGCGTGAGTTGACAGGCCTGGAGCCATAATGTCCAATAAGAATATCCCCGTTTGGCATAACCTATCTTTATGGCCCTCAACGTCGATCCCAAGCGGCTGATCGAGCTGTTGCACATTGCCGACCGCGGCTCTTTCACGCTTGCTGCGGCCGCATTGGGCGTATCGCAGCCGGCGCTGTCCAACAGCGTCGCCGTTCTGGAAAAGATGCTGGGCGTGCGGGTGTTCGATCGCACGCGTAACGGTGCGACCTTGACCGAATTTGGTCGGCTGCTCGCGGGCCATGCCGCCGCCATCGACTCGGTGCTGTCGCGAGCGGTTGACGAGCTTGAAGCCAAGAAGCGCGGCCTCGAAGGGTCGCTCGTCGTCGGGGTTTCCCCGATCGCCTGCATCGATATCGTTCCGGCCGCGGTCGCGCGTCAAGCGCGAAACGCCGAACATCGTCGTTTCGATCGACGAGCGCGCCGACGACGAACTGCTTGCCGGCCTGCGCAGCGGCGAGATCGATTTGGTGGTGAATTCGGCAGGGTTGCTTGCCGACGGTCCCGATATCGTTTGCGAGACATTGGCGCGCGATATCTTTGTCGTGGCCGTGCGCGCCGGTCACCGGCTGGCGCGCAAGAAGTCTGTTGCGATCGCCGAGCTTCGCGACGAGCAATGGGTCATGCCTGGGCCGCACACGACGATGTCGCGCCAGATCGAGCTGTTGTTTTCTGCGGAGAACCAGGCGTGGCCGTCGCAAGCCATTATCACCAATTCGATCACGGCCCTGAAATCCATCGTCATGCAGTCCGACTGCGTGACGATATCGTCAAAGAAGCTTGTGCAGCTTGAGCTTGAAGCGCGCCGATTAGCCTGCGTGCCGCTGCGCAAGCAGCATTTCACGCGCGAGATTTGCCTGCGGCGACGCCGGGCGCCGCGCTCGCCGCTGGTCGAAAGGTTCATCGCCGCCGTTCGCGCGGCCGCCGCGCGCTAGCGCCGGCTGTGCCAAACCAATAATTCTGCGTTATGGTTCCGGCAGGAAGAACGCTAGGCCGGGAACAAACATGACCGCAAACGCAGCGCATTTCGATTACATCATTGTCGGCGCCGGTTCCGCCGGCTGTGTGCTCGCCAATCGGCTCAGCGCATCGGGGCGGCATCGCGTTCTGTTATTGGAGGCGGGCGGGCGCGACAGCAATATCTGGATTCACATTCCGCTCGGCTACGGCAAGTTGTTCGACAATGCCAAGGTCAATTGGCTCTATAAGACCGAGCCCGAGCCCGAGTTGAACAATCGCCGCGTGATTCAGCCGCGCGGCAAAGTCTTGGGCGGGTCAAGCTCGATCAACGGGCTTCTTTATATCCGCGGTCAGCACGAGGACTACGATCATTGGCGCCAGCTCGGCAATGCCGGCTGGGCTTTCAAAGACGTACTGCCGTATTTCAGGCGCGCCGAAGATCAACAACGCGGCGCCGACGAGTTGCATGGGGCCGGGGGGCCGCTTGCCGTGTCCGATGTCAGCGAGCCGCATCCGCTGTGCGACGCGTTTATCGAAGCTGCGGTGCAGGCCGGTTGTCCGCGCAATGACGATTTCAACGGGCCGCGCCAGGAGGGCGCCGGCTATTTCCAGCTCACCACCAAGAACGGCCGGCGCTGGTCGACTGCGGTCGGTTATCTGCGGCCGGCGCGGAAGTGGCCCAACCTGACCGTCGTCTCGGAGGCGCTCGCCACCCGCGTGCTGTTTTCCGGCCGTCGCGCCATCGGCGTCGAATATCGTCAAGGCGACGCGACGCACACGGTCTATGCCGACGGCGAGGTCATCTTATCCGGCGGCGCGTTCAATTCGCCGCAGCTTTTGCAACTCTCCGGCGTCGGCCCGGCGAAGCTCTTGCGCGATCTCGGCATTGACGTCATCGCCGACATGCCCGGCGTCGGCGCCGATCTGCAAGACCATTTGCAGATCCGCATGCAGTACCGCTGCACCGAGCCGATCAC
>DATHPQ010000155.1:0-11407 GCA_035483735.1 Xanthobacteraceae bacterium | reverse complement strand
ATGCACGCATAGGCGGCTGCATGGCCGCCTTCGCGCGATTTCGCGTCGCCAACTGCGGTCCCCTGTTCTTCACGTTGCCGCTACGACCGCACCCAGTACACCGCGCACGTTGGCGCAGTTGTCACTCGACACGTCTGCGCCCCACCGGATCACGGCGACCACACACGCGAACGGCGAGTACACATTGCTTAGAGCATTACCTATGCGCACGACCGCAAGAGGAGGGCGCGCATAATTGGCCCCTCTAACCCAATAAAAACGTTGAGAAAAAGTGGTGGGCGCACAAGGACTCGAACCTTGGACCCGCTGATTAAGAGTCAGCTGCTCTACCAACTGAGCTATGCGCCCTAACCGAGGAATTCCAAAAGGTTAGGCGAAACCACCATATGCCGCAGCGCCGCGCCCGGGCGCTGTGCGAGCCGTATCTAGGCCATTGCGCGCGTAATGCCAAGCGGGGACACCGCACCGACACAGTCGCAACGGAGGAGAACCTTGCGGCCTGTCGCGCCGGCGCCACGGCCGTGCGGTGGGTTTCGCCGCGGTTCCGTGTCCCCGGCCAAGTGAGCCGGATACTCTATTTACAGTTGCAACTTTCGAACCCTGATATAGCCTGATCCGGGCCGTCCAGCCGAGGCTGGCGGCGCGCAGTCGCTATGAGCCCTAACGTTGCCGGCAGAGGGGCGCGACCGGTGCGTGTGTACGAGGCGATCGTCAGAGGGTTGGAGAGCGTTGGCGTCGATGCCGCCTTCGGCGGCGCCGGCGAAAACTCTGCTGGCCTGCTGCTGGCGCTCAAGCATTCCACAAAAATCCGGGCCGTGGTGACGCGCAACGAGCAGGCCGCCGCCTTCATGGCCTGCGGCTACGCGATTTATTCGAATCGTCTGGGCGTGTGCTTCGCCACCGCCGGGCCCGGCGCCTTCAATCTGTTTTCCGGCCTCGCAGTCGCGATGTCGGATTCCTATCCGGTGCTGGCGATCTCCGGTTTCGCTCGCGAGGTGTGGAGGGGCAAAGGCGCGCTGAACGAGACGTCCGGCTTGAGCCGCACGCCTGATTCGCAGGCGATGTTCGCGGCCACCACGAAAGCCTCCTTCCTGCTCGACGACATCGGCAAGACCTGCGGCGTACTGGAGCAGGCGGTCAATCTCGCTTGCGAGGGCCGCCCGGGGCCGGTGCACATTCATGTTGCCGAGGATCTGACGCTGGCCGGGCAGTCGGTCGACAATTACCGCGATATCCGGCTCGAGGTGAAGCCGGTCCTGCCCGATCCGGCGGCGGTCGCGGCAGCCGCTGCCGCCATTGCCGACGCACTCGGGCGCGGCAAGTCGGTCATCGCGCTGATCGGCTTCGGCGCGATAAGGAGCGGCGCGGGGCCCGAACTGCAAGCTTTCGTCGAACGCTTTCAAATCCCCTTCGCGACGACGCTCGACGGCAAAGGCATCATTGCCGAAGACCATCCTTTGGCGCTCGGCGTATTCGCCGACAGCGGCCACGCTTCGGCCGGCAAGGCCTTCGTCGCCGCCGATCTCGTGATCGCGGTCGGCAATTCCTTCGCCCAGCATGCGACGTTCAATTTCCGCAGCGATCTCTTGACCGGCAAGAAGCTCGTTCACATCAACATTTCCGCCGCCGAGATCAGCAAGGTCTATCCGGCTGATTACGGCATCGTCGGCGATGCCAAGCCTGCAGTCGCGGCGTTGACCGCAGCGCTGTCGCCTTTGGTCAAGGCCGCAGCGCAGGCGCAAGTCGAGAAGGATCGCCATCTCAACGCGCCGATGTTCAATCTCGAGCCCAATCACGTCCATCCGGGCCAGATGGTGCAGTCGCTGTCGAAGCTTCTGCCTGCCGATGCGATCGTGCTGGCCGATGCCGGCGCCCATCTGGCGTGGCTCGGCTATTTCCTGCAATTGCGGCGCGGGCAGAATTTCCGCAAGCCGGGCAGCTTCGGCCCGATGGCCTGGGCGGTGAACGGCGGCCTCGGCGCCAAAGTCGCATTCCCCGATCGGCCGGTCGTGGTCGGCTGCGGCGACGGCGGTTACCTGTTGTCTGGTTTCGAACTGCTCACCGCGGTGCATTACAACATCCCGGTGATCTGGATCATCTTCCAGGACGACGAATTCAAGCTGATCAAGCTTTATCAGCTCGAAGCCTTCCACGAATCCGGTCTGGTCGATTTCCCCAATCCCGATTACGTCGCCTACGCCAAAGCCTGCGGCGCGCAGGGCTTTCGCGTGCAAAGCCTCGGCGAATTCGAAACGGCGTTCAAAACCGCGCTGCAATCCAACAAGCCGACGCTGATCGACGCCTCGATCGCGCGGCTTGCCATTCCGCATTACAGCACGAACCCAGCCGGCATCCTGGCGGCGATCGAAGAAAGCATCGTCAAGAAACTGGAGGGTGCCTGACGCGCCAGCCGGTCGTTTCGGCGGCGCCGATATTACGCGCGCCAAAAAATTTTGAACGAGGGAGTGGTGCTCATGTCCGACTCTCATGTCGGCTTCGACGAAATGACCAAATATCCGCTGTTCGAAGCTCTTCACAAACGCCGGTCGCGGCGCATCAGTCTTGGCCTGCAGACGATCCGCGCCGGCGACAACACCTACACGTCGAATGCCAAGCCGCAGCCGCTCGATGAGCTTGAAGAGGCGGTCCTGATCTCCGCCATCGGCCTGACCGGCCTCACGCTGCCGGACCGGCCGTTCGAAAGCCCGAGCGGCGAGAAAATTCTCGGCACGCCCAATCTGAATTTTCCCGGCCGCGCCGCCGGCTCGACCGACAACTGCCAGGCCACCCACTTTTTCCTGTTCAACGACAGCGGCAGCTATTTTCTCAAGCGCCTCGACGGCGTCGATCCGGCCGATCCGGTCACGCCGGACGTGTTGATCCGCCGCGCCGCGCAGTCGAAGGTCAAGATCGCCGACAAGCGGCCGGAACTGCCGCGCGAGTTTCCCAACTATCTCGATTCCAATCGCTTCCTGTCCAACGTGCCCGGCTCGACCGTGCTGTTTCCGGTGGTGGACATGACGCATCAATACATCAACGCGCTGATGTATCTCCTGACCGAGCCGGACGGCTTCCGCCCGGCGCTGCTCGATGACCGCAATTTTTATCTGCCGGCGGGCTGCGGCAAGTGGATCCGCAACGGCTTCATGAACAGAAAGATCAAGCTGCCGCTCGGCGTGCTCGGCACCATGCGCACGCAGATCGAGGCCGAGCTATTGTTGCAGAATCTCATTCTGATGCTGCAGGCCATGGGCCTCGGCGGCTGGATCCACGCCTCCATCGCGCCGACCATGCTATTGCCCGCGCTCGGCTTCCAATACGTCACCCCGCGCTATCGCCTGCTCGATTTCATGCGCTGGGGCACCGTTCTCACCAAGGTGCGGACGCAGCCGATCGGCCTGCCGCCGCACATCCAATGCATGTGCCCGCCGTTTTATCCATCGATGGCGGATGCGGTGCAGGCGGTTATCGACGCCAAATACAAATCCGGCGGCACCTATGCCGACGACGCTTATTTCCGTCGCATCTTCAAGGGCGATCGCGGCGAGACCTATCTGAAGCAGGTGCCGCATTACAGCGACGACGTCATCGCCTGCACCAAAGATATCTGCACCTACATCTACGAACGCCACGGCCGCTTCCCGGCGCATTGCGACGCGATCTACGCGCCGGGCGTCTGGCTGCAGGCGCATCATCTCGATCTCAACTACTACGACACGCTGTTCAACAGCGGTTACACCGAAACGCAGCAACAACATCAGCAGCGCTGGCACGGCCAGTGAATTCGGCCATAGGGAAGGGTCACGGCAATGTGGGTATTCACCGAAAGTCCGACGGTGCGGCGGGGACGATATATATTCGTCAGCCTGTTATTCGTTGTCTTTGTCGCGCTCGCTTATGGCGGCGCGGCGCTGAAGTCGTGGCTGGACGCACGCAGCCCGACGCTGCCGCTGCCGCCGCCGGTCGTAGCGGCGCACAGCTTTGCCTATGACATCGTGATCGGCTCGATCCTGGTCACGGTGCTGTTGCTGACGCCAGCGCTCTGCTTTCACGTTTTCTCGCGCAGCAACGCGCCCAATACCTATTGGCGGGCGTTCTGGACGGCCGCCTATCTGGCGTTCCTGGTGCATATCTCTTGGGCGGTGTTCGGCACCTGCGGCGGCGATTGGAACGTCGTCTTCCACAGCAAGGTGGCGACGCCGCAATTTCCCGAATGCACCATCGAGCAGCCGGGGCCTGATCTCTTCCTCGCCGCGTGGTGGGGATTGGACGTGATTCTGGCGTGGCTGGTCAGCGACAACATCAAATGGGTGCGCGTCCAGCGCGGCGCCGTGCATGTGCTCGCCTTCGTGATGTTTTTCGGCGCCACCGTGCTGGCCGCCAAAGCCGGGATCGTGGCGCGGCTGCTCGGCATCCTGATGGCGATCATCGTCGTCGGCTGCGTCGTACTGCGGATGATCATGCGCGAGAACGATCCGAAGTCGCTGATCGCGGTGGTCTATATCAAAATCTTTGAATTCCTCAATCTGGTCGTGCCCTGGTACAAGCTTCCCACTTGGCTCGCGGTGCTCAATCTCGGCGCGCTGCGCGAAGTGCTGCGCGCCAAGAACTTGCACAACACCTCCGATATCCCGGTCACCAATGCGAGCGGGCTGCGCAAGACGGTGGAGTGGGATCCGCGCTATCTGTGCGAGCGCGAAGAGGATGGGCAGTACAACGACCTCTCCAAGCCGACCATGGGCAATGCCAGCTTCAATCCGAACAATCCGATGGACGGCGCGGATTACACGCTGAGCAATCCGGGGGCGCGTTTCGGCCGCAACATTCCATTGAGCGAGGTCGATCCGACCCGCAATGGCGGTCTCCTCGATCCTAGTCCGCGGTTGATCAGTAACCGGCTGTTGGCGCGGCCGAAGAAGCGCGACGGAACCGACGATTTCACGCCGGCATCGATCCTCAATCTGTTGGCGGCGGCCTGGATTCAATTCCAGACCCACAACTGGTTCAATCACGGCACGCCGCGCCCGAGCAAGGATGAGCCGTTCGACGTGCCGATCGCTCCGGGCGATTCGTGGCCCGAGCGCAACATGGAAGTCCGCCGGACCCGCGCCGATCCGACCCGCAAGCCGGACGACGGTGCCGGGCCCACCACCTACGCCAATTCGCAACCGCACTGGTGGGACAGTTCGCAAGTCTACGGCGAAAGTCCGCAGGCGGCGAACACGATCCGATCCCACAAGAACGGCAAGCTCACAGTCGACCCGAACACCAAGCTCATCCCGCTCGATTCGAACGGACTCGAAATCACCGGCAACATCTCGAATTGGTGGGTCGGCTTAAGTCTGCTGCATAATCTGTTCACGATGGAGCACAACGCGATATGCGATCATCTGCTGCAGGCGTTCCCGGAATGGCGGGACGATCCGAACAAGGACGATGAGATTTTCCGCGTCGCGCGCCTCGTCAACAACGCCCTGGTGGCCAAGATCCATACCGTCGACTGGACCACGGCGATCCTCCCCAATCCGGCGCTGCAGATCGGCATGAACGCCAATTGGTGGGGGCTCGCCGGCGACAAAGTGAAGAAATATCTCGGCCGCATCTCGACCAGCGAAGCGATCAGCGGCATTCCGGGCTCCGAGACCAATCAAACCGGCGCGGATTTTTGCCTGACCGAAGAGTTCGTCTCGGTCTATCGGCTGCATCCGTTGCTGCCGAACGACATCCAGGTCCGCCGTGCCAAGGACGGAAGCCTCGGCCGCGTGCTGAAATTCGCCGCCGCCGCCGTCAACGATCCCGACCTCATCGTCGGCCCCTATGCCATGCCCAATGCGATGCGCGAGGCCTCGTTTCTCGATATCCTCTACACGTTCGGGGTCAACAATCCCGGTGCTGTCACGCTGCGCAATTTCCCGAACTGGATGCGCCAGATGCGCCGGCGCACCGGCGCCAATCTCGAAGAGCTGATCGACCTCGCGGCCATCGATATCCTGCGCGATCGCGAGCGTGGCGTGCCGCGCTATAACCGCTTCCGCAAGCTGTTCCACAAGGCCCCGGTGCGCTCGTTCGAGGAGATGAGCGACGATCCCGACATCGTGCGCACGTTGCGCGAGGTTTATGGCCATCCCGACAAAGTCGACCTCATGGTCGGCATGTATGCGGAAAAGCCCCCGGAAGGCTTCGGCTTCAGCGACACCGCCTTCCGGGTCTTTATCCTGATGGCATCGCGCCGGATCAAGAGCGACCGCTTCTTCACCGACGACTTCACGCCCGCCGTCTATACCCAGCCAGGGATCGACTGGGTCAACGACAACAACATGACGACGGTGCTGTTGCGGCACTTCCCGGAACTGACGCCGGTTCTGCAGCGCACCGCGAACGCCTTTGCGCCATGGCAAGTGCCGTCACAGGTGTCGCCAAAGGTGCCGTCGTGACCGTCAGCCCACATCCGTCGAATGGATGCGGCGTTCGCCCATCGCCATGTCGAGCGGCTCCGAGGCCTTGCCGCGCAGCCGCCGCGCCACAAGCTTGTTGAGCGCGGAGAGGTAGGCCTTGGCCGAGGCGACGAGCGTGTCGGGATCGGCGCCCTTGGCCGTCACCGCGCGGCCGTTCTCCGACAGCCGCACCGAGACTTCGGCTTGCGCGTCGGTGCCCTCGGTCACGGCATGGACCTGGTAGAGTTCGAGCACCGCGTCATGCGGCACCATGGCCTTGATGCAGTTGAACACGGCATCGACCGGGCCGTTGCCCTCGCGTTCCTCGATCATCGTCTTGCCGGCGACGTCGACCTTCATGGTGGCGCGCTGCGGCCCGCGGGTGCCGGCGATCACCGAGAGCGAGACCAGCTTGATGTGGTCCTGCGCGGTGGCGATCTCCTCGTCGACCAGCGCCTCGATGTCCTCGTCATAGACATGCTTCTTCCTGTCGGCGAGCGCCTTGAAGCGGACGAAAGCGTCTTCGAGCTGGTTGCCGGCGAGCTGATAGCCCAGCTCCTCGAGCTTGTGCACGAAGGCATGACGCCCGGAATGCTTGCCCATGACCAGCGAGGTCTGCTTCACGCCGACGCTCTCCGGCACCATGATCTCATAGGTCTGGGTGTGCTTGAGCATGCCGTCCTGGTGGATGCCGCTCTCATGCGCGAAGGCATTGCGGCCGACAATGGCTTTGTTGTATTGCACCGGAAACGAGGTCGCCGCCGCGACGAGCTTCGAGGCGCGCGTCAGCATGGTCGAATCGATGCCGGTCCAGAACGGCATCACGTCGTTGCGCACCTTCATCGCCATCACGACTTCTTCGAGCGCGGCGTTGCCGGCGCGCTCGCCGATGCCGTTGATGGTGCATTCGATCTGCCGGGCGCCGGCGCGTATGCCGGCGAGCGAATTCGCGACCGCCATGCCGAGATCGTTGTGGCAATGCACCGAGAAGCGCGCCAGATCGGAATTCGGCACCCGCTCGCGCACCCGCTTGAACAGGTCGAAATATTCCTCCGGCACCGTATAGCCGACGGTGTCGGGAATATTGATGGTGGTGGCCCCGGCCTTGATCGCGGCCTCGACGCAGCGGCAGAGGAAATCGAATTCGGTGCGGGTGCCGTCCTCGCTCGACCATTCGACGTCGTCGGTGTAATTGCGCGCCCGCGTCACCTGCGCGATCACCATCTCGAAGACTTCGTGCGGCTCCTTCTGGAGCTTGTATTTCATGTGCACGGGCGAGGTGGAGAGGAAGGTGTGGATGCGCTTGCGCTCCGCCGGTTTGATCGCCTCGGCGCAGCGGTCGATGTCCTTGAATGCCGCGCGTGAAAGTCCGCAGATCACCGCGCGCTTGGCGCGCTTGGCGATCTCATGCACCGCGGCGAAATCGCCTTCCGAGGCGATCGGGAAGCCGGCTTCGATAATGTCGACCCCCATCGCATCGAGGAGCTCGGCGACTTCGAGCTTCTCCTCGTGCGTCATGGTGGCGCCGGGGCATTGTTCGCCATCGCGCAAAGTGGTGTCGAAAATGACGACGCGGTCCTTGTCGGACTGGGTTGGCGAGGTCATGGCGTAAAGGTCCTTTTTCGTTTGCGCCGGCCGATCTTGCATCGGCGTTCCGGGCGCTTATGGGCTTCTCTCGGGTTGCGTTGCTGCGGCCGACCCCTGAGTGCCCAGGCGCAAGCGCCCAGCCGGCCCTCAGGGGGTGCTAAGGAGCAGGAGCCCGCCGAGAAGAGACAAAAGGGCAGCGCCGGAAGAGGCCTTCGAGGCCCCCCGGGTCATCGCGCGGATATCGCGGCGATCAGACATTGCCTGCCTTTTTAAGGGTCGCTGCCCTGTCAGGTCCTCAAAGCGTCGCGGATCAAGGTGAATTCCACGTTAATCGCGGCTGGACCGAGCATCTTTTAGCGGAATAAGCCGCCCGTCCGCAAGGTTCTTGTCTGCAAGGTTCTTCCCGATGCCGGGACGAATGAATCGGCTTCCGCCGCCGGACGACCAAAATGGGTGAAATGTCATCATGCAAAAGCAGATCATGACATCGGTCGGATACGCCGTGCTGCTGAGCGCCGCCGTTGCTGCCGGCCTCAATCCCATACCGGTGCAAGCCCAGACCATGACCCAGAAGGCTGAGCACGATGAGCTCGCCATCGTCGCCAAAAGTGATCCGACCATGGCGCGCGCGATGAGCAAAGCGCGCCAGACCTTGCCGGATTTTCTCATTGTTGCCACCGCGCCGAAGCCCGGCATGGAAGGCTTCGCCGTGAAGGTCGCCATCCGCGAAGGCGACAACGCCGAATATTTCTGGATCACGCCGTTCACCGACAAGGACGGCGAATTCTCCGGCGCGATTAACAATACGCCGCGCCAGGTCCATTCGGTGAAGCTTGGCCAGACCATCACCTTCAATCAGTCGGAAATCGTCGATTGGATGTATATCGACGGCGACAAGATGAAGGGCAACTACACCGCCTGCGCGCTGTTGAAATCCGCGAGCAAACAGGAGGTCGAAGAATTCAAAAAACGCTTCGGTCTCGATTGTGATCTTTAAAAGCGGGCCACGCGGCTGTTACTTCGATTTCGCCCGCTTCGGCTTTTCTGCCTGCAGCGCCCGCGCGCACGCTTTCAACGCTTTGAGCGCCTTGCCGGTGACCTTGGGATAATCGAGTTTCAGCTTCTCCAGCGTTTCGATGATCGCAGCCGAGACGACGAGCCAGGTGACGTGCTTGTGGTCAGCCGGCACGACGTGCCATGGCGCATAATCGGTCGAGGTCTCGCGGATCATGTCCTGATAGGCGGCCATATAGTCGTCCCAGTGCGCACGCTCTGCGATATCGTTCTTGGAAAACTTCCAGCGCTTGAACGGCTCGTCGAGCCGCGCCAGAAAGCGCTCGCGTTGTTCTTCCTTGGACAAGCGCAGATGGAATTTCAGCACCAGGGTGCCGTTGCGCACGAGCCGGTGCTCGAAGGCGCGGATGTCCTTGAAGCGATTGTCCCAGATAGTCTTGCCGATCAGATCCGGCGGCAGCTTCTGTGCCTGCAGCATGTCCGGATGCACGCGCACCACCAGCACTTCCTCGTAATGCGAGCGATTGAAAATGCCGATGCGGCCGCGGCCGGGAACGTCCTTGCCGGTCCGCCACAAAAAATCGTGCGCCAGTTCCTCGGCGCTCGGCGCCTTGAACGAATGCACCTCGCAGCCCTGCGGGTCGATGCCGGACATCACATGCTTGACCACGCCGTCCTTGCCCGCCGCATCCATGCCCTGGAGCACGATCAGCACGCCCCATCGCCCTTGGGCGTAAAGCCGCTGCTGCAACTCCTCCATCCGGGCAACGCCGTCGGCAAGAATATGCTTGACCTCCTCGATATCGGTGGAGAGACCAAAACGTTCCGCCGGATCGTGGTCGGCGAGCTTGAAATGCCGCGGCTTATCGATGCGGCAATGCTTGACGATCTTGGCGAACTTCATGGGTGTCTCGTTGCGCTGCCTGGCCATGTCACCGCGTCCATTCCCGTTGCAGATAAGCGACCACCGAGGGCGGCATCCGCGCATCGATGTCGGCCGGCCCGCGCACGATGCGGATATCGGCGAGCTCGGGGTGCTTGTCACTGACAATGTGGCGCATGATCCGGGCGCGCAGGTCGTCGGCGCTTTGCCGTGCCGTGAGACGCTTCATGAACCCAAGAAAACACCGATCGCGCACCACGGTCCATCCCGGCTCGGCATCGAGCTCCGCGATGGCAATGCCGGTCTCCTCCAAAAGTTCACGGCATAGATTGCCGTGCAGGTCGAACAGGCCGCCGCTGCCGATGTCGCCCGGCTCCGGCGTCCCGCACGGAAAATAGGTGCGCCCCGCCCCCGCCGTATACGCCGCCATCTCGCCGAGGAGATAGCCGCCGTCGGCCGCGCACAGCGCTGCGGCGGCGAAGAAGTTATAGACGCTGGGATCGGGAAACTCGCGATCGCGCCAGGTGATGAAACTTGAATAATCCGTTTCGAAACAGGCGCCGCGCAACGCGCGCCCGGCAATGGCGTAGCGATTGAGGAGCAGGACGCGGCCATTCCATACGCCCAGCCGCTGGCTTTGCAGCTCGGCAAAATATCGATCGATGTCCGCGCTGCGGTCACTGGCGAACGACCATGACCAGGGTTCGAGCGTGATCTCGGCGCGATCGATCTCGAAGATATCGGGAGTTGGATAAGGCTGCGTCATCGCCGCTTGATTATGGCGATGACGCAGCCGGATGGCATCAGGCAAATGCGTCGATGACTGGACGCACTCACATCTTCCATGGATTGACGAACAGTCCGACCATCCCCGTCGAGCCTTTGACGTGGGCGGGTGGCGGGCCGAACTTCGCGATCAGTTCATCGCGGGTCAGGCCGGGCGGCAGTTCCTTCGGATCGAAATCGGTGGCGATGAGCACGAACGTATAGTGGTGCGGCGTGGTGCCGGGAGGTGTACACGGGCCGGAATAGAAGCCGACGCCTTGGGTGCTCTTGCCGCCGACGTATTTGTCGGACGGCTTTGAGACCTCGCCCTCGGCAAAACCGGTGACGGAAGCCGGAATGCCGTAAGCGACCCAGTGGCTGACGCCGGACGGCGCGCGCCCCTCGGGATCGAACATCGTCAGCACGAAGCTCTTGGTGCCTTCCGGCACGCCGGTCCAGGAAAACTCCGGCGAGACGTTCTCGCCGACGCAGTTCGGATTCGTCGGCGCATTCGCCGCGCTGTTGGCGGCATTCTTCGGCATCACGGTGCCGTCCTTGAACGTCTTCGAGGTCAGCGAAAAGATATCGGCTGCATTCGCCGCCGTGCCGAACAGGCCCAGTACTAAGGTCGCAGTGGCAGCGGCCGTAAACAGATGTCGCTTTACAAGCATGAATAGTCCTCCCTTTTTTCGGTTATGGCAGTGCCCGGAGTGTAACGGCCGGG
>DATHPQ010000154.1:0-3584 GCA_035483735.1 Xanthobacteraceae bacterium | reverse complement strand
TACCTGAACTGCTTCGTTCTGGTCTTCCAGGGCTTCCTGAAAGTGCCGGCATTGCACGATCTGGCGCCAACCCAATCGGAGCCGCCGTTCCTCATTGGCCAGGGCGCTGTGCTGATTATCTTCATCGTGCTCGGCTTTCTTGCCGTGCGTAAATTTCACCCGCGAACCGCCTGAGACTAATCGGCGGCTCGTGCGTTATCCCCCCTGCAATTGACCTATTGAGTAACGACAAAAGGATTGAAGCCATGAATGCCAAAGCCTCGCGCACCGCCGCGCTCGGAACCCCGACCGATCTCAAGCACAATGCCGTCGGCGATATTTCGGGCGCACTGCGCATCCTGCTTGCCGACGTGTTCGCGCTTTATGTAAAAACCAAGAATTTCCATTGGCACATGTCGGGTCCGCATTTCCGCGACTATCATCTGATGCTCGACGAGCAGTCCGACCAGATTTTCGCGATGACCGACGACATCGCCGAGCGCGCACGCAAGATCGGCGGCACCACGATCCGTTCGATCGGCCATATCAACAAGCTCAAGCGCGTGCTGGACAACGATGCCGAATTCGTCACGCCGCTCGACATGCTGGCCGAGCTGCGCGACGACAACAAACAGCTGACCGCCCATATGCGCGAGACCCACGACTTGTGCGACGAGCACGGCGATGTGGCGACCACGAGCATGCTTGAAAACTGGATCGACGAATCCGAGCGGCGCACCTGGTTCCTGTTCGAGGCCTGCCGCACCGAGCAGGAATAGGCGGCGCGGTTCAGAGATTCTAATCGGCTTCCGTCTCCGGCACGGGAACATTGAAACCGTTCAGTGTCACGGAAACCAGGCAGTAGAGCCCGACGAGATAAATGAGCTCGGCCGCGCCGTGCTGGCCGAATGTTTGGACGGCCGCCCGATAGCTCAGTTCCGGCAAAGTGCCGTGATGCAGCAGCGAGGAGGCGACGTCATAAGCGACCGCTTCTTCGCGGGTCAGATCGGTCGGGCGCTGCCCGGAGACGATGGTGGCTAGCTTGTCGTCGGACAGGCCGCGCCGCTCGCCCGCGATGACGTGGGCGTAGAGCTCGTACGACGAGTGAAAGGCCGCGCCGGTCGCCAGGATCGCCACTTCCCGTACCGTGCGCGGCAGCGACGGCGACACCGAAAGCGCCAAGGTCAGGTCCCAGATCGGCTTGCCGAATTTCGGCTCGTGCAGCCACGGATTCCACGGCCCCAGTAGCGCGCCGTTCTTGGCGATGGTCGCGAAACCCTGAAAGTTCTTCTCAATTCCGGCTTTCATATCGTCGTAAATCGGGCGCTGCTCCGGAGTGAGGTCGGCGGGATCGATCAGCGGCAGACGCATGAAACTTCTCCTTGTTGGAGCAGGGGTTGTTGGAGCGGGAGTTTCCCGGCGCCGGCGATACTGCAACGGGATTGTAGCTTTGGCGCGACGGCCTCAGGCCACGACCTTCACGGAAGCCGCGATCGCTTTGATCTCGGGGGCGATCGCCGGATATTTCGCCGCAAGCGCGTCCAGATCGCCGATCTCGACATCGTCTGGAATGACGCCCGGCCATTCGGTGCTGGCGCCGAGAAACCACTGCCCGCGTCCCAGGAGCCGCGCCGTGTGGAACGTATTGCCGGGGATCAGAAACTGCACGCGCTGGCCCGCGCCAATATCCGGTCCGACGACGACGCGCTCGCTCGTGCCGTTCGCATGGAGCAGGAACAGTTCGAGCGGGTCGCCAAGATAATAATGATAGAGCTGGTCGTTACGGATGCGATGCAGCCGCACCGGCGCTTGCGGCGTCACCATGAAATAGAGCGCCGAGCCCACCGGGCGCGCCTGCGCGAACGGCGCCGGCAGCGTCCCCGCCGCGAGCGCCTGCGGGCTGACAAAGGTCAGTTTCACAAAGCCGCAGGTGGCGTTCGGCTCGAGTTCAAGAAGTTTTCGTATTTGCTCGGCGGTGAGGTCGCCGCTCATTCAATCGTCCGATCTTTATGCGAACCGCTCTTTCGCCCGCTCGCGCGCCTTCGCTGCTTCGGCCTCGCGATTTTTTGCCGGGCTTGATGTCTCGAGTGCCGTAAGCAGCCGCCGTGCGGCATCGGCGACCTCGTCGACGGCGCGGTCGAACGCCGCCGCATTGGCGTGCGACGGCTTGGCGAAGCCACTGAGCTTGCGCACGAATTGCAATGCCGAGGCGCGGATTTCCTCTTCCGTCGCCGGCGGCTCGAAGTTGAACAGCGTGCGGATATTGCGGCACATGCTGTGCTCCCGCTCGTTACATGAACGCAGCTACATGAAAGCTTGGATTCCGGTCTGCGCGCGGCCGAGGATCAATGCATGAATGTCGTGCGTGCCCTCGTAGGTGTTCACGGTTTCCAGATTACAGAGCACGCGCATGACGTGATATTCCTCGGAAATGCCGTTGCCGCCGTGCATATCACGGGCTAGGCGCGCGATGTCGAGCGCCTTGCCGCAATTGTTGCGCTTGAGCAGCGAGATCGAAGGCGGCGAGGCCTTGCCCTGGTCGATCAGCCGGCACAGCCGCAAAGCCGCGTGCAGGCCGAGCGTGATCTCGGTCTGCATGTCGGCGAGCTTTTTCTGGATGAGCTGATTGGCGGCGAGCGGCCGGCCGAATTGCTTGCGGGTGAGTGTATAGTCGCGCGCCCGGTGCCAGCAGAATTCCGCCGCTCCCATTGCGCCCCAGGCAATGCCGGTGCGCGCCATGTTGAGGCAGCCGAACGGGCCGGCAAGGCCGGCAATATTCGGCAGGATATTTTCTTCCGGCACCACCGCGCCTTCGAGCACGACCTCGCCGGTGATCGAAGCGCGCAGCGACAGCTTGCCTTCGATCTTCGGCGTGGAAAATCCCTTGGTGCCGCGCTCGACGATGAAGCCGCGGATCTTGCCGTCGAGCTTGGCCCAGACCACGGCGATGTCGGCGACCGGCGCATTGCTGATCCAGGTCTTGGACCCTGTGAGGCTATAGCCGCCGGAAACTTTCTCGGCGCGCGTCATCATCGAGCCCGGATCGGAGCCGTGATCGGGCTCGGTCAGGCCGAAGCAGCCGACGATTTCGCCTTTGGCGAGCTTGGGCAGATATTTCTTGCGCTGCGCCTCGCTACCATAGGCGTAGATCGGGTGCATCACCAGCGAGGAGATCACCGACATCAAGGAGCGGTAGCCCGAATCGGCGCGCTCGATCTCGCGCGCGATCAGGCCGGAACAGACATAATTGAGGCCGGCGCCGCCGTATTCTTCCGGGATGGTCGGACCCAATAGCCCGAGCTCGCCCATCTCCTTGACGATCGCCGGGTCATATTTCTCGTCGCGGTAGGCGGCGATGATGCGCGGGAACAGTTTCTCCTGCGCATAATCGCGCGCGGTGTCGCGCACCATGCGCTCGTCCTCGGACAATTCGCCTTCGAGGTCGAGCGGGTCCTCCCAATTGAAGTCGGCGTCCTTGAGCTGGACGCCTTTGGGCTCGCGCTTTTCCGCCTTGGTGTCGGTCTTCTCGGCTAATTGCGACATCGGATGTCTCCCTAAACGTGGCCTAAGCTTAGAGGTTTTCCGGGCGGCCGGAAACATCGCGC
>DATHPQ010000153.1:0-14343 GCA_035483735.1 Xanthobacteraceae bacterium | reverse complement strand
CGAATCTCGCTCTGTAAGGGACGCCATCGCGAGGGTGCTCTCGATTGTGCGGAGCGAGTGCGGTGCCCGCGGGCGGAACGACACACTCCGCACCCGGGCGGCTTCGGGCATCATGCAGGCCGGCATTACGACCGGCCGGTGGGGTGCTGCCACTGGACTGGGACAGGTGAGGGCGGGTAACGCCCGCTGATAACTGCGCTTGGTCTCCGCCCCCCGGTTGGGGCGGGCGCACAGGATCGAACGCTCTCACCGCGTCCCAGGAAGCCTGGCCTGAAGTCGCGCGCAGCGGGCGAAAGCCCGCACGTCAGAGCCGCGGTGGAACGCCGACAGGCGAGCTGCCCCCTCCTTTATCCTCCCCCGCATGCGGGGGAAGGATATGGAGGGGGGCAGCGGCCGTGCCAGCTGCACGGCAGGTTGGAGCAAGCGTCTGCCGGCGTTCCGCTTCCCCTTTTTTCTTTCTTGCTTTGATCAGTGCAAGCAAACGGTCTCTCAGTTCATCATTGCCGGACTTGATCCGGCAATCCATGCGGAAGTGAAGCGCGACCGGACTCTCGGGTCCTATCTCGCAAGCCGCACGTCACTGTGGACCACCGGATCAAGTCCGGTGGCGACGAGAGAAATCGTCGCTGTTTGACATTGTGGGTACGCACTTCATGTGACGCCGAGCACAGTGTCATCTGGCGTCATCATATAGACACGGCTCCGATGCGATCGTTTCGTCGCGGGCCCGTGAATCTGACAGCATGAATCCGAGAGACGGGCCAGCCCTTCGTCAGTGATGTTCTTCAGAGGAGATGCCGCCGTGAAATTTTATTTCATGCTGCCGTTTGTTGCGCTCGCCGCCTGGCTTGGCGTTCAGCCTCGCGTGTCCGCAGGTCCTGTCGGTTTTCCTTCCACGCCTTCCCTCACAATTCCGCCGGCCCGTGGCTCCTTCGACCTCACGGCTTGCGACTACAACAAACAATATTGTGCGGGAGGTGTGAACACGCCGGTCACTTTCGCGCGCGGCCCGACGGCGAGCCAAACAGTCGCGGCCGGCGCTTCAGGTGCAAAGGCACAGATGAGCCTTCAGCCGTCCCCCAAGGCATCCGCCACTCTCAAGGCGACGGCGACGGGCTCGACGGGCAATGTGCTCTTGACCTATTTTTTTGGCGTGGCTGCACGGTCCGGATTCACACCTGCGCCCATAACCTTTAGCGCCAAGGGGAGCGCGTCGGCGGCAGGCGACTCTACGGCGCTCGCTTCGGTGCAGGTTCAGACGTTTGGCGCCCCGCTTGGTCAATTGTTTTCCTACACCGCCTGTACCGCGCCGTGCGCCGACGGGCTGCCGCCTCAGGGCTCCTTCTCTGCCTCGAAGAGATTATTCATCGCGGCGAACACGGTGTACTCGGTGTCAATGTCGATAGACCTCACCGTGGACGGCGTGAACGGCCAGGTCGGCCTTGGGACAGCGGCGGGGTCCGTTGATCCGGTCATCACCATCGACCCGGACTATGCATCCGGCTTTCAGCTGCTGCTCAGCCGAAACGTCGGCAACGTGTTTGATGGTTCCCGCAAGCCGGCGTTTTAGATCGCGCTTGCCGCCGGCTTCGTCTGCTTAATCGTTTCCGCAGCAGGCGATCAAGATGCTGACGGTCGGCGCGTTGGGCATCGACATGGCGGCGCCGGGCAGCGTCGAGGCGGCGGCTTCGAGCGCCGTGTCGGAAATCTCGTAAGTAAGAATCTGTTCGTCGCTCGCTTTGTCGCTCGCTTTGTCGCTCGCTTGGCAATCGATCTCGGTCATGACGCTCCCTCAGGCCGCGTGAGGCCAGCAAGATACCGGCACGATAGCAGCCCGCAAGAAGCAGTGCGAGCGAGGTAGGACGCATAAAAAACGGGAGGCCGAAGCCTCCCGTCTTTAGTCACGCGAAATCTCGTTGGAAATCGCGTTGGCGGACGTCTCAGCTGCGCCCGACCACGTCGAGCGTCACGTCGGCCAAGCCGGAAAAGCCGAGCGCATGCGCACCCGCCGGCGTCAGGTCGATGACGCGGCCGCGGACGAAGGGCCCGCGATCGTTGATGCGCACCACGACCGAACGGCCGGTGTGGTTATTGGTGACCCGCACCATGGTACCGAACGGCAGGCTGCGATGGGCCGCGGTGAGCGCCCCCGGCGATAGCCGTTCGCCGCTCGCGGTCCGTGACCCCTCAGAATAGACGGAAGCAATACCAGATTGCGCCGAAGCGCTCAGAGTAAAGCCGATGGTAGATGCAAGAAGAGTGCAAGCGAATACGAGTTTCCCCGGGCTGTACAAAGCCATTACATACCTATTACGTAGTTGATGGGATGGGTGATTAGGCTCGGTCCCGCGAGCCATGGCGCGTATGATCAGTCGAATGTGGTCACAATACGTCACAAAACTGCGATAAAGACTTTGGGCAGGACGATGAAATCTATGCGGCCCGCGGGGGATTGCGGAACAATTGTCTTAAATGCTTGGTATCAGGGTATTTTTTGGGACACCACGCCGCCGAAGGCGCGCCGAATCGGCAAAAGCTCTGCGTTTTGTGCATCGCAACACACCCGACCTATGCAGCCGGGGGACGAACTTTTTTCGGCGATGGCCGTTACGGGGGCTGCTTACGCCGCTGCGCTCGGCAGCACATAGTTCTTGAATTGCTCGCGCAGCACGGTCTTTTGGATCTTGCCGGTCGCGGTATGCGGGATTTCGGCGACAAAGACGACGTCGTCGGGCATCCACCATTTGGCGACCTTGCCGTCGAGATAAGCCAGCAATTCGTCGCGGCCCACCTCCTGCCCGGCCTTGCGGACGATGACGAGGAGCGGCCGCTCGTCCCATTTCGGATGCCGCACGCCGATCACCGCGGCTTCGGCGACCTGGGGATGGCCGACCGCGAGATTTTCCAATTCGATCGAGGAGATCCATTCGCCGCCCGACTTGATGACGTCCTTGGAGCGGTCGGTGATGCCGAGATAGCCGTGGCGGTCGAGGGTGCCGACATCGCCGGTGTCGAAATAGCCGTCGTCGTCGAGCACGCCCTCGGCTTCCTTGAAATAGGCGCGGGCGACCGAGGGGCCGCGCACTTTCAGCCGCCCGAAAGTGGCGCCGTCGCGCGGCAATTCGCGGCCATCGTCGTCGGTGATCTTCATCTCGACGCCGAACGGCGGATGGCCCTGTTTCATCTGCACGTCGAGGCGCGCGTCGCCGGTCAGGCCCGCATATTCCGGCTTCAGCGAGCCGAGCGTGCCGAGCGGGCTCATTTCGGTCATGCCCCAGGCGTGGCAGACCTCGACGCCGTAATTGTCCTGGAATTTTTGTGTCATGGCGCGCGGACAGGCCGAGCCGCCGATCACGACTTTCTTCAGATAAGGCAGTTTGAGATCGTTGGCCTCGAGATGCTGCAGCAGCATCAGCCACACCGTCGGCACCGCGGCGGTGAAGGTGACGCGGTAAGTGTCGAGCAATTCGTAGATCGAGGCGCCGTCGAGCTTGCCGCCCGGCAGCACCAAAGTGGCGCCGACCATCGGCGTTGTCAGCGCGAGCCCCCAGCAATTGGCGTGAAACATCGGCACCACCGGCAGGACCGCGTCGCACGAGGCGACGCCCATGGCGTCGGGCTGCGCCGCCATCATCGAATGCAGCACGTTGGAGCGATGCGAATAGAGCACGCCTTTGGGATGGCCGGTGGTGCCCGACGTGTAACACATGCCGGCGGCGGTGTTCTCGTCGAAGATTTTCCAGGCGTAATCGCCGTCGGCTTCGGCGATCCATTCTTCGTAAGGCACCGCGTTTTTCAGCGGCGTCGCCGGCATATGCGCGGCGTCGGTGAGCACGATATATTTCTCGATCGGCTTGAGCTTGTCGGCGAGCTTTTCCAGAATCGGCATGAAAGTGAGATCGACCATCATCATGCGGTCTTCGGCGTGATTGACGATCCAGACGATCTGTTCGGCGAACAGGCGCGGATTGATGGTGTGATAGACCGCGCCCATGCCCATGATGCCGTACCAGGCTTCGAGGTGGCGCCAGGTGTTCCAGGCCAGCGTCGCGACGCGGTCGCCCTGTTTGATGCCGTCGCGTTCGAGCCGTTGCGCCACGCGCAGCGCCCGCGCCCGGACCTCGATGTAATTGGTGGTATGGATCGGCCCTTCGACCGACCGCGAGATCACCTGACGGCCGCCGTGATTGAGTGCCGCGTGATCGATGATGCGATGGCACAACAGCGGCCAATCCTGCATCAGGCCAAGCATGGCGTTTCTCCCCGTTGTCGGCAGGCCTTCATCGGCATGGCCTTTGTTTCGGCCAGCCTTTTTGCCTTTGATTGTCTGGAAGGTTACCCGTCTGGCGCGGCGAGGCAACATGTCTTCGCGCGGCGCCGCCGAAGCTTGAAGTGGGGCAGGTTTATTGCCTATCTGGGCATGATCTTTCCCGAAAACCGGTTTCCACTTTTCGGGATCATGCCCTAAACAGGGGCCGCAATTGCGCTGGGGAAGCCGCGTGAAATGTGCCGTCGTTGTCGCCGTGCTGTTGAGCACGACAGGAATTGCGGCGGCGCAGAATCCGGCTGCGAAGAGCATGCCCAAAGGCGTGCCGACCATCGCCGCGCCCGAGCCGACGGGCGTGCCCGAGCCGACCGACGCGCCTGCCCCGCGGCCACAGCCGGTCAAGCAGAGCAAAACGGCAAAAGCCGCGGCGCGGCCGCTGCCTGTCGTCATTCCGCAACAGTTCGCGCCGCCGCAGGAAGAATATGCGTCGTTTCCGGATACGGCGGCAGCCGCGGCCGCGGCAGCGACGCCGTCGGCCTGCCAGATCGGCCTCGCCAAGGTCGCCGAATTCAAGCCGCTGCCGGTTCTGGTCGGCGCCGGCGAATGCGGCGCCACTGACGCAGTGCTGATGGCCTCGATCATCCTGCCCGATCAGAGCCGGGTCGCGGTGGCGCCGCCGGCGACGCTACGCTGCCCGATGGCGCAGGCGCTTGCCGACTGGGTGCGCGAGGATGTCGCGCCATCGATGAAGAAATTCGGGCCGCCGCTGCGCGTGCTTGATAATTTCGATTCCTATTCGTGCCGCGGCCGCAACAATATCCGCGCCGCGCTATTGAGCGAGCACGGCAAGGCCGACGCCATCGATATCCGCGATTTTGCGCTGGCCGACGGCCGCGAATTCGGCCTGACCGACGTCCATGCCGACAAGGACTGGCGCGACACCATTCGTACTAGCGTCTGTGCGCGTTTCTCGACCGTGCTCGGCCCCGGCTCCGACGGCTATCACGAGGAACATATCCATCTCGACCTCGCCGCGCGCCGCAACAATTACAAAATATGCCAGTGGGATGTGCGCGTGCCGCCGCCGCCCGTCGAAGCCAAAGCACAATCGGGACAAGACAATACCGCAACAGCGGACAGCGCCGCGCCGCAAGGCGATGACGCGCCCGCCATTCCGATCGACGAAGTGCCGCTGCCGCGTCCGCGGCCGAAATTCGCGCTACAATAGATCGGCTTGGTATCTATTATTGGCATCTATTATTTGAGCATGAGCTTCCCGCTTGTCGGGATCATGCTCCGAGGAAACAAAATGCCGCCGCTCAGCAATCTCGCGACCCGCGATGTCGAAACGCTGCTGCATCCTTACGTCAATCTCGCGAGTTTCCGCGACAATGGCCCGCTGATCATCGAGCGCGGCCAAGGCGTCTATGTCTATGACACCGACGGCAAGGGCTATATCGAAGGCATGGCCGGGCTGTGGTGCACGGCGCTCGGCTACGGCAACGAGGAATTGGTCGAAGCCGCCGCGACGCAGATGCGCAAGCTTTCCTTCGCGCACCTGTTCAGCGGACGCAGCCACGACCCGGCGATCGAGCTTGCCGACAAGCTCAAGGAGATCGCGCCGGTGCCGATCTCAAAGACGTTCTTCTGCAACTCGGGCTCTGAGGCCAACGACACTCAGGTTAAGTTCGTCTGGTATCTCAACAATGCGCTCGGCCGGCCGAACAAGAAGAAGATCATCAGCCGCGTCAAGGGCTATCACGGCGTTACCATCGTTGCCGCTTCGCTGACCGGATTGCCGGCCAACCATCGCGACTTCGACCTGCCGCTGCCCGGCTTCCTCCACACCAGCTGCCCGCATCATTACCGTTTTGCCCAAGACGGCGAGAGCGAGGAAGATTTTGCCACGCGGCTTGCCGCCGAGCTTGACGCGCTGATCGTCAAGGAAGGCCCCGACACCGTCGCCGCTTTCATTGCCGAGCCGGTGATGGGCGCCGGCGGCGTGATTGTGCCGCCGAAGACCTATTTCGAGAAGATCATGAAGGTCTGCGCCAAGCACGACGTGTTCATGATCTCGGACGAGGTAATCTGCGGCTTCGGCCGGCTCGGCACGACCTTCGGCTGCAGCAAGCTCGGCTTTCGTCCGCACGCGATCTCGATCGCCAAAATGCTGTCGTCGGCCTATCTGCCGATCGCCGGCGTCATGATCCCCGAGGACATGTATCAGGCGCTGCTCACCGAGAGCAAAAAGATCGGCGTGTTCGGCCACGGCTTCACCTATGGCGGGCATCCGGTCTCGGCGGCGGTGGCGCTCAAGGCGCTCGAAATCTATGCGCGCGACCGCATCGTCGAGAAGGCCGCCGAACGCGGCGCGCAGTTTCAGGTACGGCTGAAAAAGATCGGCGACCATCCGCTGGTCGGCGAAGCGCGCGGGCTCGGTCTGATCGGCGGCGTCGAATTGGTCGCCGACAAAAATACCAAGCGCGCGTTTCCGCCGCAGCACGGCGTCGCCGCGCGCGCGGTGCAATTCGCCGAAGCTGAGGGCCTGATCGTGCGCGCGGTGCTGGGCGACGTATTAACGTTATCGCCGCCGCTCATCATTAACGCGCAGGAGGTCGATGAATTGTTCGACCGGCTCACCCGCGCGCTCGACAAGACGCTCGATTGGGCGGCGCGCGAGAAGCTCGCAGCTTCGTGATGCCAAAGTGCCGCAGCGCTTTGCCGAATCTGTAGCCCTTTGCCGAATCGGTCCACAAACCGTCGTAATTTATCGCGAAAGCTGCGATACTTTGCCGAACAAAGTAAGAGATTAGCGATCCGCGGCAACGGCGCGTTCACGAGTCGGCGTTAAGGGATGCTTATGCAAGACGAGGCTCCGCCAGTTTCAATGGCGCCGGCGCAACCGCAGCCGGCGCTATCTGCTTTGCCCACACGCAAGATCGGCAGCAAGTCCGGCCTGAGCCGGCGGCGGCTTCTCATTGGCAGCGTCGGACTGATCGGCCTGTCGGCGAGCGCGACCGGCGCTTATGCCGGCGCGATCGAGCCGTCCGATCTTCTCGTCACGCGCTACGCGCTGACGCCGCCGAATTGGCCCGCGGGACAGAAGCTCACCATCGCAGTGATCGCCGACCTACATGCCGGCGGCCCGCATATGACGCTGTCGCACATCGCGCACATCGTCGACACCACGAACGCGCTGCACTGCGACGTTGTCGTGCTGCTCGGCGATTTCAAGGCGTGGTACAAGTTCAACTTCATGCCGGTCGACGATCCGCTGTGGGCGGCCGAGCTCGGCAGACTCCGCGCGCCGCTTGGCGTCTGGGCGATCCTCGGCAATCACGATTGGTGGCACGATTTGCACGGCGTGCGCAGCGCGCTCGCCGACGCGCGTATCCCCATTCTTGAAAACGACGCCGTGCTGCTTGGGCCGCCGGGGCAGAAATTCTGGCTGGCCGGCATTGGCGATCAGCTCGCGCATTGGATCGGACAGGGGCGGTTTCGCGGCGCCGACGATCTGCCGGGCACGCTCGCGCACGTGCACACCGATGACCCGGTCGTGCTCCTGGTCCACGAGCCCGACATTTTCACGCAAGTACCGGGGCGCGTCGCGCTGACGCTCGCCGGTCATACCCATGGCGGACAGATCCGCGTGCCGTTCATCTGGCCGCAATTCGTGCCGTCGCGCTACGGTGCGCGCTTCGCTTACGGCCACATCGTCGAAGACGATCGGCACATGATCGTGTCGGGCGGCCTTGGCACCAGCATCATTCCGGCACGGCTCGGCGTGCCGCCGGAAATTCTGCACGTCACGCTCGGCGCCTAGAGCGTAATTGTTTCAGATGGAATCGTTTGTCGCTCTAGGATTTTGATTGAGCATGACCTTTTCGGAAAACCGGCTTCCACTTTTCCGGATCATGCTCTAATTCGCAAAACGCCGGTTGCGCGTCATCCAAAAGCAAACGGCGCCGGCCGAAGGATCAGCGCGGCGGTAACTGTGCAGTTCGCCAAGCTCAGTAAGGCTTAGACGCAGCCGGATCGCGAGCGGCGGCGGCAGCGGCAACTTGACCGCTGAACGGCGCGTCGCCTGATTTCGGCGCCAGCACCACGACGACGGTGCCGACCTTGACGCGATTGTAGAGATCGATGGCGTCCTCGTTGGTCATGCGGATGCAACCCGAGGAGATCGCCTGGCCGATATATTCAGGCTGATTGGTGCCGTGGATGCGATACAGCGTATCCTTGTTGCCCGAATAAAGGTACATGCCGCGCGCGCCCAGCGGATTGTGCGGGCCGCCGGTCACGAAGGCCGGCAACGGTCCAAGGCGCTGCTGCTCGCCGGGGGTCGGAACCCAAGCCGGCCATTCTTCCATGCGGCCGATCTTGGCGATGCCGCTCCAGGCCTGAGCTTCTTCGCCGACGGCAATGCCGTAGCGGATCGCCTGGCCTTTCGGCAGCACGTAATAGAGGAACTTATTGTCGCTATCGACGACGACCGAGCCCGGCGCTTCCTTACGCGAATAGTCGACGATGTGGCGCTTGAATTGGTCGGGAATCGCAGCCTGCTGATACGGCAGGTTCGACATCAGCTGCTTGTCGCGCGAGTTCCAGCCGGCCTGGGTCGACGGCTCGAGCGTCTCTTGCATGCAGCCGCCGAGAGCGATGCCGGCCAGCCCGATGATCACGAATGCAAATGAACGCATTGCCATCACTCACCCAATCCGCCCGCCCAAAGCCGCCCTGGCCAAAGTCCGAGAATCCAAATACTAAAACCGCCGCGGCCATGCCAGACGTTACATCGCCTCGACCCTCACGTACCCGAGAACTGTTGCAGGAATGCCGCAGTTTCCGCGGGCGAAGCCGGAAAAATCGTCAAATCCCAGTCGAGGCAGCCGAGCCTTTTCGCATCTGCCTAAGCAGGTGGCCCAAGCAGTCAGTCCAAGTCAGTCAAGCCGGTACCAGCCGGCGCCGGCCAGTATCAGCTTAAGACATTAAGCGAGGGTTTACCACGAGCTGCGCTGGTAGCCGCCGCAGCGGGATTGAGTCGGAAATATCACGGCGCGGCACGAATTGTCGCCCATTTCCGCCGCACTCCTCGCTCAAAAACTGATCATCGCTTCAAGGCGATGGGCAAACACAATGGGAATGGGGTTTCGCATGACAAGTATCGCTGCCGAACTGGCCAAAAAGACCGGTCAAACGACCAACGCTCGCAAAATGCCGGGCGAATTGCTCGACCAGCGCTATCGGCAGATCGGAATACCGGCGGTCGCCGCGGCCGCGCGTTACCATGGTGCGGCAAAGAACCCGGCTTATGCGCCGGCAGTGGCCAAATGGCACGAAAGTGCGGGCGACGCCGCCTGATTGCTTTCGCATCGATCTTTCGACCGGCAAAAAGGGGACCAAGGGTCCCTTTTTTGTTGCGCGTTTTTGTTGCTAATCCTGCAACCCGCTGTGTTGCTTCATCGCTCGCTTTGAACTGCGGGCATCAATTTGGACTCCTGCCTGATGGACGACTTTTCCAAAGCCGAGATCGACGCGGGCCGCCAGCTGTTCGCCGGCGACTGGACCTTCCTGTCCGCGGCCCCCTCGCTCGATTCGCTGCCGCCGATGGCTGGCCCGGAAATCGCCTTTGCCGGCCGCTCCAATGTCGGCAAGTCCTCGCTGATCAATGCGCTGACCGGGCGCAAGGCGCTGGCACGCACTTCGAACACCCCCGGACGAACCCAGGAATTGATTTTTTTCGGCGGCGCCAGCCGGCTGGTCCTCGTCGACATGCCGGGCTACGGCTACGCCGCGACCGCCAAGGCCAAGGTCGCCGCCTGGACTAAGCTCATTCATGACTACCTGCGCGGCCGCGCCACGCTTGCTCGCGTCTATGTCCTGATCGACGCGCGGCACGGTTTGAAGGATACCGACGACGGCATTCTCGACACGCTCGGCAAGGCCGCGGTCAGTCACGAGATCGTGCTGACGAAATGCGACCAGATCGGCGAAGCCGAACTGGCTGAGCGGACCGAGGCAGTCAAAGCAGCCATGCGCAAGCGGCCGGCGGCCTTTCCGGACGTGATCACGACCTCCTCGCACACGAGCGCCGGAATCGACCGGCTGCGCGCGGCAATCGCGCGGCTTCTGGCCGAGCGGGCTCGCTAGATCAGGCCGTGCAATCCGCTTGTTATTGTCGTTCGCGTGTTACGCAGCTAGATAAACTGCGCTGAGCGCCGGAAAGATGAATGTGATGAGCAAGGACGCACCGACCAGCCCCGAAATACAGGCCCAAATCCTCTCCGAGGCCCTGCCCTATATGCAGCGCTACGACGACGAGATCGTCGTGGTGAAATATGGCGGCCATGCCATGGGGGAGGAAAATCTGGCGCGCCAATTCGCTCGCGACATCGTGCTCCTTGAGCAGACCGCGATCAATCCGGTGGTCGTGCACGGCGGCGGCCCGCAGATCGAGGCCATGCTCAAGCGCGTCGGCGTGCAGTCGCAGTTCACCGCGGGGCTGCGCATCACCGACGCCGCGACCCTTGAAATCGTCGAAATGGTGCTCGCCGGCTCGATCAACAAACAGATGGTCGGCTACATCAACGAGGCCGGCGGCAAGGCCGTGGGCTTGAGCGGCAAGGACGGCAATATGGTGATCGCGCGCAAGCTGACGCGTACCGTGGTCGATCCGGGCTCGGAAATCGAGCGCGTGGTCGATCTCGGCTTCGTCGGCGAGCCGGAGAAAGTGAACACCATGGTGCTCGATCAGATCCTCGGCCGTGAGCTCATTCCGGTGCTGGCGCCGGTCGCCGCTGCCGCCAATGGCGGCACGTTCAACGTCAATGCCGACACCTTTGCCGGCGCCATCGCCGGGGCGCTGAAGGCCAAGCGCTTTCTGCTCCTGACCGACGTGCCGGGCGTCCTCGACAAATCGAAAACGCTGATCAAGGAATTATCGGTCGACGACGCGCGGCGGCTGATCGCCGACGGCACCATTTGCGGCGGCATGATCCCCAAAGTAGAGACCTGCATCGACGCGCTGGAACGCGGCGTCGAAGGCGTGGTGATTCTCGACGGCAAGGTGCCGCACGCCGTTCTGCTCGAACTGTTCACCGAGCTCGGCGCCGGTACGCTCATTCATAATTGATCCGCGATCTCTGTGAGGAGATCGCCAACTATAAAACAACATGAGCGGACAGGACTCCGGGCCACAACTTGAATCCGCCACGGCTCGGACCGCCGCGGCGTCGGAACATTTTCTGCTGCCGCTCTTTCCCGGTATCGCCGCAGGCCTGGCGCTCGGCGTTTCAGACGTGTTGTCGAAGATCGTGCTGCGGGATGGCGGCGACGTGCTCTCCATGCTGTCGTTTCGCAGCGTCGTCGGCCTCATCTTTGTCGCCACCTGGCTGCGCTTCGGCAAGAGGCCCACCGCCACTCCCCGTGTGCGCTGGATCTCGATGGGCATCGGCATCATGTTTGCCGGCCTCATCTACTGCTTGTTCAAGGCGATCGAGGCCGTCGATGTCTCGACCGCGATCCTGTCTTACTTCACCTATCCGGTCCTGACCGGGGTCGCGGCTTCGCTGCTGCGTATCGAGCCGCTGCGCTGGAAAGGCGCGCTGTGCGCCATCGCCGCATTTCTCGGCCTTGCCATCATGATCGGCGCGCATCCCGCCGGATTGGCGTTTGCCGGCGTCGCCTATGGCATCGGCGCCGGCTGCTGGCGCGTCGGCGTGCTGCTGACCACGCGTGTCTACCTCGTCGGCGCCGATGCGCGGCTGACGACCTGGTACTCGATGCTGTCGTCGACGGTTCTGTTCGTCGCGGCCTCGCTGATCGTGCGCGACTGGCACATGCCGCAGAGCAATTTCGGCATGATCGCCCTGATCGTGATGAGCCTCGCCACCACCTCGGGCATTCTCCTGATCTTTTTGTCGACGATGCGCATCGGGCCGTTCCGCACCGCGCTCATCCTCAATCTCGAGCCGCTGACGGCGACGATCTTGAGCGCGCTGGTGCTCGGTGACGTCATGACGCCGCTCCAGGGGCTCGGCAGCGTCCTCATGCTCGGCGCGCTGGTCGCCTTCCAATTGCTGCGCTGACGCCACTTCCTCGGCTTCCGCACGAAGGCGCTTTACAGCGGCCTCGCGGCGTTCTGTAATCGGCCAAAATACAGAACGCGGGAGGAAACGTATGAGCGAGCAAGGCAGCGCGGCTGCGGCGCAGTGCGATGCGCCGGCCAAAACCGGCAAATATTCATTCGGCTGTGCCTGTCATTCTTCCCGCCGGCAGTTTCTAGCGAGCGCCGCGGCGCTCGGCGCGGCAACCGTTCTGCCGGGAACAAAGACGCCGGCGCAAGCCGCGCCGGACAAGCTCATCGACACGCATCACCACTTTTATCCGCCTGCCTATCAAAAGGCCTGGTCCGATTGGGAGGACGCGCACAAGATTCCGCATTTCGGCGTGCAACTCGCCTGGACGCGCGACAAAGACATCGAGGAAATGGACAAGAACGGCGTGACGTCGAGCATCCTGTCGCTCGCCTCGACGCCCGGCGTGTGGCTCGACACCGACGCCAAGGCGGCGCACGACATGGCGCGGCAGTGCTGCGACTTCGCCGCCGAGATGGTGCAGAGCAAGCCGGATCGCTATGGGCTGTTCGCGCCGCTGTCGATGCTCGACGCCGACATGACGCTGAAAGAGATCGAATACGCCTTCGACACGCTCAAAGCCGACGGCGTCAATCTGCAGACCAACTACGGCGACAAATGGCTTGGCGATGCCGCCTATAAGCCGATCCTGGAAGAGCTCAACCGGCGCAAGGCCGTGGTCTATGTGCATCCGCTGGTCGCAAGCTGTTGCGGGCGTATGAGCGTGGGCGCTTTCCCCGCCGTGATCGAGGTGCCGCATGACACCACGCGCACCATCGTCAGCCTGTTGCTGAGCGGCACGTTCGCGCAGTTGCGCGATATCAAATGGCTGTTCTCGCATGCCGGCGGCACAGTGCCGTTCCTGGCCGGCCGCATCGAGGCTTTCTATGATCAGAAAGCGCGCGGCCCTTCCGGTTTTGCGCCGGACGGGATCGAAGCCGAATTGCGCCGGCTCTATTACGACACGGCCAATGCCACGCATCCGGCCGCAATCGCGGCGCTGACGAGTCTCGTGCCGTTCTCGCAGATCACCTACGGGACGGATTATCCGTATTTCCCGCTCAATCAGATCGAAAGTCTCAAACGACTCAATCTCGGGGCCGACAATCTGGCGGCCATCGCTTCTGGCAATGCGTCCAAGCTGCTGCCGCGCCTCAACGCCTAGCGCACGATCTGGAGAAAGCCCGCCCTCGGACTAGACCTGAGGGCGGATAACCGGTTGCTCAATTAAAATATCAAGGCATCAACCGCTTAGGTGCCGTTTGGGTCGAGCTCAAGTCAGCGCTTAAGGCTTGAGCAACCGCGAAATATGACACTTTTATCGTCATTCGACGTGTCGCCGCCCGGTGCAGCCGGGGAAGGCGAACATCAAATGCTGTTGATCTTGATTGCGCGGCCGTGTCACAAACTGGGCCAGTTTCGCGCCCACGATTCGGCGGGTATTTGCTCAATATGCCTGTTTGTAACCGGTGAGGTTGGAACCGTATGCGCGGGTTCCACAACAGCTCGTTCGACCCACAGACGCTGATCGTACTGGAAGCCGCCTTCGATGAGGCGTGGCTGACCTTGAAGTCGATCGGCAATACGACGGTGAAGCCCGACGAGCTGGCGCGCAGCGTGCTGCGGCTGGCCATGGAAGGCGAACGGGATCCCGTGGCTTTGCACGACGGCGCGTTACAGCAGCTGGTCCCCGCGACCGCGTGGCGCGAGGCGGGCTAGTTTGCAGCAGATGACGGAACACTCCGCCCGCGGTTTTGCGAAACCCGGCTCCAAAGATATTGAAACCTTTCGGCGTGTCGCGACCTGGGTCTTCGACCTCGACAACACGCTCTATCCGCATCATTTGAATCTGTGGCAGCAGGTCGATGTGCGCATCCGCGACTACATCGTCGGCCTGCTCAAGGTCACGCATGACGAAGCGTTCCGGATGCAGAAGGATTA
>DATHPQ010000152.1:0-59380 GCA_035483735.1 Xanthobacteraceae bacterium | reverse complement strand
TTTGGGGATATCTCCTCATGGCGAATGTTGTCGTGGTCGGCTCCCAGTGGGGAGACGAGGGTAAAGGCAAGATCGTCGACTGGCTCTCCGAGCAGGCCGACATCGTCGTGCGCTTTCAGGGCGGCCACAATGCCGGCCATACCCTCGTCATTGGCGGCGTCACCTACAAATTGTCGCTCTTGCCCTCGGGCGTGGTGCGGCCTGGAAAGCTATCGGTGATCGGCAACGGCGTCGTACTCGATCCCCACGCGCTGCTCGACGAGATCGCCAATCTTAAGAAACAAGGCGTCTCCGTGACGCCCGACAATCTGCGCATCGCCGAAAATACCGCGCTGATCCTGCCGCTGCACCGCGAACTCGACGGCATCCGCGAATCGGCCAATGCGGCATTGCGAATCGGTACGACGCGCCGCGGCATCGGCCCGGCTTATGAGGACAAAGTCGGCCGCCGCGCCATCCGTCTGATGGATCTCGCCGACACTGCGACGCTTGACCGCAAGATCGAACGGCTGCTCACGCACCACAACGCGCTGCGCAAGGGGCTTGGGCTCGAGCCCGTCGATGCCGCAGAATTGCGTAACGACCTCGTGAAAGTGGCGCCCTTGGTGCTGCCTTATATGGATTCCGTATGGTCGCTGCTTGATCAAAAACGCCGCGAGGGCAAGCGCATCTTGTTTGAAGGTGCGCAAGGCGCATTGCTTGACGTCGATCATGGCACCTATCCATTTGTCACATCCTCGAATACGGTAGCAGCGCAAGCGGCGACAGGATCGGGGCTCGGACCAGGCGCGATCGGATATGTGCTCGGCATTTGCAAAGCCTATACGACTCGGGTCGGCGAGGGTCCGTTCCCCACGGAACAGAAGAACGAGATCGGCCGAATGCTGGGTGAACGCGGCAAGGAATTCGGCGTCGTGACCGGCCGGCCGCGACGCTGCGGTTGGTTCGATGCCGTGCTGGTGCGGCAGACGGTGCGGACGAGCGGCATCGACGGCCTGGCGCTGACCAAGCTCGACATTCTCGACGGCTTCGACGAGATCAAAGTCTGCATCGGCTATCGGCTCGACGGCCGCGAGATCGATTATCTGCCGGCCAGCGAGCACGCGCAGGCGCAGGTCGAGCCGATCTACGAGACAATCGCCGGCTGGCGGGAAAAGACTGCACATGCGCGATCATGGGCGGACCTGCCCGCGCAGGCCATCAAATATGTGCGCCGGATCGAAGAGCTGGTCGGCTGCTCGGCTGCCGTGCTTTCGACCAGCCCGGAACGCGAGGACACGATCCTCATGCAAAACCCTTTCGAAGCTTGAAACTTTGGCGAGCCGAAATCTGGTAACAAGCGTAAACTGATAAAATGGCAGATTATCACCCGCTCATTGCCCGTGCCGTCGAAGGCCTCGGCACCAGCTCCGGCGAAGCTCGCCGGGCACTGTACGAGCGGGCGCGCGCGGCTTTGGTCTCGCAATTGCGCAGCATCGATCCGCCGCTGTCGGAGGCCGACATCACGCGCGAGCGATTGGCGCTTGAAGATGCCATTCGCAAAGTCGAGGCCGAGACCGTGCGCAGATCGCGCACCGAGCCGCGCCCAGCGGCACCGCCGTTGCGGTCAAGTCCGCCGCCACGGCCCCAGGCGCCACCTCCGCCGCCTCAGCCTCCTGCGCCCGTTCAATCGGCCCCGCCGCCGCGCCGCGAGCGCGCCGCGCCAGGTCCCCTATCAAATCCCCTACCAAATGCCTCGCCGGGTCCTTTGCCCGGCGGCCCCTTCGCCGGCGTTCAGCCGGCGCCGCGCCCGGAACTGCAGCGGGGCGAACCGCCGCCGCTACGCGTCCCCGGCGATCTGCTGCCCGATGAAGCCGCAAGCCCGCCGCAACCGAGCGCCCGCAGCCGTCTATTGAATGCGCGCGCCGCGCCGCCACCGCGCGATGGGCTCAAAGGGTTGCGCAGCGTCGTCGACGAGGTCGAAGATCTCGGCTCGGCTTCGGCCCAAGCGGCCAAATCGGCGCGTGATACACGCGACTTCTACGGCAACCCTTCGCCCCAACGTTATGCCGACGATGACGACCTGCCGCCGACGCGCGGCCGCGTCGAGCCACGATTTACCGCGGACGATTCCGATGTCCTCGAAGAAGCGCCGCAGATGCGCTCGCTCGAGCCGTCCTATGAGATGGTCGAGGACGCCACGGCATTTCCCCGGCCCGGGGCGCGGGGTTATGCGCGCGATCACGACGATCATTATGAAGAGCCGCGCCCGCCGCGATCCTATCGCGGCTATGCCCAGCTTGCCGTCGTCTTGATCATTCTTGCCGGCCTCACCGCCACGGTATCGTGGCAATGGTCCAACATCACCCATCTCTATCAGTTCTTCTCGCATCTGCGGTCACGGCAAACCCAGTCGGCGCAGGCCCCGACGGCGGAGCCGAAATTCCCCGGACGCGTGCCGCAAGACCAAGGCGCCGGCACGTCTTCCGGCACCGCGCCGAGCAGCCAGGCCGGTCCCGCGGTCGCCCAGCGCGTCGTGCTCTATCAGGAAGATCCGAACAACCCGCAGGGCAAGCAATTCGTCGGCTCCGCCGTTTGGCGCACCGAAACCGTATCGCCCGGCACCGGGCTTGCGCCGGAACTCGAGGTCCGCGCGGATATCGAAATTCCCGAACAGCACATGACCATCACCTGGACGCTGCGCCGTAATACCGACCAGGCGCTTCCGGCGAGCCATACGATCGAGATCATGTTCAATCTGCCGCCCGACTTTTCCGGCGGCGGCGTCGCCAATGTGCCCGGCGTTCTGATGAAAGAATCCGAGCAGGCGCGCGGCACCCCTCTTGCGGGCCTTGCCGTGAAAGTCACCAACGGCTTCTTCCTGATCGGCCTGTCCGCGGTCGATGCCGACTTGCAGCGCAATGTTCAATTGCTCAAGAGCCGGCCCTGGTTCGATATTCCGATCGTCTATAACAATGGCGGCCGCGCCATTCTGGCATTGGAAAAGGGTCCGCCCGGCGATCGCGCTTTCGCTGATGCCTTTGCCGCCTGGGGCAATTAAACTTGAGAATACGCCGCGCCACCGCCGCGGCGAGAGTTCGAGACCGGAGTTGCGAGTGAGGACACGTGCGAAGATGAGTGCGTCCGACGCGAGAAAGCCTACTCCTGTCGATAATCCCCACGTCGCCTCGGCGCTGCGCACGTTCGCCACCGAATCCGGCGGGCTGACCGCGCTGGCCGCGGCCATGTCGGACGGTCTCGGCGCGCGCTTCGCCGCGGCGGTGGAAACCATTCGCCAAGCGCGCGGCCGCGTCATCGTCACCGGCATGGGTAAATCCGGCCATGTCGCGCGCAAGATCGCAGCCACGCTTGCTTCGACCGGCACGCCCGCCTTCTTCGTCCATGCCGCCGACGCGAGCCATGGCGACCTCGGCATGATCACGTCGGACGACGTGATGCTGGCGCTGTCATGGTCGGGCGAGACCGAAGAGCTGAAAGACCTGATCACCTATTCCCGACGCTTCCGCATCGCGCTGATCGCCATCACGGTGAATGCCGACAGCACGCTCGGCGAAGCCGCCGACATCGTGTTGACGCTGCCTCCCGCGAGCGAAGCCTGTCCGCATAATCTCGCGCCGACGACATCCTCCTTGATGCAGCTTGCGCTCGGCGATGCGCTCGCCATGGCGCTTCTTGAAACCCGGGGCTTCACCGCGCTCGACTTCGGCGTATTTCATCCCGGCGGCAAGCTCGGCGCCGCGTTGAAATTCGTCCGTGACGTCATGCATCCCGGCAACGCCGTGCCCCTGATCAAACGTGGCGCGCCGATGTCGGAAGCGATCGTCGAAATGTCGGCGAAAGGTTTCGGTTGCGTCGCAGTTACCGACCCGGACGGCAAGCTTGCCGGCGTCATCACCGACGGCGATTTGCGCCGTCACATGCGCGTGGACCTGCTGCAGGCGCCGGTCGACGCAGTCATGACGGCGTCGCCGAAGACGGTTCGCCCCGACCAATTGGCGAGCGAGGCGCTGCAAATCCTCAACGCGTCGAAAATCACCGCGCTCATGGTCGTGGAATCGGGCCGGCCGATCGGCATCGTGCATTTTCACGATCTGCTGCGCGCCGGCGTGGCCTGATGCACCGAATATACGATCGACCTGCGACCGCACAAGGCGATCTAATAAAGGCCGCCTTTCACGACGCTGGTATCCTCGGCCGGCGGATTTTCGACAGGCTCGGCCGGTGTGGGCGCTTCGCGCTCTTGCGCGGCAGTGGCCGGCGCCGGAGCGGATTGCACCCGGCCGATTTGGACTTTGCCGTTCTTGCCGCTCGGTGTCTTGCGGCTTTGCGCTTTGCCGGACGGCGGACCCGCGGCGGCAATTGCGGGAGCGGCAGATGGCGTTGCGCCGGTCGTCGTCCCATTCGCGGCGTCGGCCGCAGGCGCTGTCGTATTTTGCGCGGGCTCACCATGCGCAATGAATTCATCATAGCCGGGTGCTCCCGGCCGCGGCGGCGCATCGGGCGGCAGCCCACCGGCCCAATGTGGCCAGCTATCGGCGACATAGCCGGCAAAGGGACTACAGGCGCCGAGCGCTGCGCCAAGCCACAGCACAATGCCTGCGGCAACGAGCCGTTTGACAATCATGATGGCCGCCGGGTTGTTGGACCCGCTCGGCGAGTGCATCGAGCGCCGTTAACCATCTTGTCCGATCGCGTAGCAGGTCATTAGCGGTGTCGTTATGCCGAGTCGCCCACCAAGTCGCTCACCAAGCTGCTTGCCAAGCCGCCGCCTTGCGATATCCCACTCACCGCGGCCCGTTTTAGAATACGGCGATCGGCGTTTTCAATCGGCTGAGCCCGCCCCCAGATGGATGGCTTTCGTGGCGGGACTGTGGTCTGGCCGCCTGATCCGCTGGTTTCGGCCGCTAGCGCGCTGTGCGGCCTGCGCCGCGGCCG
This sequence comes from Xanthobacteraceae bacterium, assembly GCA_035483735.1. GTDB lineage: Bacteria > Pseudomonadota > Alphaproteobacteria > Rhizobiales > Xanthobacteraceae > BOG-931. The sequence continues at coordinate 54,445 of DATHPQ010000152.1, read as the reverse complement.
TGATCGCGCTCGCCGGATGCAGCGAAATTGCGCTTTCGAATAACGCCATGCCGCCGGGCGGGGAACCGGGTTACGTGTCGCTCTCGGCTAAATACCTGCAATCGGTGTTGAAGGATGTCCGCGCCTACGACGGCTTCGAGATTTCGGGGCTGCGCTGGGTGACGACGATCAAAGGGTGGAGCTGGCTCGCTTGCGTGCGCTTCCACGATCACGGGCACACCCGTATTTATGCGATCTTCATTCAGGACGGCGCCGTCAGCGACGCGCGCTATGCCGTCGAAACCGACTCTTGCGAGGCGCAGACCTACACGCAGTTTGATCTGGTATCGGGCGAGCTCGGACGGCCCACCGCTCCGATGCAGCCACCGCTCTATTAAACGCATATATGTTCGCCATCACATGAAGTGTCATGCCCGCTCCTTATTTTGCCGCAGCGATTGATTCGGATCACGGCAATGAACCGCGACACCACTAGTCCGCCACGTCGCGTACTGATCACCGGCGCTACCGGCTTTCTCGGCAGCGCCGCAGTCATGGCTTTTGCCGACGCGGCCTTTGCCGGCAACGGCGGCGCCGGTCCGCTTGCCGTACGCGCCGCCTCCCGCCGCACGCCGACGCCGCCGTTTCCTGCCGATGTCGAGTTCATTCGCCACCCGGATCTTGGAGAACCTTTCGATTGGCCGCCGCTGCTCGACGGCATCGACACGGTGATCCATCTCGCCGGACTGGAGCGAAAGCTCGGCCTGCGCCGCTCGGCGCTCTACGACATCGTCAATCATCAGGCGACGACGCGGCTCGCCGCCGCCGCGGCGCAGGCCGGCATTCGTCATTTCATCTATGCCTCTTCACTCTCGGCGCAGAACGGATCGGCCGCCGACCATGCGCTCGTCGAGCGCGATGCCGCCGCGCCGGTTGACGCGCAAGGCCGTTCGAAACTTGCCGCCGAGACCGCGTTGCGCGCCTCGGGCGTGCCGTTCACGATCTTGCGGCTCGCCCCGGTTTACGGTCCCGGCATGGCCGGCGGGCTTGCCTTTCTGCTGCGTGCGGCAGTCTCGCCACTGCCGCTGCCGGTCCGCGATTTCACCAATCGGCGGTCTTATCTCGGCATCGATAATTTTCTATCGGCGCTGAACTTCGTGGTCGCCATGCCTACGGCGAGCAATGACGTTTATTTGGTCGCCGATCCTGGAATCCCGCCGAATATGGCCGACTTGATCCGAGCGATACGCCACGCCGAAGGCCGCCGCGCGCTGCTATTGCCGTCGCAGGTGCAGTACGCCGAATGGCCGCTGCGCATGATGCGGCTCGGCAATATCTGGGATCGTTATTGCGGCAACCTGCGTGTCGACAGCGGCAAGCTCGTCGCCGCCGGCTGGCAGCCGCTCTATGACACGCGCGCCGGAGTCGCCAGGCTGACGCAGAATTCCGGCGCCGCGTTGCGCCGCGTCATGCCGCCTGCCGCATAGTCAGCGCTTCGTCGACGGCCGACACGACTTGCATCACCGTCAATTCGTCGAGACATTGGCTGCGGCTGTTCAGCCTGCGATCGCAGCCTTCCTGCTGACACGGCAAACACAGCAACGGGTTTTGCACGAGCCAGACATTGCCGCGCCGCTGAATCGTGCCGGATGGCTCCCAGGCGCGATCGAGCCCGCCGCGCGGCCACGGTCCCCAAATCCGTGGATCGGTCGGACCATAAAGCGCCACGGTCGGCACGCCGGTTGCCGCGGCAAGATGGGTGATCGCAGTGTCGGGACCGATATAGGTCCGCGCCGCGCCGATCACGGCTGAGAGTTCCGGCCATTCGAGCTTGCCGTCGAGACGCACGACATCGCCGGCGTGATCGCCACTTTGCCAGATCTCATCCAGATAAGCCCGATCCGACGCGGCGCCGGTGACGACGGTGCCGAGCCCGCGCTCGCGCAAAGCCACGGCAAGCTTGCGCCAGCCGTCCATCGCCCAGCGTTTGTAGGTGAACATCGGCGCCGCATGTATGACGGCATAGGATTTGGCCGGAACCAAATCCGAACACGTCGCGCCGGCAGGACAGACCACTTCGGCATGCGCAGGAATGCCGACGAGCTCGGTCAGCCGCAGCATGTCGAGAACACGATGCTGGTCGCGATCGGTCACGCAGGAGCGGCTGAGCAGAGCGCGCTTGGCGGTGGCGGCAAGACCATTGGCTTCAAGAAGGCCGACGCTTTGCCGGCCGGCGACAACGGCGAGTGTCGTCGGCCGGTCGCCGGTCTGGGTCGACAGCGCCAAGTCGTAGCGTTTCGCCGTCCGACGTAGAAGCGCAAGCGTCTCACCGAGATTGGGACGGGACGGAATTGTCAGAACATTTTTCAGGTCCGGATTGCCCGCCAGAACACCTTGCGTGCCGGCAAAGACCAGCGCGTCGATCGCCGCATCCGGATAGGCCCGTTTGACGCTGCGGATCAGCGGCGTCGTCAAAAGCACGTCGCCGAGCCGGCGCAGTGCCACGACAAGAATGCGGGGAGTGCCGGACAATCGCATCGGCGTCATGGCTGCGCCACCGCGGAGATGTCCTGGGGCCGTGCACCCGCCTCAGCACTGAGCGCGGACATGCCGCGCAGCGCACGCGTGCGGCTGCCACCGAGAACCTCGTCAAGCCGCGCCTGATTGGCTTGCAGCTGCGCGCGGTCATTGTGCGGATGCCACAGATGCAGCACGCCGGTCGCGAAACGGCCGTCCTTGCGCCGCACGCCGGCATGCAGAAGGCGTACGACCAGATCGGAATCTTCCAGGCCCCAGCCGGCATAGCTGCAATCAAAGCCGTCGATACGATCGAGGTCGCTGCGCGCCACGGCAAGATTGCAGGTTTGCGCGCCTTTCCAACTGCCGCGATTGAGCTTGCGGAGCGGGCCCAACGGCAAACGCAGCGTCGGCATCAGCCGGTTGATGCCGCCATGGAACCGCTTGTTCACGAGCGTTGGATAACACCATTGCTCGGCAGGCTCACCTTGCGCGAGCACGGCCTCCGTCAATTCGCGAGACAACAGGATACGATTGCCGGTGACGAACCAGTCCGGCTCGGCGAGCGCCCGATGCGCGGCGACAAAATCGGCGTCAGGCAAGCAATCGCCGTCAAGAAAGATGCAAAGCTCGCCCGCACTCGCGACGATGCCGCGGTTGCGAATCTCGCCGCCGCGGAAACCGCGATGCTCATGGCGAACGTGCTTCAGCGCGACCGGCAGCCGCGCGCGCCAGTTCTGGATAAGCCCCTGCGTCGACAAATCAGAGCCATCGTCGGCTATGACAATTTCGAAATTGCGGTCGGTCTGCCGCGACAGCGCGCGCAAGACTGCATCGAGCGCGTCTTCGCGATCATAGGTCGTGACGATGACGGAGATGAGCGCCGCGCCGCCCACGATGAGCACCCGTTCCTAGACCGGCCGCCTTTGCTCCGGTCCTTGTCAGTTCCTTGCCCAGTCTTTTGCCCTTTGTCCTTGCCCCCGTGCAACACTGGACAGGCCATCGCAAGCAGGCTAGCCAAGCAAAGGCGGCCAGAATAAGTGAATATAGATTCATAGATAAGATATGAATTACAATTCATATCATACCCTATCCCCTGAAAACACCGAGGGCGCCGGCGACAATTCGCCCATTCTCATTGTGCCCTATCAGTGGATCGGCGACTTCGTCCGCTGTCATTCGGTGGTGAAGCTGCTCCGTCAGCGCTTTCCAGGCCGTCCCGTCGATATGCTGGCGACTGCGCTCTGCGCGCCGCTGACCGATTACATGCCCGGCCTGCGCAAGGCCGTGGTCGCCGACCTGCCGCGCAGCCGCCTCGCGCTCGGTCGGCAGAAAGCACTGGCAGCGCTGCTGAGGCGCGAAGGTTACGGCACGGCGCTGGTCATGCCGCGCACCTGGAAAGCCGCGCTCGCTCCCTACTTTGCCGGCATTCCCGAGCGGACCGGCTTTATCGGCGAGGCGCGCTTTTTCCTGCTCAATGACCTCCGATCCGGCGAAAAGAAGCTGCCGCGCATGGTGGACCGCTGCGGCGCGCTGGCGCTGCCGCCGGGCGCCGAAATACCTGTGGATTGGCCGTTGCCGGAGCTGAAGGTTCCGCCCGCAGAGGCTGAAGCCTGGCGAAAAAAACGTGAGCTCGACGGCGACCGTCGTCCGGTCGTGGCGCTCGCGCCCGGCGCCGTCGGGCCGTCAAAGCGCTGGCCAAAAGAATCCTATGCGGCGCTGGCGCAAAAGCTCTCGGCCGACGGCTTTGCTGTTTGGATCCTGGGCGGGCGGGCCGAGACGCCTTTGGCTCAGGAAATCGTCGGCAACACCCAGGCGTGCGATCTCACCGGCACCGACCTGCGCAACGCCGTCCTCGCGCTTGCCTGCGCCAGCGCGGCGGTATCGAACGATTCCGGGCTTTTGCATGTGGCGGCCGCGCTCGGCACGCCCTCCATCGGCATTTTCGGCCCGACAAGCGCCTGGCATTGGGCGCCGCTCAATCCGCTGGCCGCGACCATAGAAACGACGAGCCAGCTCGACTGCCGGCCCTGCCATAAACCGGTCTGCCGGCTCGGCCATCAGCGCTGCATGCGCGATATCGCCCCAAGCCAGGTGATTTCGGCAGTGGAAAACGTCCTCACGGCGGTCCTTCCCGGGAAAGGCGTGGGACAACCGGCCTAACGAGGTTTTCATCGATTTGATGTATCGCCAAACTTTCGATTGCGCATGTCCTTGTCGGAAAACCGGTATCCACTTTTCCGGGACACGCGCCAGGAGAGCGATCTCATGACGGTCCTGGTCACCGGCGGCGCCGGCTATATCGGCAGCCAGATGGTGAACGAGCTGCGCGACGCCGGCGAACCGGTCGTGGTGCTCGACAATCTCTCGACCGGCCACCGCGGGGCGATTCCCGACGGCGTGCCGCTGATTGTCGGCGAAACCGGCGATCAGCCACTCGTCAGCAAACTCATCCGCGAGCACAACGTCAGCGAGATCATTCACTTCGCCGCTTCGATCGTGGTGCCAGATTCGGTGCGCGATCCGCTCGGCTATTATCGCAACAACACCGCCAATTCGCGCGCGCTGATCGAATGCGCGGTCAAGACCGGCGTGCACCGTTTCATCTTTTCCTCAACCGCCGCTGTCTACGGCAATCCGACGACGATCCCGGTGCCGGAAGACGCGCCGACGCAGCCGATTTCGCCTTATGGCTGGTCGAAGCTGATGACTGAAATCATGCTGGGCGATGCCGGCCGCGCGCATGGGCTCGGCCATGTGATCTTGCGCTACTTCAACGTCGCCGGCGCCGATCCGCTAAACCGCACGGGTCAATCGAGCCCGACATCGACGCATCTGATCAAGGTCGCCGCCGAAACCGCGCTTGGGCTGCGGCCGAAGATGCAAGTCTTCGGCACCGACTATCTGACACCGGACGGCACCTGCATCCGCGACTATATCCATGTCAGCGACCTGGTGCGCGCGCATTCCGACGCGCTGCGCCATCTGCGTTCAGGCGGTCCGTCGTTGACGCTCAATTGCGGCTACGGTCGCGGCTTTTCGGTTCTTGAAGTCGTCGACACGGTCAAACGTTTGGCAGGTGCCGACTTCAAGGTCGAGATGGCGCCGCGGCGCGATGGCGATCCGGCGCGGATCGTCGCGGCGAGCGACCGCGTGCGCGCGATGCTCGGCTGGCAACCGCGCTTCGACGATCTTTCGATCATTGTCGGCCACGCGCTCACCTGGGAGCGTAAGCTGATAACACGGCGATCCGCGCCGACAGCCCGGGTTGCCGACAGCCGCAACTGAAACGCCGGCAGGCGCCGCTTTCCGCGTCCGCCAGGGCGGAAAGCCCAATCGGGTCAATGGCAAGCCCTGAATTCACTTGAAAAGCCCTGCCGTTGCGGGCAAGGAACGGGCTGCTGCGCCCCTGCCGCAGCCGGGGGATGATCCGGAACAGTGGCCACCGGTTTTCCGAAAAGATCGGGCCCGATCCAAGTGATGAGATGGATTGCGTATGAAAGCCGATACGGCCAGTTCCACTGACGATTATTCGACCTATTCTTTGGTTCGCCGTCTGCTCGTGGATGAGGCGCTCGTACATTGGCCGCGCTATACGCTCGCCTTCGCGCTGATGGCGATTTCGGCTGCCGCCACGGCGCTGACCGCCTATCTGCTCGGCTCGATGACGAACGAGGCCTATGTCAATCACAACTATCACGGCATCGTCGTCATCGGCGTGATCGCGATGGTGATTTTCGCCGCGAAAGGTTTTGCCACTTACGGCTCGACGGTCACGCTGTCGTGGATTGGCAACAGCATCATCGCCGACAATCAACGTCGTCTGTTCGACAAGCTGCTCGCGGAAAATATCGGCTTCTTTGCCGACAGGCATTCCTCCGAATTCATCGCGCGGCTGACCACCGGCGCCAACGCCGTTAGCGGCGTGATCAATCTCCTCATCACCGCGATCGGCCGCGATCTGATGTCGCTGATCGGACTTTGCGTCGTGATGGTGATTCAGGATCCGGCGATGTCGCTGTTCGGCTTCATTGGTGCGCCGCCGGCCTTCTACTTTCTACGCAAGGTTATCCGCCGCGTGCGCGGCATCGCCCGCATGCAATTCAACGGCGGCACCCGCATCATCGAAACGATGCAGGAGTCGCTGCAAGGCATGCGCATGGTTAAGGCCTTCGGCCTCGAGGACGAGATGCGGCGGCGCCTCAACGACAGCGTGACCGCGGTGCAGCACGAGTCGAATAAGATGGCGCGCGTCGCCAATCGGGCGAGCCCGATCATGGAAATGCTCGGCGGCTTCACCGTCGCGCTTGCTTCGATCTACGGCGGCTATCGCGTGGTCGAGACCGGCGCGACGCCCGGCGAATTCGTCTCCTTCATGGCGGCCTTCCTGCTCGCCTACGAGCCGGCGAAGCGGCTGGCGCGGCTCAATATCGACCTCAACAATAATCTGGTCGGCGTGCGCGTGCTTTACGAGATCATCGACAGTCCGCCGGGGGAGCCGAACGACGACGATCTGCCGGCGCTGAAGCTGACCGAATCCCGCGTCGAATTCGATCACGTGAACTTCGCCTATCGCGCCGACGCGCCAGTGCTGCAGAACATGAACTTGGTGGCGCAGCCCGGCCAAGTTACCGCGCTGGTCGGCCCTTCGGGCGGCGGCAAGTCGACCGTGCTTAACCTGATGCTGCGCTTCTACAATGTCGGCTCAGGCCGCGTGCTGATCGACGGCCAGAATATCGCAGCCGTGTCGCGCAACTCGCTGCGCCACCAGATCGGCTATGTCGGCCAGATCGTGCACCTGTTCCGCGGCAGCGTTCGCGAGAACATCGCGCTCGGCAAGCTCGACGCCAGCGAGGCCGAGATCGTCGCCGCGGCGAAGGCCGCGCATGCGCACGATTTCATCATGGGTTTCCCGCAGGGCTATGACACCCAGGTCGGCGAGCACGGCATGCAGCTCTCCGGCGGCCAACGCCAGCGCATCTCGATCGCACGCGCCCTGATCAAGAACGCGCCGATCATTCTGCTCGACGAGGCGACCGCCTCGCTTGATTCAGAATCCGAGCGTTACGTGCAGGAAGCCATCGCCGAATTGTGCAAGGGCCGCACCACACTCGTCATCGCCCATCGCCTGTCGACGATCCGGGATGCCGATACGATCCTGGTGGTCGAGAACGGGCAGGTCGTCGAGAGCGGCCGGCACGACGAATTGCTGCGCAAGAGCGGCCGCTATGCGAGCTTCTATCGCCTGCAGCTCAAGGAACAGTCATCGGCGGCGCCAGAGCTGATCGTCGCGCCGGTGCCGGTTCCCGAGATTGCCCAGTCCGCTTAAATCTCTCCGATTGAACACGTCAGAAGTATTTTCTCTCCCACCAACCTGAAAGTGACCAACTGAAAGCAACCATGAGCACCGACGCGAAGAGTTACGTGATCCCGCCGCCGCCGCAGGCCGTCATCGCCGTCGCCGGGACCGACAAATATTTTCCGGTCCGCCGCCTGTGGTGCGTCGGCCGCAATTACGTCGAGCACATCAAGGAGATGGGCAATGACGTGCGCGAGCCGCCGTTCTTCTTCGCCAAGCCGGCCGACGCCATCGTGCCGGACGGCGGCACGTCGCCCTATCCGTCACTGACCAAGGACATGCATCACGAGGTCGAACTCGTGGTCGCGCTCAAGAGCGGCGGCCGCAATATTCCGACCGCGAAGGCGCTCGATTGCGTCTATGGCTATGCCGTCGGCATCGACCTGACGCGCCGCGACTTGCAGATCGCCTCGCGCGACATCAAGCGGCCGTGGGAAGTCGGCAAGGCCTTCGATCATTCGGCGCCCTGCGGCCCGATCAAGCCGGCGTCAGAAATCGGACATCCCGGGAAGGGCCACATCACGCTCAAGGTCAATGGCAAGCTGCGCCAGGACGGCGATCTCAATCAGATGATCTGGAACGTGCCGGAAATCATCTCCAAGCTGTCGGAGATGGTCGAGCTCGCAGCAGGCGACATCATCATGACCGGTACGCCGTCGGGCGTCGCAGCCACCGTTGCCGGCGACAAGATCGAGTGCGAGGTCGAAGGCGTCGGCAAGCTCAACGTCACCATTGGCCAGCCGCTGAAGTAATTCGTTGCTTCGATCACCGGATTGAACTTTGGCCCGGATTGCAAAACGCAATCCTGGGCCTTCTTATTTTGCATCGGAACCCCGGCGAATGTGGCGCGTTAGCAGGAAATCACAATCCGACTGGAGCATGAGATGACGGCCCGTCGCGTCACATTGCGGATACAATCACCGATGCCTTTCGGCGAAGTCACGATGGTTCCGGCACCAATCAGCGGCCGTCCAGAGGCGGAGATGGCGCGTGCGATGGCGGCCGCGCTTACCGATATCGAGGCGCCGAGCGCCGCCGACGTTTACAACCGGCTGCGCCAAGCCTTTCCGTTCGCCCCGCTCAGCGCCCGCGTCGGCGCACTCACCGCACTGATGGACAAGATCCGGCGGCCGGCCCAATAAGCTCAAAATTTTCATTGCGCGTGAACTTTTCGGAAAACCGGGTTCCACCTTCGGATCAAGTCCAAGGGCGTGCTTTCCGGATCATGCTCTAAAGCCCGAGATAGGCGCTGCGCACGCGGTCGTCGGACAACAGTTCGGCACCGCTGCCGGTAAGCGTGATGCACCCGTTTTCCAACACATAGGCGTGGCTCGCGAGTTTGAGCGAGAGCGCCACATTCTGCTCGACCAACACACAGGTGATGCCGTCGCGATTAAGCGCGCGGATCACATCGAGCACGTCGTGAGCGATGGCGGGCGCGAGGCCGAGCGACGGCTCGTCGAACATGATCAGTTCCGGCGCGCCCATCAGGCAGCGCCCGATGGCGAGCATCTGCTGCTCGCCGCCGGACAATGTCCCGGCTGGCTGCCGCGCCCGCTCGGCGAGCCGCGGGAAAATGGCGAAGGCGCGCTCGCGATTCTTCGCCCGCGCGGCGCGCGCCCGCGGCAACATCGCGCCCATATCGAGATTTTCGTCGACAGTGAGCGTCGGAAAAACCTGGCGGCCCTCCGCGACCTGCCCGATGCCGAGGTCGCAGACGCGATGGCTCGACCAGCCGGTAATGTCGATATCGCGGAACAGGATGCGGCCGCGCGCCGGCTGCTGCATGCCGGCAATGGTGCGGATCAACGTGGTCTTGCCGGCGCCGTTGGCGCCGACGATGGCGACAATGGTTCCTTGTGCGATGTCGAGCGACACATCGTCGAGCGCCTGGGCGTCGCCATAGAACAGATCGAGCCCCTCGACGCGCAGCATCACACCGCTCCGACTTCGCGATCAGATTGGCCGAGATAGGACTGCACCACCGCCGGATCGTGCACGACCTGCTCCGGTGTGCCTTCGGCGATGGCGGTGCCGTGATCGAGCACGAGTACGTGCGATGCCAATGCCATAACCGCGCGCATGACATGCTCGATCAGAAGAATGGTCAAGCCGTCCTCGCGATTGAGGGCCCGAAGCGTTGCGACCATGCGGTCGGTTTCGGTCGGCCGCAGGGCCGCCATGACTTCGTCGAGCAGAAGGAGCCGCGGTTTCGTGGCGAGCGCACGGGCGACTTCGAGGCGCTTGCGGTCCGGCAAGGTCAGGGTCGCAGCAAGTTGATGGCGCTTGTCGAACAGATCGAGACGCCGCAGCAAAGTCAGCGCGTGCTCGCGCGCCGAAGCGACGTCGCGGGCATGCCGCAGCGCGCCGACAATGACATTGTCCTCCACGCTTAGTCCTGGAAACGGCCGCACCAATTGAAAGGTGCGGGCGAGACCGCGGCGGCACACGGCATCAGCTGTCATCCCGTCGATCCGGCCGTCGGCAAAGGTGATCGCACCGCTGCTTGGCGCCATCGCGCCGGCGATCAGATTGAACAGCGTGGTCTTGCCGGCGCCGTTCGGACCGATGACGGCAAACATCGCGCCGTCCGGCACCTCGAAGCTGACGCCGTCGATGGCAACAAGCCCGCGAAACCGCTTGCTGACGGATTGTACGGAGAGCAGCGCCGTCATTGCAGCTCCTCCGCAAGGCCGAGACGGCGCTTGAGCCACGGCCACACCCCGTTGGGCAGCGCCAGCACGACGATGAGCAGGCAAATCCCATAGAACACCTGCTTGGCACCAGGCAGGTCCAAGCCAAAATGCAGCATCACGGCGTTGAGCGTCTCGGCAAGGCCGGTGAGAATGAATGCGCCGAGGATCGGCCCGAACAGCGTGCCCACGCCGCCAATGACCGGGCCGAGAATGATCTCGATGGAGCGCGAAATGTTGAAAACCTGTTCGGGGAAAAGATTGTTGTAAAAGAACGCGTAAAAAACGCCGGCAAATGCGGTCACCGCGGCCGAGATCATCACCGCATACATTTTGTAGCGGAATGTATCGATGCCGGCGGCACGGGCGGCGATTTCGTCTTCGCGGATGGCACGCCAGAAATAGCCGATCCGGCTCTGCAACAAAGCGCGGCTGAGCACGAAAGCAAGCGCGGTCGCCGCGAGGATCACGTAATAGAACATCGTCGGGCTGCCGCGCAGCCGCCACAGATCGTTGTGCGCGTATTGCGCGACCGGCAGAAACAATCCGGCCGAGGCATTGACGATGTCGAGATGATCGAAGCCGATGCGCGCGAATTCGGCAAAGGCGATGGTGAGGATAGCGAAATAGACGCCGGCGACGCCGAAGCGGAAGGCGAGAAACCCGATAATGGCGCCGCAGGCGGTGGCAACAGGTATCGCCGCCAGGAGCCCAAGCCACGGCGCGATGCCGTAACGCGTGAACAACAGTGCCGCGACATAGGCGCCAAGCCCAACATAGATCGCGTGCCCGAGCGAGAGCTGTCCGGCAAAGCCCATCATGATGTTCCAGGCCTGGCCGGCATAGGCGAAATAGAGAATGAGGATGAGGACCGTGAGCAGATAGTCGTTGGCGAAAAAAGGCGCGGTCAGAAGCGCAAGGCCGAGAGCGGCAAGAAGGAACAGTGTCCGCGCCGACAGATTTCCCGACAGGCGCGCGATCACGCGAGCCATAATCAGGCAAGCCTCTTGCCGAGCAGGCCTTGCGGCCGGAACAGCAGCACCAGGACCAGAATGGCGAAGGCGAACATGCTCTTCGCCGACGGCGTGAACAGAAGGCCGGCGATAGCTTCAGTGAGCCCGATCAGTACGCCGCCAAGAAGCGCCCCCGGCATCGAGCCCAAGCCGCCGGTGACGACGATGACAAAGGCGAGAAGCGTGTAGGTCGGGCCCAGCATCGGCGTCACGTCGATAACCAGCGTCATGATCGCACCCGCCGCGCCGACACAAGCCGCGCCGATGGCGAAGGTAAGCGCATAAAGATGTTTGACGTTGAGGCCGACGACCTGCGCGCCGGTGTAATTGTCGGCGCAGGCGCGGATCGCCGTACCGGTGCGGGTGAAGCGGAAGAACGTAAACAGCAGCGCCGTGAGCAGGATCGCGGCACCGCCGGCATAAAGTTTCGAGGCATCGACGATCAGCGGACCGATCTGAAAACTGTCATAGGCATAAGACGTCTGGACGCTGCGGGCATCCGGCCCGAAAACGATCAGCAGCGAATTGACGATGATCAGTCCAAGCGCCACCAACAGCAGGAACTGGCTATGCTCGGGCCGGGTGATGAACGGGTTGATCAAGCCTGCCTGCAAGGCATAGCCGCAGACGAACAACACGGCCGCGATCGGCACCAGCATCAAGAGCGGGTCGAGATGAAATTGCGCGAACAGCACGACCGCGAGATACATCGCGATCGTCATCATCTCGCCGTGGGCGAAATTGACGACACGCACCACGCCGAACACGACCGAAAGCCCGAGCGCCATCAGGCCATAGATCAAGCCGGTCAAGATGCCGCCGACGGCAACATTCAAATAGACGTCGAACGACACCTCAGCGCCTTCAGCTGCGGTTCTGATACGGTGTCATCGGCCATTCCGCATTGGCTTCCGCGGCCTCTTTCGGCGCCACCGCGACGAGTTTGCCGCCGCGGTTCTGGATGACGCCGCATTTGAGCTTGTCGTTCTGGCCCTTGGCGTTGAACTGGATCCCCGGCCCGACGCTGACATTGTCGGTGATATTGGTCGAGCGGATGGCATCGGCCAGCGCCTTCGGATCGGCCGAACCGGCGCGCTTATAGGCGTCGGCGGCGATCAACAAGGCCTCGAAAGTATAGACGTGATTGGTGCTCAGATTGACGCCGGGGCTACTTTTGGCGAGAGCGTCTTCCAGCACCTTGCTGAGCTTCTTGTTGGGATCCTGGAATGGATCGAAGCTGATCGGTCCGTCGGATAGCTTGCCGAGCGTCTTGAGATATTGATCCTCATACCAGCCCGGCCCCATGCTCATGATCGCCTGCGGCGTCCAGCGTTGCTTGACCAGTTCCCGCGTCAGCAGCATCGCATCGTTGAGGCGGCTCACGACCAAGAGCGCATCGGCATTGGCGGCCTTGGCCTTCGCCACTTCGACCGACAGATCGCGCGCCGCAGGATCGTAGGCGATCTCGTCGACGATCGTGTAGGGCATGTTAAATTTCGGCATGACGACGCCGATGCCTTTCGACATCGCGGTGCCGAACGTGTCGTTGACATGCATGAAGACCGCGGTCTTGGGCGCGGCGCCGACTATGCCGAACAGTTCGAGCTGATTGGCAAAGGCGCTCGAGAGAATCATGGGCGCGGTCGGAAAATTGCGGAAGACGAATTTATAGCCCTGCTCTGTGATATCGGGCGCGGCGGCGATATTGATGATGAACGGGATGCCTTTCTGCTCGGCGACCTGGGCGATGGCCGCGGTCTGTCCGGAATCGAAGGCGCCCATCAAAAGCTGCGCGCCGTCATTGATCAGCTTCTCGGCGCGGGCGCGCGCGGTATCGACATTGGATTCGGTATCCGCATCCATGATCGCGAGAGCGGGCAGCCCGAGCGATTTCAGGATCGCCGGCGCCACATCTGCGCCGCGCTGGCAGTCCTGACCGATGCCGGCCTCGAAACCCGAGCGCGGCAAAAGCACGCCGACTTTCAGCGGCGCCAATTCGGCATGCAGGATCGAAGGCGCAGCCATTGTGGCCACGGCGGCGGCCGAACCGACGAGCAAATCACGGCGATTGGGTGAAATGCGGATGCGCGTCATAAAAATCCTCCCCGGAAGGCTTTTTTCGCTTAGTCGATCAAAATGCTAGGGAAGCAAGGGCGCTGCGGCAAGCACTGATTTATCCGCCGAAATGCCGCAGGACCGCGTCCGCGAGCCGCAAGAGCGTGCGATCATGGCCGTTGCGCGCGGCCAGCATAAGTCCGACCGGAAGCTGCGTATCCGGCAGCGGCAGCGAGATGGCACAGAGATCAAAGAAATTGATAATCGAGGTGTTGCGCAGCACCGCCGCATTGCGCGCGGCAAAGACGCTCGGGTCGGCAACCTCCGCGATGGTCGGCGCCACGATAGACGTCGTCGGCATGGCGATGAGGTCGAACGCCTTGAGTCGCTCGTCCATGGCGGCCACGAGCTCAGTCCGCTTGCGAAACATGTCGGCGTAATCGGCTTCCGTCACCGCGCAGCCGCGCTCGATTCGGGCGCGGACATTGGGATCGATATCGGCGGCGCGGCGCTGCATCCGGTCGCGGTGCACGGTACAGGCTTCCGGCGGCGAAATGCCGCCGCGATTGTTGATCGCGGCCATGTCGTCGAACAGCGCAAATTCTCCCGGGATAACGTTCAAGCCGGCACTGCTGAGCCGAGACATCGCCGCCGAGAAGGCTTTGGCCACAGTGTCGTCGAGCCGTTCGAGCGGAAGTCCGACCGCAACGCCGAGCCTCAGTCCGGCAAGCTCAATCGGCTCCAGCGGGACAAATTTCTCGCCCGCCATGACCGCATCGGCCTTGACGCAATCGGCGACAGTTTTTGCAATCGGCCCGATCGAATCCAGCGTCTTGCTCAGCGGAAAGGCGCCGCCGGTCGGCACGCGCTGCCGGCTCGGCTTGAAACCGACGAGGCCGCAAAGCCCGGCCGGCACGCGGACCGAACCGCCGGTATCAGTGCCGATAGCGATGTCGCTCATGCCGTCGGCGACCGTAATCGGCGCGCCCGACGACGAGCCGCCTGGCACGCGCTTGCGGTCGCGCGGATTGCCCGGCGTGCCGAAGTGAGGATTGGCGCCGATGCCGGAAAAAGCGAACTCGGTCATGTTGGTCTTGGCGACGACCACCGCGCCCGCGGCGCGCAGCCCCTGCACCACGACGGCATCGGCTTTGGCCGGCGCGGCCTCTTCGGCGAGGATTTTCGAGCCGGCGCGGGTCGGCTCACCGGCGACGTCGAACAGGTCCTTGATGCTGACGATAGTGCCGTCGAGCGGACCGAGGCTTGAGCCGCGCGACGCACGGGCATCCGCCGCATCGGCCGCGGCGCGCGCCGCATCCGCATAGACCGTCAGGCAGGCCCGCGCCCCCTCGCCCCCCGGATCGGCAATGCGCAGCAGCGCCTGTTCTACGCGGTCGCGACAGGAGGAAGGCTTCATCGGGGCACTCGCGGGCGGCTTTGATCTCGAATATATAGCTGTCATTAGAGCATGATCCCGAAAAGTGGAAACCGGTTTTCCGAAAAGATCATGCTCAAACGAAGAACCTTGCGCCGGTGGCACTGACGCGATTTGGCGCAATTCAAGGAATAGCACGCATGCCGAACGGTAAGCCGACACTGTGTTTCATTGGCTTTGGCGAAGCGGGTCAGGCGATCGCCGCAGGGTTGCGCGAGGCCGGCACGGTCGAAAAGATTGCGGCATGGGACCTTCTGTTTCCGCAAGCCGAGGGCGGAAAGCTTAAAGCTGCCGCGGACACAATCGGGGTGCGGTGCGCCGGTTCGGCAGCGGACGCGGTACGCGGCGCCGACATCATCATTTCGGCGGTGACCGCAGCGTCGAGCACCGAGGCGGCGGATTCGGTGAAGGCGCATCTCGCCGGCAAGCCGTTTTTCCTCGACATCAATTCGGTGTCGCCGGGCCGCAAGCAGGACTCCGCGAAGCTTCTGGCCGACACCGCACGCTATGTCGACGTCGCGGTGCTGGCGCCGATCTATCCGGCGCGGCATCAGACGCCGCTACTGCTCGCGGGGCCGCATGCCGAGACGATCGCCCCGACGCTTGCCGCACTCGGCATGCGCGCCACTGTCGCGGGATCCGAAACCGGCGCCGCCGCCGCGATCAAGATGGTGCGCAGCGTCATGATCAAAGGCATCGAAGCGCTGACCATGGAGTGCTTCCTCGCCGCCGCGCGCGCCGGCGTGATCGACGAAGTCGCCGTCTCGATGAAGAACAATTATCCCGGCCTCGATTGGGCGACGGTCGTGCCCTATAATCTCGAGCGCATGGCAAGCCATGGCGAACGCCGCGCCGCCGAGATGGAAGAGGTCGCCGACACGCTGCGCGAGCTCGGCGTCGAGCCGCTGATGGCGACGGCCACCGTCAAACGCCAGCGCGAAATGGGCCAGATCGGCAAGCAGCAATCGGTGCGCACCGTGCTCGACAAGGACCGCAAGGTCATGCTCAACGCCATCAGCGCGGCGGCGCGCGACCGGCACTGATCGTTGTTATCGGCGCTTCTGCTGAGCGATGAATTCGGTGAGCCATTGATACGAGGCCTTCGGCTTGCGCGTCAGGCTTGCGAAGTCGACGCGGACAATGCCGAAGCGCCGGCTGTAGCCCTGCGCCCATTCGAAATTGTCGAGCAGCGACCAGACGAAATAGCCGCGCAGATTGACGCCGGCGGCAATGGCGCGCTGCGCCGCAGCGAGGTGGTCGTGGATATAGGCGGTGCGCTCGGCATCGTGAACCGTGCCGTCGCCGGCAACAATGTCTTCGTAACAAGCGCCATTCTCGGTGATGTAGATTTCCGGCTTGTTGTAGCGCGCGCTGACGCGAATGAGCTCTTCGGTCAGGCTGCCGGGATCGACCGGCCAGCCCATGGCGGTGACCGGCGTGCCGGGCGGCAATTCGCCGAACCAGGCGCCGAACAGGCTATCGGGCGCGGACCTGACATACATCGGCGCATAGTCATTCATGCCGATAAAATCGAGCCGCTGATGGATCGTCGCGAGATCGCCGTCCATGATCAGCGGGGCGAAGTCGTCGGCGACCGGCGCCGCGTAGCGGCCGAGCATTTGCGGATCGAGACAGGCGCCGTTCCACATGGCCTCGAAACGCTCGGTAGCGCGGCGATCTTCGTCCCGGCCGGATGTCGGCCGCGCCCGCTGCAATGAAACGACAGTGCCGAGGCGGAAGTCCGTCCGCTCGGCGCGCAGCGCCTGCACCGCGCGGCCATGCGCCAGATTCTGGTTATGCATCGCCGCAAGCATGCTCGGCAGGCCTTTCACGCCCGGGGCGTTCTCGCCGGTGCCATAGCCGAACAGCGCGTGAATATTGGGCTCGTTGAAAGTGATCCAGTGCTTGACGCGGTCGCCGAGGCGCTTGGCGACGGTGCCGGCATAGTCGGCGAATTTCTGCGCGGTGTCGCGATTGCGCCAGCCGCCCTGATCCTCGAGCGCCTGCGGCAAGTCCCAGTGATAGAGGCACAGCCACGGCGTGATGGCGCGCGCCGCAAGCCCGTCGACCAGCCGGTCGTAGAAATCGAGACCGCGCGGTTCCACGACACCGGCGCCATTGGGCAGGATGCGTGGCCATGCCGTCGAGAAGCGATAATCGGTGAAGCCGCAGCGCGCGAGCAGCTCGATATCTTCCGGCCAGCGATGATAGTGGTCGCAGGCGACGTCGCCGGTATCGCCGCCCTTCACCCGCCCCGGCGAATGCGAAAAAACGTCCCAGATGCTTTTGCCGCGGCCGTCGAGATCGACCGCGCCTTCGATCTGATAGCTCGACGTCGAGGCGCCCCAAACGAAATTTTCCGGAAACATCATATCGTCCGCGATTGCCGGGGCTGACCGCAGCAAATTCGGCAGCAAAGGGCCAAAAGAGGCTGCCAGCAAACGCCGGCGCGAGACTGTCAGCATCGGTCTCCTACAGCATGATCCGGAAAAATGGGTACCGGTTTTCCGAAAAGATCATGCGCAATCAGAATGCTAGAGCGACAATCGATTCAATCCAAAACGATCTCGCTCTTAGAACGCGCTCCAATCGTTTTATAACGGCGGACGAAGAGCTTTATTCCCATCGCCCGCCTTTTTGTCAGGCAATTACCGGCGGCGGCCCTTCCGCCGCTCGCGCGGCGTCACCCGGGATGTTTTCGGCACCGGCCGACGCGTTGCTTTGGCGTTGCTGCGGCGCGGCGGCAGAGCGCCGCTCGCGGCGAGGCGCATGCTCCAATATTCCCATGTCCGCGTAACGACATTCGGCAACAGGCTGAGCGAACCGGCAAGCTTGACCTCGCCGGGATAGAGCGGCTGCGGTTTGCCGAGCGTCATCGCCTGCAACTGATACTGCGCGTTCTGGCACATGAAGATCGCGCGCGACACCATCTCCTTCAGACTGCCGCCGACCACGGTAGCGCCATGGCGGTTCATCATCACTGCGGAGTGCTTGCCGAGCGCGCGCGCCAGCGATTGGCCCTCCTCCGGCTTGACGACCAGCAGATTGGTGTCGCCGAACTCGTCGTGCTGATCCCAGAACGGCGCCTCTTCCCCCATCGTGCCGCCGAGATGAAACACCGGCACGACCGGCTTGCCGGCGATGGCGAACGGCATGATCGCCGGCGCATGGTGATGCACCACCGCCATCACGTCGCTGCGCGCCGCAAAGATGCAGCCGTGAATGACTCGCTCGGCATAGAGCTGCACTTTGGGCGGCCGTACCGGCTGCGAATCGAGCGTGAACTCCAGAATATCGTCTGGCTCGATCAAAAGCGGCGAACGCGAGCGCGACAACAGGTAACGGCCCGGATCGGTCGGATGGCGCATGCTGACATGGCCGAAAGCGTCGAGCACGCCCTCATGGGCCAGAATGCGGTTGGCGAGCGCAAGTTCCTCGATGACGTCATTGAGCTTATCGGGCACAATTTCCCCCTGTAATCGCGGCTGTAGCGCATGATCCGGTCTTCCGAAAAGACCATGCGCAATCAAAATCCTGGAGTGGCAATCGCGGTTCTGAGGCGACTTCGCTCCGGCAGATGGCGACGCCAAATTTCGGCAAAATTGCTACGCCGTCAACTCGCGTACGTTAAAGGCGCGAACGGGCCGCTGCAGGCCCTTCAAATCGAGCTCGCCGAGCGGTTCCGTGCCGGCGATCGATTCGATGGCGATTTGGACCCGGCCATCGATCAGGATCTGCCCGTCGGCGGCCTGCGCACAGAGCCGCGCCCCGAGATTCACCACGGTTCCGGCCGCCGTATAGTGGAAGCGGCCTTCGTAGCCGACATTGCCCAAAGTGGCATGGCCCGACGCTATGCCGATGCCGAAGCCGAGCTCGTGGCCGAGCCGACGCCACTTCTCGGCGAGCGCCGCCATCCTCGCCCGCATTTCCACCGCCATGCGAACCGCGCGCTGCGCCGGATCGGAACACGGGATCGGATCGTTGAAGATGATGAGCAGGCCGTCACCGGCGAAATGCTGCAACGTGCCGTCAAAGCGATCGATCTGCTCGCCGAGACAGCGATAGTATTCCTGCAGGACCGCAATGATGTCTTCAGGCTCGGCACGCTCGGCAAAGGCGGTGAACCCGCGCAGGTCGCAGAACACCGCCGTGATGTCGCGGCGGTGGCTCTCCAGCAATTTGGTGTCGCCGGACGAGACGACGAGCCTGGCAATCTGCGGCGACAGAAAGTTTTTCAGCCGATTCATGCGGTCGAGCTCGGTGACCTGCTCATTGACGCGCTGCTCAAGAGTCTGGTTCCAGTTCGCCAGATCCGTCGCCTGCGCCTGAACCTGGTCGTGCAGCGCCTTGACCCGCAGCATCGAGCGCACGCGCGCCACCAGAGCCGCCTGATCGATCGGCTTGGTCAGATATTCATCGGCGCCCGCGTCGAGCCCGGTGACGACATCTTGCGACGCCGCGCGCGCGGTGCACAGAACGATCGGAATGAACGGCAGCGACGGATCGTTCTTGAGCCGGCGGCAGACTTCAAAACCGTCGAGCTTGGGCATTTCAACGTCGAGCAACAGCAGATCGGGCAGATGCTTCCTGACGCTTAAGAGCGCCTCCTCGCCGTCGGCGGCCTGCAGCAATTCGTAGCCGTGCTTCTCCAGCCGCGTCATCAGGATATCGCGGTTGGTTTCGTTGTCGTCGACCACAAGAATACGGGCGGGATTGTTCATGCGATGCGCCACATTATGCTACGGCAGAAATTCTTTGATCTTGGCCAGCAATTGCCGCGGACTATAGGGCTTGGTGACATAGGCGTCGCAACCGGCGGCCCGCGCCTTGCCCTCGTCGCCGCTCAAGGCGTAGGACGTCACGACGATAACCGGAATGCCTTTCAGGTCGGGATCGGCCTTGATGCGGCGGGTCGCTTCGTAACCGTCGAGCAGCGGCAGCTGAATATCCATCAGAATAAGATCAGGCCGCTGTTCCTTGGCCGCGGCCACACCCGCCTCGCCGTCCCGGGCCTCCGACATGTCGTAACCGACACCGCCCAACAGATCGCGGAGAATTTGACGATTATCCTCCTGATCCTCGACGACGAGAATGCGCTTGCTCATGTCTGCTGGGCCCCCACCTGGCTCTCGACCTTAAGCGGCACCGTGAAAAAGAATGTCGAGCCGCAGCCGACCGCGGATTCAACCCAAAGCTTGCCGCCGTGCATTTCGACAATACGCTTTGCGATCGACAGCCCAAGCCCGGTACCACCCTTGGCCTTGGTTTGTGCTGAATCCGATTGCTTGAATTCCTCGAAAATCTTCGCCTGATCGGCTTCGGCAATGCCGGGGCCGGTGTCGTTCACGGCGATCGTGTAACTGCCGTTCGTCGCCGAGGCTGTCATAGTTATGGCGCCGGTATCGGTGAACTTGATGGCATTGCCGACCAGATTGAGCAGGACCTGCGACAGCCGCCGCTCGTCGCCGTGCGCGGGCGGCAAGTCCTGCGGCACGTCGAGCTCGAAACCGAGCTTCTTGTTGACGGCAAGCGGCTCGATCGCGATATAGACGCCGTGCATCATCTCCTTGATCGAATAATCGTTGAGCGTGAGCATGAGCTGCCCGGCCTCGATTTTCGACAGATCGAGCACATCGTTGATCAGCCCGAGCAAATGCTTGCCGTTGGTCTGCACGCGCTGGAGAACGTTGCGCATCTTGTCGGGCGCGTCGCCGTAAATGCCGTCGAGGATCAATTCGGTGTAGCCTAAAATCGCATTCAACGGCGTACGCAATTCGTGGCTCATATTGGCGAGGAATTGCGACTTGTGTTTGCTCGCCTCCTCGACCTGCCGGCTCTTCTCCTGGATTTCCTCGAACAGCCGCACATTTTCGATTGCAATCACCGCTTGGTCGGCGAAGGTCTGCGCCAGCTCGACCTGCTTGTCGGTAAACGGCTTGACGACGCTGCGCATCATCGCGATGACGCCGGTCGGCGCGCCCTCGCGCAGCATCGGCACACCCAGCAGCGTGCGCACATCGCCGAACTTGGTGAAGCCAGTGTTTTTGTAGTCCGGATCGGCCATCACATCGGGAATCTGGACCGTGGATCCGCCGGCAACGGTGCGGCCGACAACCGATCCTCGCCCCGTTGGAATGAGGTTATCGGCGGCAAATTGCCTGAATTCGGGCGAGAAGCCGTACATGGAGACCGCCCTATAGCCGCCGTCCTCGGCGCGATTGATCGACGCCTTGTCGGCCTCGCAAAGCCGCGCCGCGGATTCAACGAGCGTATCGAGCACGGTCTGCAGATCGAAGGTCGAGCGGCTAATAATTTTCAGCACGTCCGCGGTCGCGGTCTGCTGCTTTAAGGATTCGGATAGCTCGCGGGTGCGCTGCTGTTCGGCCTTGAACAGCCGCACGTTCTCGATCGCGATTGCTGCCTGATCGGCAAAGGTCGTGAGCAGAGCAATATCCTTCTGCTCGAACAGCCTGACCTCGGTTCGGCGCACCAGGATGCAACCCAGCGCGCGTCCTTCGCGTATCAGCGGCACAGCCAGGATCGTGCGGTGCCCAAATCTCAGCGCGAATTCGCGTCCGCGGGCAAAATCATCACCAGCCGTCTGCTGGTCTTCGAGCTGCACCGGCTTCATGTCGCAAATAGCGCGCCCCATGACAGTGGAACGGTCGAGCGGCACCACGCCGATATCGCGCCCCAAATCGCCAAAGATGGCGCCGCTTCGAAGAATGTTTCCGTCGACCAGGATGACATCGACAATCTGCGCCTTGCAGATACGCGCGGCATATGCGGCAACCGAATCAAGCACCGGCTGCACATCGTCCGGCGAATTGGAAATAACGCGCAGGATTTCGCTGATCGCCGTCTGCTGCTCCAACGACTCGCTCAATTCATGGGTGCGCTGCTCGACCTTCTTTTCCAGATCGGCATAGGATTCCTGCAGCTTGCCGGCCATGTCGTTGAATTGATTGGCCAGCGCCTCGACTTCGTCGCCGGTCTTGATCTTGATACGCTGGGAGAGATCGCCCGAGCCGATGCGGGCGGCGCCGGCCCGGAGCGCCTGGATCGGCACCACCATGCGGCCGGCAAGGAACATACCGGCAATGAACGCGAGCGCGAGCGCGCCGAACAGCACATAACTTGTGCGCTGGATCGACGCATAGAGCGGCGCATAGGCTTCCTCAATCGGCGTCTCGACAAAGACGAACCAGCCCAGCGGATTGACCGGCGCATAGGCCGTCAGCACTTTGTGCCCGGCGACGTCCAAAGCCTCCTGTACCGCGCCGCCGGCAGAGCCGGATCGCGCGCTCGCCACTTGAGCAAGATGCGCCATGTCGGTATTGCGCAGAACCAAGCTAATGTCGGGATGAGCAATCAGACGGCCGCCGCTGTCCACCACATAGGCGCGGCCATTGGCGCCAACCTTGATTTTCGACACCACGTCCCAGATCAGCTTGAGATTGACCTGCGCGACGCTCACGCCGCCGTCGCGCCGCGCGCCGGCAAGCGCGATGGTCATATAGGGCTCGGACTCGCGGCGGAAATAAACCGGGCCGTAATAGACCTTGCTGGCCACGGCCTGCGTGAATTCGGGTTTGCCGGAATAGTCGATGCCGCTGCCGACCACATCCATGGTCAACCGCGACACTTTGAGCTGCTCGCGACCGGAGGCATCGATCTGCGCCAGCTCGGTGATCGCCGGCACTTGGCGCAAGAGCCGCAGCGCATCGAAACGCCGCTGGTCGAGCGTGCCGTCGGTCCACGGCAATTGCGTCGTCCAGCCGACTTGGCTGTCGATCTGGGTGATGAATTCCTCGATCTTGTCGGCGGCCGCCTGCGCCTGCAGACGCTGTGTATCGATCAGCACCGACTTGTGCTCGCGATAGGAGAACCAGACTTCGAAGGCGCCGTTGGCGACCAGCGCCAGCACGACAACGGCAACGAGCAGCACGACATATTTGACGAAAAGCCGACTGCGCACGATCGACGCGCCGGAAATGGACGCAGAGTCGTCGGGGCGCGCCGGCCCTGGCATCAGCATGCTGCCTTTTTGATCGACGTCGGCCTTCATGCCGTTATCTTAGCATTCTCACGCGCTTCTTGGCCGCCTCATTCAGCGCGCTAGTTAGCCGTGAAAGCAAATTTGGCGGGCAGGTAAGACCGCAATTTTGCGGTTTTAGCGTTAACGGCGCTCGAGAGGCGACGCAGCTCCGCCGTTTCATTCGATGACTTCATCAGCGAGCGCGACAAAATCCGGCGGCAGATTGATGCCGGTGGCCTTCGCGGTCTTGAGATTGACGACCAGCAGGTAGCGCGTCGGCAGTTCGAACGGCAGATCGGCGGGCTTGGCGCCTTGGAAGATTTTGGTGACCAGCGCCGCGGCGCGATCGAAGGATTCCTTCTGGTCAGCGCCGTAAGACATCAAGCCGCCGTCGCGAGCGATGAAATCCTGTTCATAAATTGCCGGCAGTCGGTGCTGGGCTGCATAGTCGAACACGCGCTTGCGATTGAGGAGCGTGAGCGAGTCGGACACCATCAGAATCGCGTCCGGCGGGCTACTGTCCATCGTCGCGAAAGCCTCATTGAAGTCGTCCGGCTCGCGCACGCCAAGCGGCTGCACCGTGACGCCCATCTCCTGCGCAGCATTGGCTGAAGCGTCATAACGCTGCGACATGCCGAGATCGTCTTTGTTCCACAGCATGGCCACCCTGCGCAGCTGCGGCGACAATTGCTTTAGCAGTCCGAGCCGCTTTGTGGACAGCGCTGCGGCGTCATCGGATATCCCCGTGACACTGCCGCCCGGCCGCGCGAGGCTCGTGACCAGCCCGGTTTTGACCGGGTCGCCGGAACCCGCCGCGATAACCGTCGGAACGCCGGACGCCTTGGCCGCCGCCGCGGCCGGATAACTGACAGTCACCACCACGTCGACATTGGCGGCTTTCAGTTCCTGCATCAGATTGGCCGTCTGACTCACGTTGCCCGCGGCGCCGCGCGCCTCGTAGGCGAGGTTTTGTCCGAGCGTAAAGCCGCGCTGCTCGAGGCCCTCGACGAGAATCTTTCCAGTGCCTGCAGTGGGCGGGATCGGGGGCCCGACCGTGAGCGTGCCGACGCGGTAGACCTTCGCGGTCTGCGACCAAGCCGGCCGCGGCAGCACGGCGATGCCGCCGAGAGCGCCGCCTCCTGCCATTGCCCCGCCAAATAACGACAAAAAATCACGGCGTTTCATGACACGCCTCCCGGGAAAGCCATTTCTCCAGAGCAGAATAGCACATCCACCAGCTTGGATTGTGCCGGGGATCACACTCAAAAGCGGAAATGAATGCGCCGATTTTCGGCGCCTTGAAGATTACATCGCGCGGTCGCGGTGCGATATTTCAATAACGCGGGCGCGTGCGGCAAGTTCATCGACCATGGCATCGGCCGTGGCCTTGTTGGCGGCATCGAGATTGGCGTCCCACTCGTCGAGCAGATAGAATTCCGCGTCGGTGCAGTCGACGATTTCCTGCAGCGACTTGAGCTGCCGCTCGCCGGACGAAAAGCCGAGCCTCTGGTCCATGGATTCCGGGGTGACGACGACGTCATCCTCGTCGTCGCCTTCGACATCGACCGGGTCGACGCCAGAGGTGAAGTGAAAGACCAGCCGGTCCGTGGTCGGCCAATAATAGGCGCGCTTCATCATCTCGGTCTTGAGACTGGCGAGCAGCGAGGATTTCCCAGCGCCGTTGCCGCCGCGCACGTTGATTCGCCCGGTCGGCCGCGATAGCGCAATGCGCAACGCGTCCCCGAGCGATGACACGACATGCGCCTCGTCACCTTCGCGCAAAATGAGCCTGTCGAATTTGATGCGCTCATCGAAATCCGGATCGGACTCCGGCCGCATATTGGCGGCGACGCCGCCGAAGCGCGTCCAGATGGCGACGAAATCGTTCCAGCCGGTCGCGAGCAGATGCAGCTCGTAGGTCATTTCGATCTGTCGCGGCAGTGTCGTCGCGAGCCCCACCAGAAGTGCCGTATCGCCGACATTGTGCATGGCGACCGAGGTGATGGTGCCAAAAACGATGGCGAGGCTGACGATGCCGCTCATTGCGCTCATGCCCTCGCGCGCGACGATGGCGCGCACCTGCGCGGTCAGGCCTTCGCGCAGCCGGATCTTGAAGCCCGATAGCCACAGACGGAGGTTGTAGCGGTTGCCGGCGAAGATATTGTCCCACGCGGTATAGCCCTGCGCGGTGACGCGATTGTTCCGTCGCTGATTTTCGAGATAGGCGTGCGCAATCGGCGTCTGCAGCACCCATTGCATCAACAGCAGCGCGCCGAAAGCGCCGACATAGGCAAACGGCAGGATTGGATCGATTTCAGCGCCGAGCACGAGCGCGTTGAAGACCAGGCCGAGAAACAGCTTGAGCGCGAATTCAAGCTCGTACATGACGTTGAAGAAGACCTGGAAGGTCTCGCCGGTCAGGAACGGTTCGATCTGCTCGCGCGCGGCCTTGTCATTGAGCAGCTTGACCTTGCCGCGGTTCTCGCGCGCAAAGCGCAGCACATACTTGCCGAAGCCGCGATAGCCGGCGCGCTCGGCAAAGACCCAGCTGATGACGCCGACCACATAGGAGGCCGATTGCGCCGAGAGAATCCAGATCAGATCGGTGAGCAGAAACTCACCGATGGCGACGCGGCGTCCGGCATTGATGACGAGCCAAGTCGTCGCCGCCGCGAGCATGGCCTCGACCACCATCAGGATCACCATCACAAACAGCGACGGCGAGAGCAGATAGCGGGCAAGCTCGAGGCGTGAGATCTGCTGTTGCGGCATGAATGTCCCGGCGTGACGGCTCTCGGTCGAAAATGTATTGGTGCCCAACTCTAACGGCATCCAAACGCGAATTTAAGCGCAAGCGCAATGCGCGTGTGGCGAAATTTGCGCGCGCCGCCAACAGCTTTCGGCAAAGTGGTAAGCGCTTGCGGCGCCTCTTTTTCAGGCCTGCGCGGGCTTGCGGCTTTCCAGGTCCGATTGCAGCCGGTTGATATTCTCGAACAGCCGTGCCGTTGCCAGCCGCAGAAAATAAAAGCCGAAGGTCGGATTCTGATAATAGAGCTCCTCGACCTGCTCGTAGGTAATCGAGAGCGCCTCGCCGTCCTCGATGCATTCGAGGGTGGCAGTGCGGCGGTTGTCCGGCGCCAGCATCGCGAGCTCGCCGACGACCTGGCCCGGCTTCAGCTCGATGCCGAGCTCGAGCAGCAAAAAGCGGCCGGTGACGATGCAGAACATCTCATGGGCTTCCTCGGCCTTGGCGAACAGAATATCGCCCTTGCGGAACAGCCGCCGCGCCATGAACGGCTTGAGCCAGTCCATCGAGTCCGAGCCGCGAATGGCGTCGCGCACATGCCGGATGAGCACGATCATCTGGTAGAGACGATAGCCGTTGAGCGGCAGCGCCACGGTCTGCAACACCAGCGGAACCCATTCGTGGGAGGCGGCGTAGAAAGCGATCAGCACGAAATTGGCGACGATGGCAAGAATGCGCAGCGGCACCATGGTCTTGGTCGAGGCGGTCGCCACGATCATCAGCGACCCGACGCTGTTCAACAGATTATCCCAATGCATTTATCGCCTCCGCCCTCGGTCGCTACCGTGCCAGACCTGCGCTTGCGCCTCGATCTGGCAGGTTTCGTCTACGTCAACCTGAAACCCGCTTGAACGCTTGGTTGCATATCTACTCTCATGCCCACTTGCACCGCGATTGTGACAACGTGGTGAGTGCTACGGAATCTAAAGCCTTATCAATTTTAAGGGAACGAGATATGGCCGGCGGCGCAGCGGACCTCGCGGTTAACCCTGCGCCGATCTGCCGTCTTGTACGCGTCTCCTAATCCGATTCTGTATCAAATTCGTATTTACTGTAATGCCCACGGGACCGCGACCTGGCGGTCTTTGGTCGAGTTTCGGCTGGCCGATCCGGCCGCGACGGCGTAATTTGTTGGTGAAGCATAGGCTTTTGACCAACTTACCGACCAAAGCTACCTCTAACGGAGACCGCGTCATATTCAAGACTGCCTTCGCGAATATTGCGCATCTCACCGCGCCGTTACGCCGTCTCGGCGCATCGTCTTTCGCTCGCATCATCGTCATCATCATCGGCCTGGCGGCGATGACCGCCTATACCGTGCCGGAGCTGCAGCGCTCGGCCGGCGGCTGGCTGGTGGCCTGCCTATGGTCGTGTCTCGCCTATTTCGCCATCGATTCCGGCGTCCGCGCCCGTACCGCAATCCAAGCCGGACTGGCGCGCGGCTATTTTCTCTCGGCGTCGGGCTTTGTCGATCTGATCGGCGTGATCGCCGTGCCGCTCGCGCTCGCCTGCGGACTTGACGCGCCGACAGCGTGGCTGTGGGCCTCGTTGTGGATCCTCAAGCTCGCCCAGCTTTCGCCGGGCTTTGGCCAACTCGGCCGCGTCTTCATGCTTGAGGCCAAGCCGCTCGCCAGCGTGCTCGCGCTGTTTATGATCATTCTCTTCCTCTCGTCCGCCCTGATGCTGCTCGCCGAGCGCGGCCAGCAGCCGAATGCTTTCGGCTCGATGCCAGAGACGCTGTGGTGGGCGATCGTGACGCTGACCACCACCGGCTACGGCGACAAAGTGCCGATCACGCAGTTCGGGCGGCTGCTCGGCGGCGTGGTCATGATCGGCGGCATCGCCACATTCGGCCTGTGCACCGGTATTCTGGCCACCGGCTTTGCCGCCGAAACCCGGCGGCGCAATTTCATCGAGACCTGGGATCTGGTCAGCAAGGTGCCGTTCTTCCAGTCGCTCGATCCGTCGGCCATCACCGAGATCACCCATACGCTGCGGCGGCTGGAGGTTCCCGAACGCACCCCCATCATCCGCCGCGGCAAGATCGGCGACTGCATGTATTTTATCGCCGCGGGCGAGGTCCAGGTGGATGTCAAGCCGGCCCCGGTCCGCCTCGGCGCCGGGACCTTCTTCGGCGAGCTCGCGCTCCTCGGTGATTCGGTCCGCAGCGCCAATGTCACCACGACCCTACCGTCGACGCTGCTTATTCTCGACCTCGCCGATTTCCGCACCTTGACCGCGAACCATCCCGACCTCAAACACGCCATCGACGCCGAAGGCCAGCGGCGCATGAAAGAAAACCAGCAGCAGGTGCGGGACGTGCAGCGGCTCGAAGGGGCCTCGCCCTCCTGACTTGACGAGTGCTCCAGTTTTGAGGGCTAAGTCATTTCAACGCGCGTCGAAATAGAGCCGGGTCGGAGTTTATGGCAAATCCTGTCGCATTGATTACCGGAGCGACCGGTCAAGACGGCGGCTATCTGGCCGAGTTTTTGCTGAGCAAAGGCTATACCGTTCACGGCATCAAACGGCGCTCGTCCTCGTTCAATACCGCGCGCGTCGATCATCTGTACAAGGATCCGCACGGCTCCGGCGTACGGTTCTTCCTGCACTACGGCGACATGACGGATTCGACGAATCTGATCCGCATCATTCAGGAAGTGCAGCCGGCCGAGATCTACAATCTCGCCGCACAGAGCCATGTCCGCGTGTCGTTCGAAACGCCGGAATATACCGCCAATGCCGACGCGCTCGGCACCTTGCGCCTGCTCGAAGCGATCCGCATCTTGCGCATGGAAGACAAGGTGCGGTTCTATCAGGCCTCGACGTCAGAGCTTTACGGCATGGTCCAGGAAGTTCCGCAACGCGAGACGACGCCGTTTTATCCGCGCTCGCCCTATGCGGTGGCCAAGCTCTATGCCTATTGGATCACGGTCAATTATCGCGAAGCCTATAAGATGCACGCCTCGAACGGCATCCTGTTCAACCACGAAGGGCCAACACGCGGCGAAACTTTCGTCACCCGCAAGATCAGCCGCGCCGTCGCCGCGATCGAGCTTGGCTTGCAGGACAAACTATTTCTCGGCAACCTGTCGGCCCGGCGTGACTGGGGCCATGCGCGCGATTACGTGGAAGGCATGTGGCTGATGCTGCAACAGCCCGAACCCGACGACTATGTGCTGGCGACCGGCGAGGAGCATTCGGTGCGCGAATTCGTCGAGAGGGCGTTCGGCTTCATCGGCAAAAAGATCGAATGGCGCGGGTCGGGCGTCGCCGAGCAAGGCATCGATGCCCGCGACGGCCGCATGCTGATTGAAATCGATCCGCGCTATTTCCGGCCCACCGAGACCGACGCGCTGCTCGGCGATCCGAGCAAAGCGCGGCAGAAGCTCGGCTGGAAACACAAGGTCTCGTTCGATCAGCTGGTGCGCGAAATGGTCGAGACCGATTTGAGCGAGATGCGCCGCGACGGCGCGCACCGCAACGTGCAGGATTAAGGCCCGCGCGCATGAACACAGCTGTGAGCACGGCTCCCGTCGTATTCGAGCTCCGCGGCAAGCGCGTTTTCGTGGCAGGTCATGCCGGCATGGCGGGATCGGCCATCGTGCGGCGGCTCGAGCGCGAGGGTTGCGACATCATTAGCGCGCCGCGTCAGGAACTCGACCTGCGAAATTCCGAACCGGTCGACCGCTTCATGGCGCAAGCGAGGCCGGACGCTGTCTTTGTCGCCGCAGGAAAGGTCGGCGGCATTCGCGCCAACAGCACGTTTCCCGCCGAATTCATCGCCGACAATCTCGCCATCGCGCTCAACACCATTCGCGCGGCGCACCGCTGCAACGTCAAGAAACTCGTCTATCTTGGCTCCTCCTGCATCTATCCGCGCGAAGCGCCACAGCCGATGCAGCCGGAAATGCTGCTGACCGGCCCGGTCGAGCCGACCAATCAATGGTACGGCGTCGCCAAGATCGCCGGCATCAAATTGTGCGAGGCCTACCGGCTGCAATATGGGGCCGATTTTGTCTCGTTAATGCCGACCAATCTTTATGGCCCGGGCGACAATTATCATCCGCTCGACAGCCACGTGCCGGCGGCTCTGGTGCGGCGCTTTCACGAAGCCAAGATGAAAGGCGATCCGAATGTCGTGGTCTGGGGCACCGGAGCACCGCGGCGCGAATTCATGGCGGTCGACGATCTCGCCGACGCTTGCGTCTTTGTGATGAAAAGCTATTCGGACCTTCAGTTCCTCAATATCGGCACCGGCGAAGACGTCTCGATTGGCGAATTCGCCCGTGTTGTCGCCGACGTGGTCGGTTATCCCGGAGAGATCAAGTTCGATACGTCAAAACCGGATGGTGCGCCGCGCAAGCTGCTCGACGTTTCGCGTATCAATGCGCTCGGCTGGCGCGCCACGATACCGCTTCGTGACGGACTTAAGCGCATGTATGCCGACTTCGTCGCCCACTACGACGCCATCCTCGCCAAGACGGCGGGCAAGCCGGAAAGGCAGCCGGCTTAGCGGCAGACGACGTGCCCCTATTCAATCGGCGCCCATTTCTGCAGGCGCTTTCCGGTATCGACCTCACCGGTATAAAAATTCCCTTTGGAATCGAACGCGCCGGCGTGCACCCAGTGAAATTGTCCGGAATTGCGGCCCGGCCCGCCGAACGTGCCGACCACGGCGCCGTCGGCAACGCGCACCGATTCCATCAAGTTGTTGGTGCCGTCGAGCAGCACGACATATTTCTGCTTCTTGTCGAGCGGCGAGAACGCGAGGCTCCAGGTTGAACCCGATCCCTTGGTGTCCGGATTGAAAACATATTGCCGCACGAAGGTGCCGTCCCTCTGAAACACCTGCACGCGATTGTTGGTGCGGTCGCAGACATAGACGAGGCCGTCCTTGGACAGCGCGATACAGTGCACCGGATTGGCGAATTGCGGCGAATCCGGCGTGTAATTCGGCAAGGCATCGTCGGTCGGCGGCTTGCCGTAGGCGCCCCAGATGCGTTTGATCTCACCGGTATCGGCATCGAGCACGGCGACGCGGTGATTGCCGTAGCCGTCGGCGGCATAGATTTCATTGGCTTTCGGGTCGAGCTTGAGATCGGCGACCCTGCCGAACTGCGCGAGATCGGTGCTTGACGTGAGCGGGCCGCGCTTGCCGAGCTGTTTGACGAACTTGCCGTCGGTGGTGAATTTCAGCACCATGTTGTCGCCGTCGCCATTGCCGGAGAGCCAGACGAAGCCCTTGTTGTCGACAAGGATCGCATGCTCCTGCAGCGGCCAGTCGTAGCTTTGATTGTCACCCGGCCCGCCCCAGGACTTCACGACATTGCCGGCCTGATCGAACACCAGAACCGACGGCGCCGGCACGCAGCATTTCGAGCGCGGCGGATTGAGCGCGGCGCCCTTTTCGTCGTCGGTGAGCGAGCGCGGGCGCTGAAACACCCAGATATTGTCCTGCGCATCGACCGTCATGCCGCCGACCTGGCCGAGGATCCAATTGTTGGGCAGCGGCTTCGGCCAATACGGATCAACGCGAAAGGCCGGGCTCTGGGCGCGGGCGGCAAGCGTACCGGCCACAATCGCCGTCAGAACAACGAGCGCATGCGACCATACAAAACGGATTTTCATTTGAGTGCCCCCTCGCCCCGCACGCGCTACGCGGTGTCAGTGAATCTCCGGCTCCGCGATCGGCGCCTGCCCTTGCAGAAAGTCAAAGTCGCAGCCTTCGTCGGCCTGGCCGATATGTTGCGAAAACATCGCGCCATAGCCGCGGAGATAATGTGGCGGCGGTGACTTCCAGGTGGCGCGCCGTTGCGCCAGCTCCTCTTCGCCGACATGCAGGTGAATGCTGCGCTTGCCGACGTCGATTTCGATCTCGTCGCCGGTTTTGACGAAGGCCAGCGGGCCGCCGACAAAACTTTCCGGCGCGACATGCAGGATGCAGGCGCCGTAGCTCGTGCCGCTCATGCGCGCATCGGAAATGCGCAACATGTCGCGCACTCCCGCCTTGAGCATCTTTTTCGGGATCGGCAATTGGCCCCATTCCGGCATGCCGGGGCCGCCTGTCGGGCCGCCGTTCTTGAGCACCAGGACGTGGTCGGGGGTGACGTCGAGATCGTCGCGATCGACCGCGCGCGCCATCTCGTCGTAGTTCTCGAAGGCGAGCGCCTTGCCGCGATGCTTGAGCAAGCGCTTCTCGGCGGCGGCCGGCTTCATCACGCAGCCGCGCGGCGCGAGATTGCCGGTGAGCACGGCTGTGGCGCCTTCCGGATAGAGCGGTTCTTTGAGCGAATGAATGACGTCCGGCAGATGCACTTGGGTGCCTTCAAGCGCCTCGCCGAGCGTTTTGCCGCTCACCGTGATGCAGGACAGGTCAAGCAGATCGCGCATCTGCCCCATCAGCGCGCGCAAGCCGCCGGCATAGAAAAAATCCTCCATCAGATATTTGCCCGACGGTGTGATATTGGCGATCACCGGCACCTGCCGCGAAATCGCGTCGAACCGCGCCATGTCGAGCGGAATGCCGGCGCGGCGCGCCATGGCGATGACGTGAATGATGGCATTGGTGGAACCGCCGAGCGCCATATGCACGCGAATAGCATTGTCGAAAGCGGCAGGCGTGAGTATCTTATCCGGCGTCAAGTCCTCCCACACCATGTCGACGGCGCGGCGTCCGGCGGCGGCGCACATGCGCGGATGATTGGCGTCCGGCGCCGGGATCGACGACGCGCCCGGCAGCGCAAGCCCGAGCGCTTCCGTGATCGCCATCATGGTGGCGGCAGTGCCCATCACCATGCAGGTGCCGAACGAGCGGGAAATGCCGCTCTCGATTTCGTTCCATTCCTCGTCGCCGATGCGGCCAGCGCGTTTCTCGTCCCAATATTTCCAGGCGTCGGAGCCCGAGCCCAGCACATGGCCGCGCCAATTGCCGCGCAGCATGGGCCCCGCCGGCACATAGATCGCCGGAATGCCCATGCTGATCGCACCCATGATCAGGCCGGGCGTGGTCTTGTCGCAGCCGCCCATCAGCACCGCGCCGTCGATCGGGTGGCTGCGCAACAGCTCCTCGCATTCCATGGCGAGGAAATTGCGATAGAGCATGGTCGAGGGTTTCACGAACGGTTCGGCAAGCGACATCGCCGGCAATTCGATGGGGAAGCCGCCGGCCTGAAAGACACCACGTTTGACGTCTTCGGCGCGGTCGCGCAGATGGCCGTGGCAGGCGTTGATCTCGCTCCAGGTATTGATGATGCCGATCACCGGCTTGCCGGCCCAGTCGTTCTGGTCATAGCCGAACTGGCGCAGCCGCGAGCGATGGCCGAACGAGCGCAGATCGTTCTTGCCGAGCCAGCGATAACTGCGCAGATCTTCCGGCAATTTTGTTTTTTGCGCGCTCATGCTTATTCCAATCCATCCAGCTCGCGATCAAGCGAGCCCTGCCAGCAATCATATCGCGGAGAAATGGTGACAGCCGGCATCCCAACCGTATCCGGCGTTTCCTTTTCCCTGGAACACCCAAGTTACCGATCTCCGGCGCAATGCGCCACCGGAGCCGAGATGGGTTCAGGGAAGGTCATTCGCATCCTGGGCAGGTACGCTGCGGCCTTGCCGCTCTGCGGGCTCGCGTTGTCCCCTTGATCTTTTATTGCTTTTGAGCAGCCCCGCAAAAAAGCCCCGGCGAAGAAATCGCCGGGGCGAACGCGTCACGATGCCGGCACGGCCTTACGGCCATTTAAGATTGATGCCGAAGCGCAGGATGTTGTCCGTAAATGTAGAACTAGAGCCTGGCGTCAGCAGACACACATGCGTGTCGCAGAAGCCAGTTCCGGACGAAACAATACCGGTGGCTCCGGTATCGTTGATCCGACCCAAATCCATGTACAGGTATTCGACCATCCAGCTCCAATTCCCGACAATGTGGCCGCGAACGCCGGCGCCGACGGCAAATCCGGTATTGACGTCATCGAAGATCAGCGACGCGGCCTGACCCGGGCCGGTGATGCTCTCGACGGTCCTGATGTTGCCATAGGCGAGGCCGCCGGTGACATACCAAAGGTACTCCGACATGTTCGTCGTTATGCCGATATTGCCGCGCACGGTGCCGAACCAGCGAAGCCGTTGGCTTAGATTATCGCTGAAGGGACCGGCGCCGCATGCGCTTGCCGGACAAATAAAGACGCCAGATCCGCTCTGGTCGGCGCCCTGGAAGTCGGCCACGGCACCGAAAACCCAGTTCGCGGACTGCCAGTCGTAACCGATCTGGCCGCCGCCAAGCGCGCCATTGACGCCAAAGCTGCCCTGGCTGCTAAACAACAGCCCGGTCGGATCGGAGAAGTTTACCGTCGTGTTGGAATTACCCCAACCATAGCCGATATTGCCGCCGACATAGAAACCGGTCCAGGTCCAGGCCGGAACCGGTGGCGATGGTGGTGGCGGATAGTGCGGCTTCGGCGCCGCCATCGCCACGCCAGCGCCAAGTGTCAAACTTGTTGCTATCAGCAAAGTCGCGAGCGCTTGACGCATCTAGGCCCCCACCGTTCTCTCGCAAACCAAAACTGATTATCCCGTCAGATTTCGCCGCGTCCAGAGAAAGCGGCGATTCCACGTCGCCGCGATGTCAATTTCCGACGCGCCGTGGCGCCACCGCCACACCGCCCGCACGGCATCAGCAGGGTTCTTTGAAAGACAAATAAAATCAGTCCGCTAGTTCCATTCCTGAAATGGAACTTGGTCCAGAGTGAAGTGGTGCGCGTGTCTGATCAGGTAACCCGTGACCAAACAAACACCTGACCCGACTCTTCGAGCCGGCTGTTCGCTGCATGGCAAAAAAACTTGCCGTACCAACGCAGCAAAGTGCAATGCAACAATCGCTTGCGCCGCCCTACTCCGCGGTGGCGCCGGTGGCTTTGACCACCTTGGCCCATTTGTCGGTCTCTTGCGCGATGATCTTGCCGAAATCCTCCGGCGGGCCGGGTATCAAGGTGCCCCCAAGTTCGGCGAGCTTTGCTTGAACGCCCGGGTCCGCAAGCGCGTCATTCACCGTCTTATTCAGTTTGTCGATGATCGGGCGCGGCGTGCCCTTGGGCACTGCCATGCCGAACCAGGCGCTCGCCTCGTAACCGGGCACGGTCTCGGCCACGGTCGGCACATCCGGCAACGTCTTCTCGCGGACGGCGGTCGTCACCGCAATCGCGCGCAGCCGTCCCGCCCGGATATGTCCGATCGACGACGGCATGTTGTCGAACATCACCTGCACTTGATCGGCGAGCATATCGACAAGTGCCGGCCCAGCGCCGCGATAGGGCACATGCACCATATTCACGCCTGTCATCATCATGAACAGCGCGCCCGACAGATGCACCGAGGTGCCGATGCCGGACGACGCCATATTGACCTTGCCCGCATTGGCTTTGGCGTAATCGATGAACTCCTTGACGGTTTTCGCCGGCACGTTCGGATTGACTTCCATGATATTCGGCACGCGGATGAAGCCTGCCACCGGTGTCATGTCGTTGATGAAATTGAAGGGGAGATCCTTGTACAGCGTCGCGTTGATAGCGTTCGCCGGATTGACCAGGAACACCGTGTAGCCGTCCGACGGCGAATTCGCTGCCATCTCGGTCGCGAGATTGTTGCCGGCGCCCGGCCGGTTATCGATGGCGAATTGCTGGTGCAGATGTTCCGACAGATATTGCCCGATCAGGCGGGCGCAGATATCGGTCGAGCCGCCGGGCGGATAACCGACGAGCCAGCGTACCGTGTGGTTCGGGTAATCGTCATCGGCGCGCGCCGCGCCGCCACCGCCCAAAACCAGCGCGCCCGCAAAGGCGGCCGCGAAAGCCCACTGAACCGAGCGCTGCATTCCACTCCCCCTGCGGTCTATTTCTTGTTGGCCTCAGCCTACGCGGCATCGGTGATCTCGCACAAGTGATCCATGCGGCCCGCAGCGCGACGGCAGCTCTCTTGCTGGCCGCGGGCGCGGCCGATAGTTTTGCCGCCACAGGATGCCGCGTGAGGAAACCCAAGGGATATTGCAATGATCGATCTTTATGCGTTGACCAGCCCCAACGTGCAAAAAATCTACATCATGCTCGAAGAGACCAAGCTGCCCTACAAAGAGCACTTCGTCGACGTGTGGAAGGGCGAACAGTACGATCCGGATTTCATCAAGATCAATCCGAACTCGAAAATTCCGGCGATCGTCGATCACGACGGGCCCGGCGGCAAGCCCTATACGGTGTTCGAGTCAGGCGCAATCCTGCTTTATCTCGCCGAGAAATCAGGACAATTCCTGCCGAAGGACCCGGCGAAAAAATACGACGTCCTGCAATGGCTGATGTTTCAGCTCACCGGCATCGGCCCGATGTTCGGCCAGTTCACCCACTTCAAGATGTTCGCGCCGAAGGACAATGCCTATGCGATGACCCGCTATCAGACCGAGGTGAAGCGGCTCTATGAGGTGATGGAAAAGCGCCTCGGCGAAGCGCTCTATCTCGGCGGCAGCGACTATTCGATCGCCGACATCGCCGCCTTTCCGTGGGCGCGCAATCACGATGCGCAGGGCGTGAAGTGGGAGGATCACCCGAACCTCGCGCGCTGGTTCAAGGCGATGGACGAACGGCCGGCGGTGAAGGCGGCGCTTGCGAAAATCGGCGCCATCAAGTCGCACCGCGACAACGCCACCGATGATCAGAAGGACCGCTTCTTCAATCGCGGCAAATACGCGCGAGCGTGAGATCGACCCTGCGCCGACGCGCTGCGCTCAATCGAGCCTGATCCCGATCGATTTGACCAGCGGCGTCCAGCGCGCCACTTCGTCTGTCATGAACGTGTTGAATTTATCGGTCGTCCAGTCGGTCACCGGAATGACGGCGGCGTCGACCAAAGATTTCTGATAGGCACGGTCCGCCATAGCGATGCCATTTGCTTCGGCGACCTTATCGATATTCGGCTTCGGCGTTCCCGCTGGCGCAAACAAGGCAAGCAGCTGCTGCGTGACCAAGCCCGGCACTCCGGATTCCGACGCCGTCGGTATGTCCGGCGCGATCGGCAGACGGTTCGGATTGGTGATCGCGAGCAACCGCAATTTATCGGTGCGGTGAAATGCGAGCACCTGGCTGGTCATCGCCGGGATGAAGATGGGAATCTGGCCGGCAATGAGGTCGGCCATGCCGGGTCCGGCGCCGCGATACGGCACATGCGGCAGATCTTTCAGCTCGGCCATCGCTTTGAGCATTTCGCCGCTGAGGTGGTTCATGGTCCCCGCGCCCGGCGTCCCATAGGAGAGCTTGCCGGGGTTAGCCGCGACATAATCGATGAGTTCCTTGAGATTATACGCCGGTACCGATGGGTGGACGGTAACGCCGAAGCCGGTGAAGGCGACCATCGAAATCGGCACCAAATCCTTCATCGGATCGAGCAACGGATGCTCGCGCAAGACCATCTCAGCGAGGTGGATCGAAGAGGCGCCGAGGAAAATCGTGTAGCCGTCGGGCGCCGCGTGGGCGACCAATTGCGCGGCGATCGAGCCGCCCGCCCCCGGCTGGTTGTCGACAAACACCGTGCCAAGCGTCGTCTTCACTTTGTCCGCCCAGGGCCGACCGACAATGTCGAACACGCCGCCGGGCGGAAACGGCAGCACCAGGCGCACCGGATGATCCGGATAGTCGCTCGCCCGCGCCGCGCGCGATATGAGCGGAAGCGCAGCCGCGCCCACACCCAGGCGCA
Organism: Xanthobacteraceae bacterium; assembly: GCA_035483735.1. Lineage (GTDB taxonomy): Bacteria > Pseudomonadota > Alphaproteobacteria > Rhizobiales > Xanthobacteraceae > BOG-931. The sequence goes on along the minus strand of DATHPQ010000152.1, from coordinate 16,823 downwards.
AAAATTCCCTGCGTGGAATCATGACCTCTGTCTCCTCCCAATAGCCCGGCGACGTTGCGCCCGTTTTCTTATTAGTCAGCCTCAGTCAGCTTTGATGCCGGCGAATTTGATCACCTTCGCCCATTTGTTCGTTTCTTCCGTGATGAACTTGCCGAAGTCGGCGGCCGGCGTTGGCTTGGCTTCGCCGCCGATATCCTTGATCCGCGCCTTGAATTGCGGATCGGCAAATCCGGCGGTAATACCGGCGCTGAGCATGTCGATAATGGCGGGCGGCGTCGCCTTCGGCGCACAGGTGCCGCTCCAGCTCACCGCGTCGAAGCCAGGCAGCACTTCGGCGACGCTTGGAATATCCGGCAGCACGTCGGCCCGGGTCGCGCTCGTTACCGCCAAAGGCCGCACCTTCTCGGCGCGGATCGAGCCGAGCGCGGTCGGCACGGTAACGACGAAGGCCTGGATCTGGCCCGCGATCAGATCGTTGAGCGCCGCTGTCGGGCCGCGATAGGGCACGTGCACGATATCGATGCCGGCGGTCATTTTCAGAAGCTCGATCGACATGTGCATCGGCGTGCCGATGCCGGGCGAAGCGACGTTGATCTTGCCCGGATTGGCCTTGGCGTAAGCAATGAATTCCGGAAAGCTCTTGACCGGAAAGGACGGATTGACGAGCAGCACCATCGGAAAAATGATCATGCCGGCCACGGGCGCAATATCGCGCGTGAAAACGAAATCGAGCTTCTGGTAGAGCGACTCGTTGATGGAATTCGCGGTGAGACAGGTGAGCAGTGTGTAGCCGTCCGGTGCCGCGGCGACGACCGTCTGCGCCGCGATATTGCTGCCGGCGCCCGGACGGTTCTCGACGACGAAGGGCTGGCCAAGGTGCTCGGACAGCCATTGGCCGGTCAGGCGCGAGGTGAGATCGGGCGTGCCACCGGCGCCAAAGCCCTCGACGAGGCGCACCGGCCGGGTCGGATAGTCAAGCGCGAAGGCCGCCACGCTCCAGATGCCGGCCACGCCGATCACCGTGCCTATGGCTGGCCACGCGACAAACTGCAGCAACCGCCTGCGCGGCAGCGTCATGTGTTCCCTCCCCTGCGGATCTTTGTCCGCTTTTTTCTGGCCGCAAAAGTTGCAGCGCGTGAGGTTATCGTGCCGCCCGGCAGGTGAGAAGGGCCGCGCCACATCTGCCGCAGCGGCGCGACGCTCTTCCGTCGCGCAGCTTAGTGCGGCGACATCCGCGCCGAACCCGGATGGCCCGGCACCTTGAAGCGCTTTCCGGTGTCGGTGACGTCCGTTCCGTCGACACGCAGAATCGAGAAATCCTGATCGCTATAGTTGCCGACGAACACGTAGCGGCCGTCGGGCGTGAAGACCACCGCCTCGGGCAGCGCGCCGACCTCGATGTCCTTCAGCTTGGTGACCTTCTTGCCATCGACCTTGAGGATCGTGACCACGCCGTGCGGATGATAAAAGAACTCCTTCGTGCTTTTGTTGGACCCGAGAGCGTCAGCTGCCACGGCGAGATTTCCTCTCGGGCTGATGGCGAGGCCCTCGGGGCTGTCCGGCACCGTGACGTGATCGATCACACGCGGCGGCTGCGCGGTGAGATCGATGACGCTGACGGTGTCGACATTGCCATCGGACGATCCGAGATTGCCGTTGTCCGCAGTCAGCGCGATCGAACCGTTCGGCGAAACCAAAAGATTGTACGGGAACAGCCCAACCAGAAGATCGCGCTTGGTGTAGGTCACCTTATTGCCGTCCACGTCGAGCAACGCGACCTTGTTCGCCGCGTTCTTGGAGGCGAGCGCGTGCTTGCCGTCCGGCGTGAACACGACCTGGGAGACTTCATCGCCCATCGGGATCGTGTCGATGATTTTTACGTCGGTGCCGTTGACCGACAACACGCTGATCGACTTGTCGGCGCGATTGGCGACCAGCGCGAGATTGCCGGCGGGATTGATGCTCAGCCCCGAGGGCTGCGTGGCGCCGGTGAGGGTCGCGGCAAGCTTGGCGGGCTTCGCCTTGAGGTCGATGACGTAGATCTTGTTGTCGGGGACCTGCTTCAAGGCATCGCCGTCTTTGACGACATCCATCGAGTCGGCGACGAGCGCGACCGAGCCAGTCGGATCAATGTCGAGATTGACCGGCGGCCCGACCACTGAATTCTTCAGCGGCAGATTGGCGACGATTTTCGGATCGAGTGGATCGGCCAGATCGACGATCAAGACGGAATCCTTGCCCGGCGGCGACAGGGTCGTCTTGCCGTCGGCATCGAATACAACTTTATCGTCATTGCCGACGATCATGAATGGAGCCGCTCGCGCAGCGGTCATGCCGAGCCCGACACCGATAGCGATGGCGTGCTTCAGCATCATGTGCTGAATGCGCATAGAATCCTCCCCGGCTATATTGGCTCGGATCTTCCGCCCGATGGCCGAGTGTCGCGCCTTCGCCGCACTACCGCAAGTAGGCTGCGGTCACCCGTGCATGACGCAGGCCGCGCGGCAGTGCGGTGTCCGAGCGACGGCAACGCCGAGGAAGGACCGGCTGCGTTCAGGCCCGCTTCGCCGGCCGTTTGGGGAGTCGCTTGCCCTCTTTGCGCGCTTCCGACAGCGCGATCGCAATCGCCTGCTTGCGACTCTTCACCTTGCCGCCTCTGCCGCCCGGCCCGCTTCGCGCGGTGCCGCGCTCAAAGCGCTTCATCTCGCGCTCGACGTCTTTGCTCACGCTTGGGGAATATTTTCGCCGCCGCTTGGCCATTGGTGCCTCCGAGACCGTCGTGTCCTTGCAACAAACAACATCACGACGAGCAAACACGCCTGTCGAGAAATCGTTCCTTCGCCGGCAAATGCAGCGTTGTTCAAACGCTCAAACCGCACGCGGCATGGCGCGGAATTCGTGGGCGCTCGCCATCGCCCACGGGACCTCGAACCGCTTGTCGCCGGTGCCGGCAATGAGCTCGCCCGGCTGCAGTGGCGGAAAAAGCTCGACAAAGCTTCTGACTTCGTTGGGCGAGACGCGTCGCGAAAAATGCGCCGGCATGAACTGGTTCGGATGGTCGAGCCCGGCCGCCGCCGTGAGCTCGGCGAGCGATTCCAAGGTGGCGCGATGAAAATTATAGACGCGCTCGGTCTTGTCCGGAACGACGAGCGCGCGCTGCCGCGTGCGGTCCTGGGTCGAGACGCCGGTCGGGCAGCGGTCGGTGTGGCACGACTGCGACTGGATGCAGCCGAGCGCGAACATGAAGCCGCGCGCCGAATTGCACCAGTCGGCGCCGAGCGCCATGACACGCGCGATATCGAAGGCGCTGATGATCTTGCCCGAAGCGCCCACCCTGATGCGATCGCGCGCATTGATGCCGACGAGCGCGTTGTGCACGAAGTTCAAGCCTTCGCGCAGCGGCAGGCCGAGATGATCGGCGAATTCGAGCGGCGCCGCGCCGGTGCCGCCCTCCTTGCCGTCGACGACGATGAAGTCGGGATAGATATTGGTCTCGAGCATCGCTTTGCAGATCGCCAGGAACTCCCAGGGATGGCCGATGCAAAGCTTGAAGCCCGCCGGCTTGCCGCCGGAAAGCTCCCGCATTTTGGCGATGAACTGCATCATCTCGATCGGCGTCGCAAACGCCGAATGCCGCGACGGCGAAATGCAATCCGCACCCATCGGCACGCCGCGCGTCTCGGCAATCTCAGCAGAGACCTTGGCCGCCGGCAGAACGCCGCCATGACCGGGCTTGGCGCCTTGGCTCAATTTCAATTCGACCATCTTGATCTGGTCGCTCTTGGCATTGGCCTCGAATTTCTCGGCGCAGAACGTACCGTCGCTGTTGCGGCAGCTGAAATAGCCCGATCCGACCTCCCAGATGATGTCGCCGCCGTTCTCGCGGTGATAGGGGCTATAGCCGCCCTCGCCGGTGTCGTGCGCGAAGTCGCCACGCTTGGCGCCGCCATTGAGCGCGCGAATGGCGTTCGCGCTCAGCGCGCCGAAACTCATCGCCGAAATGTTGAAGATGGAGGCCGAATAAGGCTTGGTGCAATCCGGCCCGCCGACGGTGATGCGGAACGGCTCCTTGACGACCACCTTCGGCGCGATCGAATGCGCCAGCCATTCGAAGCCCGACGCGTAAACATCGTTCTGGGTGCCGAACGGCCGCTTGTCGAGCGCCTGCTTGGCGCGCTGATAAACCAGCGCGCGCTTGTCGCGGGAGAACGGCGTGCCGTCTTTCTCGCTTTCCAGAAAGTATTGCCGGATTTCGGGGCGTATCTCCTCGAGAATGAAACGGATATGCGCCGAAAGCGGATAGTTGCGCAGCACGGCGTGCCGCGTCTGCAGGAGATCGATGGTGCCGATCAGCGCCAGCGCGCCGAACAGCACCAGCAAGATCACGACATAGATCGACGGATAGAGGTCCACTTCATCGAACAGAAGAAGCGCGCTCAAAATCAGCACGGCCGTGTAAACGATAAAGCGCGGTTGCAGCGGCAATAAAAATGCCCGCATAGATTCCTCCCGGTTCGATTTACGCGAACCTAGCCGTTCGTCCGCGCAGCCGCGAGTTCTATGAAGGATATTTGTCAGTTTAATGAGATGTCACACCGATAGCTGCGCGCTGTGGTGCTGCACCGCAATACCAAACGACGACGTCGTTCAATCCGCCTTGATATGCGCCGCGCGGATCACCCTGCCCCATTTATCGTTCTCTTGGGCGAGGAATTTCGAGAAATCCTCCGGCGAGCCGGTAAATGTGAGCGCGCCGAGATCGGCAAAACGCGCCTGCAATTTCGGGTCGGCGACTGCGGCATTGATCTCGCGATTGAGTATATTAACGACCTCGGGCGGCGTTCCCTTTGGCGCGCCGACCCCGATCAGCCCGTTGACCTCGAATCCCGGCACGAATTCGCCGACGGTGGGCAAGTCCGGCAGCGCCGCCAAACGTTTTCGCGTCGTCACCGCCAGACCGCGCAGCCGCCCTGCCCGTACCGGCTCGATCAAAGCCGGAATGGTGTCGAACATGCCGTCGACGCGGCCGCCGAGAAGATCGGTTTGTGCGGGCCCGGCACCACGATAAGGCACATGAACGACGTCGACATCGGCCAGTATCTTGAATAGCTCGATCGAGAGGTGGCTGAGATTGCCGGAGCCGGTCGAGGCCATATTGATCTTGCCGGGATTGGCTTTGGCCCGCGCAATGAATTCCGGCACCGTCTTGGCCGGGAAGCTCTGATTGACCACCATGACCTGCGGCAACAGATTGATGCTGGCGATCGGCGTGATATCCGCCATGAAGTCGAACGGCAGGCGCTCATAGATCATGCTGCTGGTTACGTTCGGCAGCGTCACGAGCAGGAGCGTGTACCCATCCGGATTCGAGCGCACTACTGCTTCAGTAGCGATGGTCGTGCCGGCGCCAGGCCGATTTTCGATGACGAATTGCTGGCCGAGCTGTTCCGATAGCGACTGACCCACCAGCCGCGCGATGATTTCCGGCGAGCCGCCGGGGCCGAAGCCGACGATCACATGGACCGGCCGCGCCGGATAGGTGTCGGCGCGCGCCAGGCGCAGCACAAATGGAGCGGTGACTGGATATGCCGCAGCGCCGGCAGCAAGCCGCAGAAAAACGCGGCGCGGAAGCGTCATGAAATCCTCCCAACAAAACGTGCACATGTCCCCATCCGGTTGTCCGGACGGTCACGCGTCTTTCGGTTCGGCATCGAGCCGTGCAATCCAGCCTTCGAGGCCCGGCTTCGCCGCCGGGTAGCGCTGCAGCACCAGCGGGTCGTGACCGGGCACGACATGATGCGGCGCGCTCGCCAATTTCTTTAAGCGCTCGTAGCCCTCGACCACTTCCTCGACATTATAGGTCAGCGGAAAAACCCGACCGCCATTGATATGCGTGTAAAGATGCGTGGCGTCGGCGGCGAGCACGACATAGCCGAGCCGCGTTTTCACTCGGACCGATTGCAGGCCCTTCGAGTGGCCGCCGATGTGATGCACGGTGACGCCGGGCACGATCTCGTCTTCGCCATCATGAAACGCGGCGCGGCCGGAAAAGACTTTGCGCACCATGGCGACGATGTCTTCGACCTCGAACGGCGCGCGCAGCGCCTGATGGCACATGCAGCGACCGGTCGCATAGGCCATTTCGCGGTCCTGCAAGTGATAATGCGCTTGCGGGAACAGATCGTAGTTGCCGCAGTGATCGTAATGCAGGTGGCTGAGGATGACGGTCTTCACCGTTTCTGGCGCAATGCCGAGCGCAGCAAGCCCGTCGCGCACCGGCTTCGTCGTCTCGCGCTGGCGCTTCTTGCCCATCGCTTCGTCGAAGCCGGTATCGACGATGATCGTGCCGGAGGGGCCGGTGATGGCCCAGACAAAGAAATCCAGCGGCTGCAGCACGTCGTGCGGATCGCCGTCGAGGTAATTGGCCGGCGAGCGGCGCGAATGATGGCCATAGCGGATGGCATAGACTTCGTGGATGTCGCCGCTCATGTGCCCATCCCCCTTCATCATCGCGTGCCCGCGCTGCCGGCAAAACCCGAACGGGCGCGGTGATTCTTTTTGTCGATGAATAGACTACGCGAGCGCACGCAGGCCTGGGAAGGGCTTGATCCGCCCTCAGGCAAAACGTCGCGGGACAGGGTTAAGCTTTAGAGCATGATCGCCAAAGAGCATGATCCGCAAAAGTGAAAAAGCGGTTTTCTGAAACGATCATGCTCGAACGAAAGATCTAATCTTCTTCGCGGTGCACGTCATGCACGACGATGCCGGCGCCGAGCGACGGCATTTTGAGCCATTTTTGGTGCTTCAGGGTGCGCTTGGTGTCTTCGTAGCCGCTCTGCCAATGTTCGCGCATCGAGGTGCCGGAGAACTCATGGTCCTTGGCGTGCCCCTCATAGGCTTTCTGCTGGTAAATGATGTGCAGAATAGCAATGTCTGACAGTTTCGACAGCTGCGCTATCTGCTCCCGTTCATGGTCAGAACGGCTTTCCTCCGGTATCCGGATCAGCGCCTGATAGAGGCTGACCTTCAAGTTGTGAAGGCGGCGAAACACGTCGGTGTTGTAGCGGGTGCGCGACGAATACATGATGTCCTTGTGGCGGCCCATCACGTCTTCGATGTCGCGGGGCAAGACACCACGCGCGCTGAATAAATCGACCTGGAACACCATCGTGTTCAGATTGTCCTCCTGCTCCAGCAGATGCTGCAACGGCGTATTCGAGACGATACCGCCGTCCCAATAATGGTCGGTGCCGATCTTCACCATCGGCAATGCCGGCGGAAGCGCGCCGCTTGCCATGATGTGTTCAGGCTCGATCTGCTCCACTGCATTGTCGAAATAAACAAAATTTCCGGTGAGGACATTCACCGCGCCGACGGAAAAACGCGTCGAGCGCTCGTTGATGAGAGAAAAGTCCACGAGTTCGGTCAACGTCGCTCGCAGCGGCGCCGTGTCGTAATAGCTGGTCGCGCTTTGGGCGCCGGTGAGGCTCATCCAGGGATTGGGGAAACGGGGCGCGAAAAATCCCGGCTGCCCTTGGACCATGGTGAGCCAGGAACTCGTCGCATTACGCGCTTTGCGGAACACGTCACCGTCGGGCGTGAACGGCCATATCTTGCGATCGGTGATCTGCTCCCAGAACGCGCGCAACTGGCGCAGGCGGCGGCCGCGCGGATTGCCGGCGATGATCGCCGAATTGATGGCGCCGATCGAAACGCCCGTCACCCAATCAGGCTCGAGCCCCGCCTCGTGCATCGCTTGATAGACGCCGGCTTGATAGGCGCCGAGCGCGCCGCCGCCTTGCAGCACGAGCGCGACGCGATCGCAGCGTTCCGGCCGCCAAGATGCTTTGACTTGTATGTCTTGCTGCGGCGCGACCGTCAGCGGTTTGGCGGCTTCGATACGAAGATCCGGCAAAATCTCGTTCATGGCCCAACCCACAATCAAAAAGCCCGCCGAAAGCGCGGGCGGAAAGTGATGGGGCGATGCTCGACAATCTGCGTGACAAGGGCATGACGAAGCGGCCGTCATGCGGCCGGGCGAACTCGCAACGCCGCGAACGTGGTGAATCCGTCGTGCATCGGCCTGACCGCACCGCTTCGTCATCGCGGTGTCAGCATCAGCCTCGACTGTAGGCGCATCGAACCCGCCGCGTTTATTTGTTGCCTCCATCAGAGAAAGAAGCGAGCCGCCTGTGCGCAAAGAAGATGTCTTGAAACTGCCGTCGATGCCCGCCGCCGGTCCGAGCTATCCGGCCGGCCCATACCGGTTCATCGACCGCGAATACATGGTCATCACTTACGAAACCGATCCGGACGTCATTCATGCACAATTGCCTGAGCCGCTCGAGCCGATGGAGCAGCCGCTCATCCACTACGAGTGGATCAAAATGCCAGACAGCTCCGGCTTCGGCGCCTATACCGAATCCGGCATGGTCATTCCGTGCCGCTACCGCGGCGAAGACGTCAATTTCGTCGCGCAAATGTATCTCGACGACGATCCGCCGATCGCAGCCGGGCGCGAGATCTGGGGTTTTCCGAAAAAATACGCCCATCCGAAATTGGAAATCGTCAAGGACACGCTGACCGGCACGCTCGAATATGGCGGCCAGCTCGTCGCCATGGGCACCATGGGCTACAAGCACGAAAGCATGGCGGGCAACGGCGAGCGCACCACGGCGACGCTGACCAAGACGCAAGTGAACCTCAAGCTCATTCCGGGCGTTACCGGCCACGCCGAACTCTGTCAGCTCGTCGCCTACAATCTGACTGACATTGTGGTCAAAGGCTCATGGATCGGCCCGGGCCGGCTGCATCTCGTGCCCCATGTCAACGCGCCGGTGGCGGACTTTCCGGTCCGCAGGATCATAGCGGCGCATCATTTCCTCGCCGACCTGACGCTGCCCTACGGCCGCGTGCTCTACGATTACAACAAGGACGCATAGCCTTTGGTTACGCGCCCTTACGGAGACACCGCCGGGCTCTCGCTACGCTTCCGACTTACCCACCGGAGACGCCCTTCGTCATCGACCCTTCATGGACAGCCCCCACATTGGGGCATGGCTAAGGGGAAGCTGAGGGGCACCTAAGGGGGCTTGGCTGACAGATTCGCCTGACCAAACTTGGCCAAGGGAGACATCAATGAGTGATATCGCGTTACCCGGCTCAATCGAGCCTGCAAAACACGGGCCCAATCTCGAGAAGGGCTTCAATCCGCTGACGGGAATCCTGTTCCTGGGCGTGCTCGCCGCCGCCGTCCTGTTCGTGGCCTACAGCGTCTATGCCGACATCGATGCCGCCGGCACGAAAATTACCAGCTATACGCCGTTTCTCCTGCTCTTTGTCGCGCTCCTGATCGCGCTGGGCTTCGAATTCGTCAACGGCTTCCACGACACCGCGAACGCAGTGGCGACGGTGATCTATACGCGCTCGCTGCCCGCCAATATCGCGGTGGTCTGGTCCGGCATGTTCAACCTCGCCGGCGTGCTGTGGTCCTCGGGCGCCGTTGCCTTCGGCATCGTCTCGCTGCTGCCGGTCGAACTGATCCTCCAAGTCGGATCGAGCGCCGGTTTCGCCATGGTCTTCGCGCTGTTGATCGCCGCGATCATCTGGAACCTCGGCACCTGGTATTTCGGCCTGCCGGCATCGAGCTCGCACACGCTGATCGGCTCGGTGATCGGCGTCGGCATCGCCAATGCGTTGCTGCATGGCCGCAGCGGAACGTCGGGCGTCGATTGGGATCAAGCCACCAATATTGGTAAGGCGCTGCTGTTGTCGCCGCTGTTCGGCTTCGGCCTCGCTGCCATCCTGTTGGTGGCGGTAAAACATGCCCTTCCCAGCGGCATCAAAAGCCAACTGTTCGCCGAACCGAAGGGCGATCAGCCGCCGCCGGCTTGGGTCCGTGGTATTCTGATCCTCACCTGCACACTGGTGAGCTTCTTTCACGGCTCGAACGACGGTCAGAAGGGCATGGGTCTGATCATGCTGATTCTGATCGGCGTGGTGCCGACGACCTATGCGCTCAACCGCGCGATGCCGGCGAGCCAGATCGCGCAATTCGAGGCCAATTCGCAGGCGGCGAGTGCGGTGATCAATGCCAAGGCGGCCGGATACAACGTGATCGGCGATCCGCGCCCGGCGGTGACGCAATACGTCGCCCTGCGCGAAATCACCGGGGGTACCTTTCCCTCGCTGGCGGTCCTGGTGAAGAGCATCTCCGATCAGGTCACGCAATACGGCACGATCGCCAAAATGCCGGCGGACCAGGTCGGCAACGTCCGTAACGACATGTATCTGGCCTCGGAGGCGATCCGCTTCCTGATGAAGGACAAGGAAAGCGAGTTGAGCGCGCAGGACGTCGCCACGCTCAACGCCTATAAAAAGTCGCTCGATAGCGCGACCAAGTTCATCCCGGGTTGGGTGAAGATCGTCGTCGCCATCGCGCTCGGGCTCGGCACCATGATCGGCTGGAAGCGCATCGTTGTGACGGTCGGCGAAAAGATCGGCAAGACGCACCTGACCTATGCGCAAGGCGCCTGCGCCGAAATCACCGCCGCCGCGACCATCGCCGCCGCCGACGGTTACGGCCTCCCGGTGTCGACCACGCACGTGCTGTCATCAGGTATCGCCGGCACCATGACCGCCAACGGATCGGGCCTGCAATGGTCGACGGTCCGCAACATCGCGATGGCCTGGGTTCTCACCCTGCCCGCCGCGATGATCCTGTCCGGCACGCTCTACTTCATCTTCTCGCATCTGTTCTGAGCGGAAACAGCCGCGGGCCCCGGTTGGGGTGGACGAAAAGCAAAACCCCGGCGCTGCAAGGCGCCGGGGTTTTGTACGTTACGCGACTACGCTTACGAAATCGGTTGGCGCGGACGGATTACAGTTGTCCGTATTTGCGCAGCACCACGCGGCAGCTCTCGCCGACGCGCCAGCTATGGGCGGCCAGCGTCGCGCCGCACTGCAAAAGGTTATTCCAGCTCATCCCGCCGGAACGGTCGCACAGCTTGGCGGCGGCCGGACGGCACGGCGCAAGCTCGGCAAGATCGATGGCGTTAGCCGCCGTAGCCGAAACGCCCAATAGAATGCACGCAGCTATGAGAAGCTTCATATTCAGTCGTCCCTCAAATTTTTTTGCTGGGGTGTGCTTTTCTTACCGTTTTACGACGGTAAAGGCCAGCTTTTTGGTGCGGCGCAAAATTAATCGTAAATATCTGAAAGTCAGAGCAAATAAATCAAACACGCGTTTGACAGGTCAGAGCTGCTGCCCGTTTTATGCCGCAATTGACGGAGGAAAACGCGATTCCGCGCCCGGCGAGACGGGCGCGGATGTCCGTACGATTCGGTTCGGCTTTAGGCCGCGGCCGTCATATTGCCGAAGCGCATGAGGTTTTCTCTCTGCTTGTCGTTGCGCGGCGGCAGCTTGAACAGCCGCGCCGCGGTGCCGCCGAGGATGTTGTGCTTGGCCTTCTCGGACAGGAACGGCAGGTCCCAGATCGTCGCCGGCAGATCGAAATCCCAGTGCGGATAATCGGACGAATAGAGCAGCTGCGTCTCGGCATTCATCATGCGGAACGTGCACTCCAGCGCGCCGTGATCCTGGATCTCCATCGGCTGCGATGAATAGAACATGTCGCGCATATAATCGGACGGCTTCTTCTTCAGGAGCGGCGCCTCCGAGGGCCGCAGCATGTATTCGTGGTCGAGCCGCTGCATCAGGAACGGCACCCAGGCGAGGCCGGATTCGATCCAGATCACCGGCAGCTTGGGGAAGCGCTCGCCCATGCCGTTAATCACCCAGTTCGTGCAATGCAGCACATTGTACCAGGTGAAGCCGAGCGCATGCGCCGAGAGGAAGCGGTTGCAGCTGCGGTAGATCGGCTCGCCGCCCCAGTTCGGGCCGGAATGGAACGACAGCACCAGGCCGCGCTCTTCCATCGCCCGGTAGAGCTTCATATAGGCGTTGTCATAGACCGCCAGGTTGTTGCGCACGGTGGTCACCATGAAGCCGCCGACATTCTTGCGGTCGCCGAAGGTCTCGACCTGCCGCAGCGCCGCATCCGGATCGCTGAACGGCAGGCACAGCATCGAGAAGAAACGGCCGCCGCCCTCCGGCATCACTTTCTCGGTGAGCCAGCGGTTATAGGCCCAGCACAGTTCGACCTCCATTTCCTTCTGCGGATGCAGGCCGATGCTGAGCATGCCGGTCGGAAACAGGCAGGAATAATCGACGCTCATCGCATCCATCCAGCGATAGCCAAGCTGGATGTCGCGCAGCGATCCCTTCTCGGTTTTCTCCGATGACCGCAACGGATAGCGCGTCACCCGCCCACCCATATCCTGATAGCCGATGCCCTGCACCATGACGGCGCCGCGCGATCCACCCTTGGCGCGGGTGGACATCGTGAGCTGGCGCAGCACGTCGTTTTCCATATAGGGGATGAATTCGTCCATGTTTTCGCCCTCGTAGTGATGGGCGTCGACATCGACGATGATGACGTCGTCGAAACTGCGCTGATGCGCCTGCTTGCGCGCATGCGCCAACAGGCGGCTGGTATTGAGCTCGTCGACGGTGACGCGGCGGCCGCGATCAGCGATGAGATCCATGGTCTTCCTCCTGGCGCCTGTGGCGCATTTCCAAATTTCTAAGCGTTATCGTCCCGTCCAATTTTGCCACATGCCGAGCTCGAACACGGCGAGATCGGTGGCTTTCAGCAGTCCGCTCGCCGTCACCATGACGTCGGTCGCGGATATCGAATTCTTCGGCACCGGCGCGAATTCCTCGCCGGCTTCGCGGCGCGCCCGATAAAGCCGGCAGGCCGAGGCGATCAGCGCCTGCAAGGCTTCGGCCGAGACGGCATCGAGATTGCCGTCGGCCAGGATGCGATCGAGCATGGCGGCGACCTGTTTGGCTTCCGTGCTCGCGCCATTCATGACCGCAACGGGGCGCTTTGCCGGCCGCGCCGCAGACGCGCGGCGCACCGCCGGCTTGCTCACAGGTTTGGCCGGTGATTTGGCAACGTTCTTCGAGGCAGTTTTGGCCGCGCGCTTAGGCGACGACATAAACGTCCTCTCCTTTTTGCAGAACCTTGTATTTCTTCAGCTTCAGCTTGCGGTCGGACACGCATTCGCCGGTCTTCATGTCGTATTCCATGCCGTGCCAGGGACAGACGAAGTGCATTTCGTCTTCGGAGAAGAACAGGCCCATCGAGGTCTTGTCCGGCCGCAGCCGCTCCTCGACCTTGGCAATGGTTAGCCCTTCGCAGGCCGGGCCGCCCTGATGCAGGCAAAAATTGCTGTAGGCGTAGAATTCGCCGTCATGCCGGAACACGCCGATCTCGTTGTCGCCGACAAAAATGATGCGGCGCTCGCCGTTGCTGAATTCTGAGGTCTTTGCGACGAATTTCTCGGCCATATTTACCCTCGCGTTTCACCCTGATCTTTGTTGTAGCGATCGCTCATTTCACCGGCGATTTTCGATTTGTTCAATTGCTAACACAAATCGACGTCCTGCGCGACGCGCATAACTATGAGCCCTGCCATGCCGTCTCGCGGCCGTGTCGGCGGGGCAAGCGCCGCCGGTAAGCCAGCGCTGCTCCGACCTCCTGCACCGGCGATCAAGTCATCCGGTTTTCGATTTCCCCGATCTTTTCGATCCAAAGCTTCACCACATCACCGGCTTTGAGGAATTCGCCGCGGCCGGCGCCGACACCGGCGGGGGTGCCGGTCATGATCAGGTCGCCGGGATAAAGGGTCATGCCGGCCGACAACTCCTCGATCTGCTCGGCAAGCGTGAAGATCATGCCGGCCGTGTTGGAATCCTGCTTAATCTCGCCGTTGACCCACAGTTTCAGGCCGAGTTTCTGCGGATCGCCGATATCGGAGGCCGGTACGATCCACGGTCCGAGCGGACAGGAGCCGTCGAAACTCTTGTGCTTGGTCCAATCCCACTTGAATGGCGAGGAATCGGGCACGCTCGCCCGGCGACCGCGGTCGCGCGAGGACAGATCGTTGCCGATCGTATAGCCGGCGACATAGGACAACGCCTTGGCCAGCGGCACCTTTTTGGCCACTTTGCCGATGACGCCAACCAGTTCGACTTCCCAGTCCATCTGCTTGGCGTAGTCGGAAATCTTCACCGGGGCGCCCGGATCGGTCACGGCGCGGGAAGCCTTGAGGAAGTGCCAGGCCTTGAGCCCCAGCGTATGCGGATCGGGCGGCGCCGGCCGGCCTTCGCGGGCCGCCATTTCGGCGGCGTGGTCGGCGTAATTGGCGCCGGCGCAGTAGATCGTCGACGGAAACTGAACCGGCGCGAGAAATTTGGTCCTTTTCACCGGCTGGCGCTTGAGCCGGCTTTTGCCGGCTTTGGCGGCGGCCTGCTTCAGCACGCCCTCCGCCGTCTTCCAATCGTCGAGAATGCCGACCACGCTGTCATAAGCCGGCTTACCGGTGAGCTTGGCGGCGTCGAACACCTCCTCGCCGATGATAAGACCGGCGCGCGGCCCCTCGCTCGACCGATAGGTGGCGAGCTTGTAACCGGCAAGCTTTCCCCCCAATCCCGACTTCTTCTTGGCCATAATCGTCTGCTCCCTTACGATTTGAGCCGGGGAGCAAACCGCGATCCCGCGCGCTTGGCAAGCCCGTCAGCGGTTTGCGCATAGCGGCGCTCTTGAGTTCGTGGCGGGCTGGTGATTGATTCACGCTACATTTGATTGGGCATGATCTTTTCGGAAAGCCCCGGTTCGCACTTTTCCGGATCATGCACTTGAGGAAACGCAGCCAGAGCCAAGAACCTAGCCAGAGCCAAGTGTAAGAGCAAAGTCATGATCAAGCCCCGCCGTATCGGACACGCTGTTTACGAAACGCCCGACCTCGATCGCATGATCGACTACTACACCGAAGTTGTCGGTCTCGTGCTGGCCGAGCGCGAAAAGGACCGCGCCTTTCTCGCCACCCAGGTCGGCCAGCTCGTCATCCAGCTCAACAAGGCCAGCGCCGAGCGCGGCGTCATGCTGTCGTTCGAAGTGGCGCCTAATTCGGATTTCGGCGCGCTGGCGCGCGAGCTCGAGAAGGACGGCATCAAGAGCGAATTGCGCAAGGATTCCATTCCTGGCCTCGGCCAGGTCCTGACATTCAAGGACAACAAGGGCACCACGATCGCGCTGTTCAAGGACTGGAAGTATCTCGGCAAGCACCTGCAGCATCACGGCGTCGGCGTCTACAAGCTCGGCCATATCGCCTGGGTGGTCGAGGATCCGGCGAAGACCGCCGAGTTCTACAGCAAGGTGATGGGGTTTAAGGTTTCGGATTGGATCTCGGACTTCTTCGTCTTCATGCGCTGCAATACCGACCATCACACCGTGAATTTCATCCGCGGCACGGCGTCAAAAATGCACCACATGGCGTTCGAGCTGAAGGACTTCATCCATCTGCAGAATTCCTGCGACCTGTTCGGGCAGAGGCAAATACCGATCATCTGGGGGCCGCTGCGGCATGGGCCGGGGCATAATATCGCCACCTATCATCGCAATCCCGACGATCAGGTCATCGAACTCTTCTGCGAGCTCGACCAGATGTTCGACGAAGAGCTCGGCTATTTTGAGCCGCGGCCCTGGCATCGGGATACGCCGCAACGGCCGAAGACCTGGGAAGCCGGCGCCACCAGCATCTGGGGCCCGCCGCCGACCCCGGATTTCCATCGCGCGCGCGAGGCGATGCAGGCGCAGTCGTCAGCTTCGCACTGAAGCGGCGGCGAATGATCAAAGATGCGTCGGCCGACCGGTCACGCCGCCGCCGCACCCATAAGCTCTGACTGCCGCCCGTAGAGCCAGTCCATACCGGCCATGGTGTCTTCGGGCGTGCGGCCGCCGAGCATCATGTTGCGCAGTTCCTTGGCGACGCCGCCGGCGTGATAGAATTCGCCGTAGATCCGCGCCATGATCTGGACGCGGCCGGTGCGCAAATAACGCGCCTGCTGATAAGCCCGGAAGGCTGATGCGTAATCGCCGTTGGCGGCGACCATCTTGTCGGCAAGGCAGACGGCATCCTCGATCGACATGCAGGCGCCCTGCGCCAGATATTGCAGCATCGGATGCGCCGCATCGCCAAGCAGCGTGATGCGGCCTTTGCTCCAGTCCTTGATCGGCGGCCGGTCGCACAAGACCCACATGCGCCAGCTTTCGATCTTGTCGAGCAGCATGCGCACCGGCGCGCATTTGCCGGCGAAGCGCTCGTGCAATTCCGCCGGATCGCCGAAACTGTCCCAGCCTTCTTCGTAGCGGTTGGAGTGAAAGACGGCGACCAGGTTGAACAATTCGCCGGTGCGCAGCGGGTAGAGCACCAGATGCACCTTTTCGCCGGCCCAGAACGCCATGTCTTTCCAGCGATACTCCTCGGGCACTTCGGAGGCCGGCAGCACGGCGCGATAGGTGATGTGACCGGCAGGCTTCGGCTTACCATCGCCGACGATCATTTGCCGGATCGTCGACCACAGGCCGTCGGCGCCGATCAAAGCCGCGCCGCGATAGTCCCGGCCGCCCGCGGTCTTGACGGTGACGCCATCGCCCTTCTCCTCGACATCGACGACCTTCTGCGACGAGTCGAGCCGGATGCGATTGGATTTGCGACAGGCGTCGAGCAGCACATTGAGCAGATCGGCGCGGTGGATGAGCGCATAAGGATGGTGGAATCGCTTGCGGAAGGCCTCGCCGAGCGAAATACGCGTGACCTCTTCACCCGTGATCGAGTCGCGCATGATGAGATTGTTGGGAAACACCGCAAGTGCGCTGATTGGTTCGACGAGGCCCAGATGCTCGAGCATCCAG
>DATHPQ010000151.1:0-21641 GCA_035483735.1 Xanthobacteraceae bacterium | reverse complement strand
GCGGTGCCGTTCGACGGCACGCAATCGTTCGCGGCCTCGGGCAATATCCAGCGCGTGCTCAATCTCACACAGCGCAGTTACGCCTACATGCGCCAGGGCCCGAGCTTCAAAGGCACGCTAGTCAATTTCGACGTCAGCTCGGATCCGAGCATCGATCATCTCAATATCGACAAGTCGCCGCGCCTGCATGCGAAAGTGATCGGCGAAGTGCTTTCCGTGGTCGGCTCGCATCGTGGCATGCCAGGTACAACGGTGCCGCAGCCGACTCGGGTCAATTCGCCGGCTGCGCCCGGTGGCGGCACCGGTGCGCCGATGGCACCTGCGCCGAAGCCCGAGGCTGCTCCGGCGCCTGCAACACCCGCGCCGCCGCCGGCCAAGACCGGCACCGGGGCTACGAATTCCACGGATATTCGGCCCTTGGCTGACAGCGGCACGCCGGTGATCGCGCTGCCCGAACGCGGCGCACCGATTCACAAGCCCGCGGCGCCGGCGAGCGGCACCGCGCAAGTTCCGAATTGATCGCGCAGGAATTTACGGTTCACCGAATCAAACGGCCCGCCGAGCGAACACGGCGGGCCGTTTACATTTATGAGCTCTCTTGTGTGAGTTCTTTGTAAACTCTCTTGCGTTCGTAAGCGTTACGGCCGCTCCGGCATGTCGATCGGCGCGCAATTGGTGCGGCCCTGCAGCGCGCAATCCTCGAGCTTGCCGGTGGCGGAGATGGTGTCGGCGATCCACACGCCGGTGCCGATGAGTACGACAACGATCGCCGCCGCGACCATATTCATCCGCATGCGTTGGCGATCGTCGATCCGTTCTTCGCGTTCCTGTTCGTAGCGGGAGAAGTCATCGTCCGCGTTCTGCCGCGCCGGCGGTGACGCCGAGACCAGCGCCAGCGGCTGTCTGCGGCGCCGGAACGGCAAC
Source organism: Xanthobacteraceae bacterium (assembly GCA_035483735.1). Classification (GTDB taxonomy): domain Bacteria; phylum Pseudomonadota; class Alphaproteobacteria; order Rhizobiales; family Xanthobacteraceae; genus BOG-931. The sequence goes on along the minus strand of DATHPQ010000151.1, from coordinate 20,717 downwards.
ACCTGTCCAGACGCTTTGCTCTTTTGTGCGGCAGGCCCGTTCTGCATCGCTGGTGAACCGCCAAGTTTATGCAAAGAACATACGCCCTTGCCGCGTAATTTCTAAGTGAAGAATTCATGTCTCCAATGCGGATAATCCCTGACGAAATTGCAGGTTCCGCATTCATAGATCCTGCCATTCCAACGGCGCTTGAAGTGAACTAGATTCGATCCATGAGTTTGCCGATGAATTTGCGGCGGCACGCGCGTATCGGGATAGCGCTGGCAGCGGCCTATGCGGTCGCTTTGCAGGCGGTTTTGCTCGCATTCGGCGTTCCAAGCGCCGGCGGCGTCGCAGCCGTTCCGGTCTGTTCGGCGGCGGCCGGTCATTCCACACCGGCCGGACAGAGCCAGGACTGTCTGGAGGCCTGTCTTACCGGCTGTTGCAGCGGCGCGCCAATTTGTCCCACGCCTGCCGCGATCGCGATTTACACGCCGGCGCCGGCACAGATGTTGACGGCCGTGCCCGAAGTCGGGCCGCTTCCGGCTGTGCGCATTGCCGCTGCCCATCGTTCGCGGGCGCCGCCGTCAGCCTGAGCGAACAATCAGCAAGCCAAAAATATGTTGCCGTTACGGCATTCAATGCGGAGCAAGTCCATGAAGATTTTCGATTCGAAATACACGATCGGCGCCGTTGCCCTTCTGGCGGCGCAAATGGCCGGGGCGCAACTCGCACGCGCCGCCGACTACGATGTCGGCTCGATCCATATCTCGCAGCCTTGGTCGCGGGCGACGCCGAAAGGAGCCGCGTCGGGCGCAGGCTACATGACCGTCACCAACAAAGGCACCGCGCCGGATCGCGTCAGCTGCGTGTCGAGCGACGCCAGCGCCCAATGCCAGATCCACACCATGACGATGGAAGACGGCGTGATGAAGATGCGGCCGGTCGAAGGCGGGCTCGAAATCCTGCCGGGCCAGACCATCACGCTGAAGCCCGGCGGTTTTCACATCATGCTGCTCGATCTGAAACATCCGCTGGAACAGGGGCAAAGCGTCAAGGCGACGCTGAAATTCGATCACGCCGGCACGGTCGATGTCGAATACCCCATTGCCGGGATCGGTGCGCCCGCGCCCGGCGCCGCCGATGCCGGCGGCGGCGGCACGATGATGAGCGGCGACCATGGCATGCAAGGCTCGAGCGGCGGCATGATGATGGCGCCAAGCGGTGGCGGCGCAATGCAAGGCCCAAGCGGCAGCATGCAGATGAACAAGCCGTAGCCGCCGGCACTGGTTTCGCCGCTCATTCCCGCGTCAGCGGGACTCCAATCGCAATACACCGCGCTGGGTCCCCGCTTTCGCGGGGGCGAGCGGCGCGAGAGCGCTTCACTTCGGCTCAGGAAAGCCCGGCTTCACGCCGTCCGGCAGCGGCGCCTTGAACGTGTTCAGCGTCATCGACACCATCGCGTAATAGCCGAGGATGCCGACCAGTTCGACGGTGCCGGCATCGCCGAGAAGCTTCTTGACGCGATTGTAGGTGGGCGTGCTGACGCGTCGCTTGCCGTAGAGCTCCTTGACGAAATCGTAGATCGCCATCTCGTCCTTCGGCGCCAATTTCGGCGCGCGGCCGGCTTGGATGGCGCGGATGGTTTCCGGCTTCACGCCCTGTTTCTCGGCGATCACCGCATGCGCCGCCCACTCGTATTGCGCCTTCCAGAACTGGGCGGTGCAAAGGATGGCGAACTCGGACAGCCGCGGCGGAACGCTGGTCTTATAGCGCACATGGCCGCCGAGCTTCTGCGCCAACTCGCCAAATGCGGGCGAATGCAGGTAGATCGCGAACGGGCCCGACAGCTTGAAGACGCCGCGCGGGCCGGATGCGATGGATTCGGTCAGCGCCTTCTGCGCCGGCGTGAATGTCTCCGGCGACAGTTCGGGAAGGCGAGGGGATTGCAGGCTCTTTTGTGCAGTTTTGGCCATAGGCTTCCTCTGTGGATTGGGCTTTCTCTAAGGGTTTCCTCTTCGGCGGGTAGAACAAAGTTCGGCCGGCGTTATTGTTGTATCGTCACGTGACACGGCAATCGGCGGATATCGGGCGATGCGTGAAGCGATAACGAGCTTTACGGCGGCTGTCGAGCGGTGAGGGACGACATGCCGAGCGGCAGTTTCGGATCGAAGCGGGGATTCATGCAGTACGTGCTCGCGGGCATCGCCAGCTTGGCGTTGCGACCGGGGCGCTGTTTTGCGCAGAGCGCCGGCAAGATGTCGAAGCAGCAGGCGCAGTACCAGGATCGTCCAAATGGCATCCAAGCCTGCGCCACCTGTACGCTGTTCGAGGATCCCGACCGCTGCAAGGTGGTCGAAGGTGACGTCAGTCCGAACGGCTGGTGCAAGGCCTATGCGATGGCGGACTAGCAACGTGTACGCATAAAGCCTTCCTCGTGATGCGGACCCTTGCAACCGTTTGCGCCCTCCAAGACTTCGGATAGAGTCCGTGCATGGCTGCACTGACCGAAGCGCCCGATGTCAAAGCCGTCGCCAACGAGGTTGTCGCAGCGCTGGCCGGCCATTATCAAATTCCCAAATTCTCCTCTCGGCCTGGCGGATTGACGCTCGCCCAAGCCTATCGCGTCGCGCCGTTGCTCCGCGCCGCCTTTGAGGCTCGCGGCGAAATAATAACCGGGCGCAAGATCGGATTCACAAACCGCGAAATGTGGAAAGTGTACGGCGTCCAGTCGCCGATTTGGGGCTACATCACCAACCGCACCACGCAGGAACTCGCATCCACGCAGGCGATACGCGTCAAGGATTTCGTAGAGCCTCGCATCGAGCCGGAAATCATGTTCGGCCTGAAAGCGGCGCCCTTGCCGGGCATGAGCGAAGCCGCGTTGCTCGATTGCACCGAGTGGGTCGCGCTCGGCTATGAGGTTGTGCAGTCGATTTTTCCTGATTGGAAATTCGCAGCCCCGGATGCGGTCGCCGCACATTGCGTCCATGGCGCGCTGGTGATTGGAGCACGTCACGCAATCGCGCCGCGCAAAACAGATTGGCAGCATGAACTGGCCACCTTTGGGGTCGAACTTTATTGCAACGGCAAACTGAGCCAACGTGGGAGCGGCGCTCTCGTGCTCGATAGCCCGTTTTTGGCGCTTCGCAATCTCGTCGAATTGCTGGCGAGCGATGAGCATAACCCGCCGCTGCGCGCCGGCGAGATTGTTTCAACAGGAACGTTGACGCTCGCAATGCCGGTCAGCGCAGGCGAAAGCTGGACTACGAAAGTTTCCGGCATTCCACTCGAAGACATCACTCTTCGATGCGAATAGCGACAACCACTTCTGCTTAAAAGTGCGCATCAAATTCGGACGCGCTAACCGCCTTTGCGCAGGAAGACGTAGTCCGCGGAATAGGGCACGCTGCGAAACGCGCCGGACCGGTCGCACGCGCCCTGTGCAGCGCCGCCCTGGGTATTGATCCGCTGTACGGTGACGACATCGGCGAGCGCGCCGCTGCCGCGTCGGCTCACGACATCGAGCTTGAGCCAGGGAATGTCGTTTTCCGTTCTGCCGGGGGCGCTGCCGACCGCTTTGCCGACGACAGCGCTGCCGTCCACACTTTCCCAGGTCGGACCGGCGTAGTGTCGACCGACTGTTTTATTGTCCAGAAGCAATGTCGCAATCGGTTCGCGGAAGGCCCAACTCAGCCTGCCGTCGCTGCCGGCTTTGCATTCATAGATCTGCGCGCCCTCGGCGTGGTAGGTGGCAACACTCGTCTCGCCGGGTGCGGCGATTGCCGGCGGCACTTGCGCCAGCGCGGCATTGCCGTAAAGGACGACCGCCGCGGCTGGGAGCGCCAATAGTCCGATGTTCCTCATCATGCTGCGTTTAAACTCCTGTCCAAAGCGTCCTTGATCCAAGTCTCCGCGCCGCCGCCCGTCAGCCGTTGCATGGCATAAAGTATGCCGCTGACTCAAGCGTGCTCCATAGAGGCTTCGCTACGGCTTTACGTGCTGCTAAGATCGGTGTCGATCACCCGCGACAGACGGGACGACATTGGGGCGACGAGACAAGGATAAGACCATGGGATTCCTGAGCGACGACGACCGCGAGAAGCTGAAGCCTTCGGAGCTCTTGCCCTACGACACGCCGATCCCGACACAGGTCGTGTCCAGCGATGAGTTCTATCCCTTTCCGCAAACCGAGAAGCAGCGCGAATTGCAGGCGCGGCTGCTCGATCTTGCCGACGGACTGGCCAAGAAGCAGGGCGTCTCGCGCCGCCGCTTCTTCCAGACCGCGGCCGGGATGGCGGCGTCCTATGTGGCGATGAACGAGACCTTCGGCAATTTCTTCGATGTCACGCATGCCGAAGCCGCGACGCCGGCGATGGCCGACGAGCGCGCCGATTCGCTCAAAGACCAGTTCATCATGGACATGCACACGCATTTCCTGCGCGACGACACCCGCATCAAGAATTTCGTCGCCATGCGCGCCGCTGTCGGCAAGGCCGGCTGGAACAAGGATCTCGCCGACAAGGAACAGACCATCGACGATCTGAAATACGACAATTACGTCAAGGAAGTCTTCCTCGACAGCGACTCAAAGATCGTCCTGATTTCCTCCGCGCCCTCCGACATCGAGCAGGATTGGTTCCTCACCAACGAGCAGATGGCGGCCGCGCGCGACAAGGTGAACCAGCGCTTCGGCTCGCGGCGGCTGTTCGCGCACGCCATCTTCACGCCCGGCCAGCCGGGCTGGCTCGACAAGGTCGATGCCGCGCTGGCGCTGAAGCCGGAATCGATGAAGGGCTATACGATCGGCGACAATACCCACAAGGATACCAGCCGCTACCCCTGGCGCATGGACGACGAGAAGGTCGCCTATCTCGGCTACGAGAAATTCGTCAAAGCCGGCATCAAGAATGTCTGCGTGCACAAGGGCCTGTTCGCGCCGCCACTCGACCGTCAATTCCCCAATCTGCGCGGCTTCGTCGATGCGAGCGATGTCGGTCAAGCGGCGAAGGACTGGCCGCAACTCAACTTCATCATCTACCACGGCGCCTATCGCCATGTCGGCGGCGATCCGAAAGTGGCGCTGCAGGAATTCGAGCGTACCGGCCGCATTTCCTGGACCAGCGATCTCGCCGACATCCCCGCGCAATACAACGTCACCAATGTCTATGCCGATGTCGGCCAGCTCTTCGCCATGACCTTGATCGCCGAGCCGAAGGTCACGGCGGCGCTGATGGGCACCATGATCAAGAAGATGGGCTCGGATCGCGTCTGCTGGGGGACCGACGCGGTATGGACCGGCTCGCCGCAATGGCAGATCGAGGGGCTACGCCGCTTCGAGATCCCCGAAGACATGCAGAAGCAATACGGCTTCGCGCCGCTCGGCCCGGCGACCGGGCCGGTCAAGAGCGCGATCTTCGGCGGCAACAATGCCAAGCTCTACGGCATCGAGCCGAAAAAAGCCGAGCTCGAGCTCAAGAACGACAAGCTCACGGCATTGAAGGCCAAGTACGAAAAGTCAGGCCGCGAGCCGAACAATCTGCGTTACGGCTATGTCGCCGAGCCGGTCGCGGATTTCTCGGTGTTCGGCTGAAGTTGATATTTCACTTGCAGAAACGCCCGGGCCGCTCCGCCCGGGCGTATTTCGTTTATGATATGAATTGCAGGCACTTAGGAGAAAGTCGTGACAGCGAATAATAGCCGCGCTCGCAGCGTCACCGCTCGTTGGGCGCCGCCAAAACCGCTAAAGCATTCGGCAGCACAATCCGACGCCACAGCGCGAGTCGTCGATGAATACTACCCTGGACGACGGCGAAAAATCGACTGGAGATCGTCGCGGGCTGCTGAGACTTGCCCTGATCGCGCTGGCTGTCGGGGCGATGACGGGGGTGGCCGGAGCGATATTCCGGATTGCGCTTGCGCATGCGGACCGCCTGCGCGACGCGACCGTGGCCTGGGCTCATGGGCATTCGCTTGGCGGCTTCCTGGTCGTCGTGCTGGCCTGTGCTGCGGCGCCCGCGATCGCCGCCTGGATGGTGCGCCGCTTCTCGCCGCATGCTTCCGGAAGCGGCATCCCCCATGTCGAGGCCGCCCTCGCCGGAGAAATCCCGCCGGCGCCTATCGGACTGGTGCCGGTGAAATTCTTCGGCGGCATTTTGGCGATCGGCTCCGGCCTCGCGCTCGGCCGCGAGGGCCCGAGCGTGCAGATCGGCGCCGGCATTGCCGTGTTCACCGCGCGGCTGTTTCGTCTCGATTGGGCGGATTGCCGGGTGCTGCTCGCCGCCGGCGCCGGCGCTGGGCTAGCGACCGCCTTCAATGCGCCGATTGCCGGCGCGGTGTTCGTGCTCGAAGAACTGGTGCGCCGGTTCGAGCATCGGATCGCGATTGCCGCGCTCGCGGCGTCCGCCACCTCGATTGCGGTCGGGCGCCTGTTTCTCGGCGACGCGCCCGATTTCCTGGTCGGCCCGCTCGCACCGGCCGGGGCCGAAGCGCGCGTGCTGTTCTTTGTGCTCGGCGGCGTGGCGGGCCTGCTCGCCGTTGCCTATAACCGGGCGATCCTTGCCACGCTTGCTGCGGCCGAGCGCTTCGCCGTGGTGCCGGTCGAGCTGCGCGCCGGATTGATCGGCGCGGTGGTCGGCGTTCTGGCCTGGTTCGCCCCGCAATTGGTCGGCGGCGGCGACAATATCACCCAGCAGACGCTGACCGGCCATGACGGCGTGTCGGTGGTCGCGATCGCTTTCCTGATCAGGTTTGCGCTCGGCCCGCTGTCCTATGCGAGCGCGACGCCCGGCGGTCTATTCGCGCCGCTCTTGGTTGTGGGCGCTCAATCGGGGCTCCTGTTCGGCGCGGCCTGCGAGTTTCTCTTCCCGGGTCTCGGCGTGCCGCGCGAAGCCTTTGCACTGGTCGGCATGGCGGCGTTCTTCACCGGCGTCGTGCGCGCGCCGGTGACCGGGATCGTGCTCGTCACCGAGATGACCGCCAATGTCACCATGTTGCTGCCGATGCTGGGCGCGGGCTTCGTCGCCATGCTGGTGCCGATGCTGTTGCGCGACACGCCGATCTATGACGCGCTGCGCGAACTCACCTTGCTCAAGGAGCAGAAGCTCCGGAAAACCTGACGCCGATCCGTCACACACCTGCAACACTTCTCCGGCGGTATGTTCGACGACAGCCAGCCGAGGAGCATGCCATGACGGAAGAAGCTATAGCGGAAGACATCGTAGAGCTCGACCAGATGCAGAACGCCTATAAGGCGGCGGTCGAGGAATGGATTGGTGCTATCAAGCAGGAAGAAGAGCTCGCTTCGGTCAACCATACCGTTGCCGAAGTCGACAAATGGGAAGGCGCGCACTTCAAGGAAGACGAGGTCCGCGGCAAAGTGAAGGCCGCCAAAAAGCGCTACGAAGACGCGCTGCGCGAAAAATTCTTCGGCTTCTAGTCCATTTCCACTTGTCGCCATGTGCGCCGGCAGGCGCGAGCCCGGCGCCGGTGCAAAGCTGCTGCGCTTCATGCCAGTTGCGGGCTTTGGGCCCGACACGATTTAATGCGCCACTTGCCAGGTTCGGCGGCGTCGGTTTTCGGCCGGCGCCGCAACGGCACCTTGAAATTGGGAGCGGCGCAGGATGGGTTTTCTCGATCAACGGCAATGGATTGCAAGCCTCGAACAGCAAGGCGAGCTGCGGCGGATCACGGCCGAGGTGGACTGGGATCGCGAAATCGGCGCGGTGACGCGGCGGGTGCTCGAGAAAAAAGGACCGGCGCTGCTCTTTGAGAACATCAAGGGCTATTCCAGCGGCCGCTGCAGCAAGCTCTTTGTCAGCGGACTTGGCGCGCCGTCGCGGCTGGCGCTCGCGCTCGGCTTTTCGCGCGATGCCTCGAACCGCGAGCTCGTCCAGCATGTGATGAAGAAAAACCGCGAGGCTATTGCTCCGGTGATGGTCGACAGCGGCCCGGTGAAGGAGGTGATCGTTCGCGGCGACGACATCGACCAGACCGAATTCCCGGTGCCGAAATGGCATTATCTCGAGGGCGGCCGTTACATCCACACCTTCACCGCGATCGTCACCAAGGATCCCGACACCGGCGTGATGAATGTCGGCATGTATCGCGGCATGATCGGCAAGAAGAACACCGCGCCGTTTCTGCTGGTTAAGGGCGGCCAACATTGGGGCGCCCATTTCCTCAAGTGGACGGCGCGCGGACAGCCGATGCCGATCGCCTGCGTCATCGGCTGGGATCCGATCATGCCGTTTCTCGCCGGTTCGCCGCTGCCGGCCGGCGTTTGCGAATATGACGTCATGGGCGCCTATCGCGGCGAGCCGGCGCAGCTGGTGCGTTGCGAGACCGTCGATCTCGCCGTGCCGGCGAATGCCGAGATCGTCATCGAAGGCACCATTAGTGACGACCCGGCAACCTATGAAATGGAAGGCCCGTTCGGCGAATTCACCGGCTACGTGTCCGACCTGCCGACGCCGCGTCCGGCCATGAAGGTGAGCTGTATCACCCATCGCCGCGATCCGGTCTTCATCGGCTGCCTGGAAGGTACGCTGCCCGGCTCCTATAGCGAGAACAGCGTCATGTCCTCGGTGCAGCGCGCCGCCATCGCCTGGAATATTTTGAACGGCGCCGGCATTCCCGGGATCCTCGACGTTTATGCGCCGCCGATCACCAACGGCGTCAATATCCGCATCCAGATCAAGAAGCACTATCAGGGCCAGCCCAAGCAGATCGCCGCGGCTTTGTGGGGCAATGCCGCCGCGCAATATCGCTACAAGCACGTCACTGTCGTGGAGGAGGACATCGATCCGGCGCAGGACGAGCAGGTCGAATGGGCCTTCGCGCATCGCGTCAATGCCGGCGAAGGCGGCATCGTCGTGTTTCCCGGCATATTCGGCTCGCCGCTCGATCCCTCCACCCCAATGGAGGATCGCGACGTGGCGCAGCTCGGCACCGGGCTGTGGAACCGCATGCTGATCGACGCCACGCGCTCATGGAAGTCGCCGCGGCGTGCGCAATGGAACAACGAGCGCTTTCCGCCGACGGTGCGTCCGGCCGCCGAAGATGAGGCGCGCGTCGCGGCGCGCTGGGGCGAATTGGGCCTCGCCGATCTCTAAGCGACAATGCTTGCCGCGGAACACGCTGTCACGTCATCATCGATCGCCCGCCGAGGGCCAATGCGTCACGGAACCGGATTTCATGCTCAAGCACACGCCGATCAATCTCAACGATTGGATCGAGAACAACAAGCACACGCTGCTGCCGCCGATCAACAACAGGCAATTCTGGAAGGAGGATTGGCAAAACCTGATGGTCATGATGGTCGGCGGGCCGAATTATCGTCCCGACTATCATGACGATCCGGGCGAGGAGCTGTTCATTCAGCTGCGCGGCGAGGTGATGCTCAAGCTGACAGATCCGGTCACGCGCGAGCGGAGCGAGGTCGTGGTGCGCGAGGGCGACATGTTCCTATTGCCCTCGCATATGCGCCATTCGCCGCAACGTGCCGAGAATACGTTCGGGCTCGTCATCGAGCGTTACCGCCAGCCCGGCGAAGTCGATGCGCTGGAATGGTACGGCGAGGACGGCCGTCTCGAATTTCGCGGCGAGTTCTTCGTCAAGAATATCGAGCAGGACCTGGCCAAAGTGCAGGCCGCCTGGAAGGCCTGGACCTTGGACAAGGAGCGGAAAATCCCGACGGTCTGGCGGGTCGGCAGCGAATAGCGCTAGCGCCGTTTTTTGTTGCCGCTCTTTTTCACCGTCTTCCGCTTCTTTGCAGTCTTGGTTTGGGTGCGGGTCTTAGCCGCCGCGGCTTTGCCCTTGGCGGGCTTTTCCGGCATCAGGCCGGCTTTTTCGATGTGACGCACCCAATAATCCCAGGCGCGTTCGATCGGCATCGGGCGCAATTGGCCGGCTTCGGTGATGTCTTGCTCGCCGGTCGACAGCCGGTCGACATGGCCGTGCGCAATGGCCTGGCTTTGCAGCTTGGCATTATGGCAGCCGAATACGGTGCGGAAGGTGAGCTGACGCAAATCGGTGCCGGCAACGGTGGCGCCGTGGCGGCGCATCAGCACCGTCCAATGGGGCCCGAGCGCGCGGGCGAGCGACGCGCCTTCCTCCGGCTTGACCACGAGCATGTTGGTGTCGCCGAATTCGTCGCGCTGGTCCCAGAACGGCACCTTGCTGCCGATCACCGCACCGAGATGAAACACCGGCACCAGTTCGCGGCCCGATATCGCGTAAGGCAGCATGGCATGCGCGTGGTGATGCACCACGGCATTGACGTCCGGCCGCGCCTTATAGATCTCGCCGTGGATCACCCGCTCGCTGTAGAGCCGGAATTCGGTCGGCCGCACCGGCTCGGAATCGAGATTCATCTCGATGAGATCGGACAGCTCCACGAGCTCGGGGGCGCGGTGGCGGGAGATAAAATAGCGCTTCGGATCGTGCGGATGCCGCACGCTGACATGGCCGAACGCATCGAGCACCTCCTCATTGGCGAGAATCCGCGTGGTTACGATCAGCTGGTGCAGCAGTTCGGCGATATCTTCCGCCATGATCTTCTCCTGGACTAAGCTACTTGTCGGGACGATGCTTTTGGCACTCCGCAAGCCTTTGAGCTAGTGCATGATCCCGAAAAGTGGAAGCCGGTTTTCGGAATAGATCATGCTCGAAAAATGGGATTTGCGCATGACCGATCAGGTGAAAGCTCTGTTCTACGATGTGTTCGGCACGCTGACCGATTTCCGCAGCTCGATCGCGCGGGAAGCCGAGGCCGTGCTGAAGCCGAAGGGCTTTGCGCTCGACTGGGGCGCTTTCGCCGACGCCTGGCGCGGCGAATATCAGCCGGCGTTGGAAGAGGTGCGAGCGGGCCGCCGCGCCTATTGCAAGCTCGACATTCTGCACCGCGAGAATCTCGAAACGGTGCTGCAGCGCTTCGGCGTGACCGGGCTCGGTGAGGACGACAAGCAGACGCTTAGTCTCGGCTGGCACCGGCTCGACGCCTGGCCCGACGTGCCGGAGGGCCTGGCGCGGCTGAAGAAGACGTTTTGGCTCGCGCCGCTGTCGAACGGCAATATCTCGCTGATGGTCGATTTGGCGCGCCGCAACAATTTTCCCTGGGACGCGATCCTCGGCGCCGATATCGCGCAAGACTTCAAGCCGAAGCCGCGCGTCTATCTCGCCGCAGCGGCAGCCTTCGATTTGCGGCCGGACGAATGCATGCTGGTGGCGGCGCATTCCAACGATCTGGCGGCGGCCCGCGCGCAGGACCTGCACGCCGCACATCTGGCGCGACCGAACGAGCATGGTCCCGGTCGCGGCGAAATCGCACCCAGCGTGCCGGTCGATTATGCGGTGAAGAGTCTCGTGGAATTGGCGGAGAAGCTTGGTGTGTAAGCAGTCGCCTGGCCGTAAGCGAAATTGCCGCTGCTTTCGGGCGCGCGTGAGTTAGGCTACGCTGCAAGGAAGAAACCGGCCGCCGATTTTCGGACCGGATCAAGGCCGGGCATGATCAGGGGAGGGCACCGTGAAGATTTTGCGCCGAAACGTGCTGCGCCTCGCCGCGGGAGCTGCGGCGCTTCCGGCACTGTACGGCGTCATGGGCCGGTGCGCGCGAGCGGACACTTATCCGTCCCGGCCGGTGCATATGATCGTCGGCTTTCCTCCCGGCAGCGCGCCCGACATCATGGCGCGGCTCGCGGCACAATGGATGTCGGATCGGCTGGGTCAGCAATTCGTCGTCGAGAACCGGCCGGGTGCTGGCAGTAATATCGGCACCGAGGCCGTGGCGCATGCGGATTCGGATGGTTACACCATTCTGGCCGATGTTCTGACCAACGTGCTCAACATCTCGCTCTATCGGAATCTGAATTTTGATTTCATGCGCGATATCGCGCCGGTTTCACCCACAGCCAATGCGCCTTATGTCGTGCTGGTGACGAACACGCTGCCGGTTACGACGATCCTTGAATTCATCGCCTATGCCAAAGCCAATCCGGGCAAGATCAATATGGCGTCCGGCGGCAACGGCACCTCGTCGCATCTGTTCGGCGCGCTGTTCGGGATGATGGCCGGTGTCGATCTGGTCCACGTGCCGTATCGGACCAATTACATGACCGACCTGATCGGCGGCCAGGTGCAATTCGTCGTCAATCCGATCCCGCAATCGATGGAATTCGTCAAGGGCGGCAAGGTGCGCGCACTCGCGGTCACGACGCCCGCGCGCTTGGCGGCGCTGCCGGACCTGCCTACGGTCGGCGAGTTCGTGCCGGGCTACGAGGCGGTCGGGTGGTACGGCGTCGGCGCACCAAAGAATACACCGGCGCCGATCGTTGCTGCGCTCAACGCGGCTATGACCGCGGCGCTCGCCGAGCCTGAACCGAAGGCGCGGCTCGCCGAGCTTGGCGTCGAGCCGATGCCCATGACGCCCCCGCAGTTCGCAAAGTTCATCGACAGCGAAAACGAGAAATGGAGCAAGGTCATCCGCGCCGCCGATATCAGGCTGGATTGACCTCGATAGTGCTAGCGGCGGCGGCTACGCCGCCCGGCCATGAAACAAGCTCTGTCGCTCGCAAATCTTCTCCGCAGCGTGACGCATGCTGCGCTCGAAAATCTCATTGGCCTTGCGGGTGAGGTACTGAATGGTTGTGCCCATCGGCAGCCCCTGTTAACCGGTCATTTACCGTTGTTCGTATGTAACTCGGTCGGCCAATGGCCGAAGTGACCGCGGTCACAGGACGACGCTTTTCCCATAAGCCATTGAATGACATTACAAAATCAAGCGCCCATAGCCGGATAATCGGTGTATCCCGAAGCGCTGCCGCCATAGAAAGTCTTGCGGTCTGGCGGATTGAACGGGCCGCCGCGGCGCAAGCGCTCGGGCAGATCCGGATTGGCAAGAAACAGCGCCGCAAACGAGACGAGATCGGCCGCGCCGTCGTGGATGACGGCATTGGCGCGGGCAAGATCGTAGCCCTTGTTGCCCATCAGCGCGCCCCGCCAGATTTTGCGAAAGAAGCGGATGTCCGGCACTTCGCCGGCCGGAATCGGATCACCGGCAATCGGCTCGACGATGTGCAGATAGGCGAGGCCGAAACGGTTGAGCTCATTGACGGCAGTCGAAAACGTCGCCGCCGGATGGCTGTCGGCCATGGCGTTGAAGGCAGCCGCGGGCGACAGCCGCACGCCGACGCGGTCCCCGCCCCAAACGCCTGTGATCGCTTCCGTTACCTCGGTCAGGAGCCGCGCGCGGTTTGCCGCGCTGCCGCCATAACGGTCGGCGCGCTTGTTGCTGCCGTCGCGCAAGAACTGATCGATCAGATAGCCGTTGGCGCCGTGCAATTCGACGCCGTCGAAGCCGGCCGTTTTGGCATTCTCCGCGCCGCGCCGGTAATCCGCGATGACGCCGGCAATCTCCGCGGTTTCGAGTGCGCGCGGCGTGACGAAAGGCTTCATGCCGTCATAGGTCATGGCCTGGCCGGCTGGCGCGATCGCCGATGGCGCGACCGGCAGCGCGCCGTCCGGCTGCAGCGACGGATGCGAAATCCGCCCGACATGCCAGAGCTGCAGATAAATGCGGCCTTTGGCTTTGTGCACGGCGTCGGTGACAAGCTTCCAGCCGGCGACCTGCTCCGGCGAGTGAATGCCGGGTGTGCCCGGATAACCGATGCCCTGCGGCGACACCTGCGTCGCCTCGCTGACGATCAGGCCGGCGCTGGCGCGCTGCGCATAATAAGTCGCATTCAGCTCAACCGGTACATTGCCGGGCCCGGCGCGATTGCGCGTCATCGGCGCCATGACAACACGGTTGGGGAGGGTGAGCGGGCCAAGCGTAAAGGGTGAAAAAATATCGGGTCCGCTCATCAAATAATTCCTTGCTGCGCCATGCTGAAAGCAAAGTCGGTGGGTATCTCGTTATCGGAATGTCACGGTTGCGAGTGCGCGGCTGACCTTGGCCGCTGGCCAAAAGGTGACGGGCCCGGGCGCCGCACCCGGCGCGGCGATATTGGTGCCCTGGCCGGGCTGGCTCAGGGTCTGTGTACCCGCCGCGTTCGATACGATCACGGTGCCAGTGGTGAGGAATACGCCAAGCGCCTGATCGTCAATCGGCCCGGCCCAGAATTCCGTGCCGCGGATGCCGATATTCGCAACCGGTGTTGTCACGTTGACGGCAGCTGTCGCCAGTTTCGACAGCCGGCCCGATACAAATTTGAACGCGCCGACCGCCTCGAACTTGATCGTTCCGACGCCTGCGGCCGGGTTAAATACGTAGGTATCGAGGGTCAACTTCGTCTGCTCGCTGAGCGTCAGCTGAGTCTTGTCCTTGAAGGTGAGTTCTAATCGCGTTCCGTCGCCGGTCGATACGACCTCGTTGGGAAAGACGGATGCGTTTGGGCCGAGCGCCTGTGTGGTGCCGCCGCGCGTTCCGCTCGCCTCTCCCTGGATGCGGCTGACCGCGCCGATCGCCTCCTGCGCCATGGCCTGACCGCCGGTGAAACAGGAAAAAAGTGTCAGTGCAACGATCAGCCGCCGCAACATGTGTCTGCCCATCTGAATTCCACCGGACCAATTCTGATCACACCGGCCCGCGTCTTCACGTGGGGATCGCCAAGGACTTTCGCCACCTCTTTTCGCGGTCTCTTGGGTGAGGCGATCGCTCGCTCCGGCCTGAATATCGGTTGTGACTCGATCTCGGCGATCCTTCGACAAGCCCTTCCGCACGATGGTCTTCAACGCTAGGGTGCAAAAGACGGCGAGAGTGGTCAAGGACAAGGTGCGTGTTGGCATTGATGGCGATTGGATCAGAATCGTGATTATTGTCCGCATCGTTAAGGTGACAATGGTCGCTGCGCTTGCGGCATTCGCGCTGATCGTGGCCTACGACAACATTGTCGATTACGATTCGAATTATGAGTTCGTGCGACACGTCTTGAGCATGGACACGACATTCGGCACCAGTGTCTTAAAGAACCGCGCAATATCCAACGAGACGATCTGGCATGCGGCCTATGCGGTGATCATAGGCGCGGAAGGAATGACCGGCCTGCTGCTGGCATTTGGCGCACTGGTGCTGCTGCGCCGGCTGAAATCGCCGGCCGGGCTCTTTAACCGCGCCAAAGCTTGGGCCGTCGCCGGCTTGGGCGTCGGCTTCGGCATCTGGTTTTTCGGTTTCCTGGTGATCGCCGGTGAGTACTTCGCCATGTGGCAGTCGAAGATTTGGAACGGCCAGGAGGCGGCGTTCCGCATCACCGCGGTCATTCTCGCCGTGCTGATTTACGTCAGCTTGCCTGATGAGGATATTTCCTGACCCGATGCGCAGGCGAGACTTCGGAGTTTTGCCGGTCTACCGAGCCTGAAAGTCCGATCCGCTGATCAATTTGGCGCTGTTCGCCCGCTCTTGCTTGAGATACTTGCCGAGATGCTCCGGCGTGTCGAACACCGGAACGATTCCGATATCGAGTAGTCGCGCCTTGCGAAATTCCGGCTGATTGCCAATCGCGGCAATGGCGTCGTGCAAGCGATCGATGATCGGTCTGGGGACACCAGCCGGAGCGACGAAGGCAAAATAGACCGGCGCCAGATTGGAAAAACCCAGCTCCCGGAGAGTCGGCACCTCGGGAAACAGCGGCGAGCGCTGTTCGGAATCCACGGCGATCGCTTTCACCGTGCCGTCGCGAATGTAGGAAATGAAATTCGGCAATCCGACGAGCGCGACCGGCGTCGTGCCGGTCAGCAGGCCCGTCACCATGTCGGCGCCACCGCGGACCGGCACATAGACGAGATCGGCGCCGGTTTTCTTTTTCCAGTTCTCGATTGTGATCTGCATGGGTATGGCGAGCGCGCTGTAGCTGAGCGATCTCGGCTTGGCTTTTGACAGCTCGGCAAGCTCATCCAGCGAATCAACATGCAGCGAAGAACTCACGACCATCACCTGCGTGTTGATGAAGGCGTTGGTAATCGGTTCGAAATTCTTCTCCGGATCGTACGGGATCGATTTAATAGTGAATTGGTTCAGCGTCAGCGTCTCATTCGGCAGGAGACAAATCGTATAGCCGTCATTTGCGGCATCCGCGCAGGCGCGCCCGGCGATCGTCATGTTGCCGCCGGGGCGATTGTCGACGATGATGGGCTGTCCGAGGCGCTGTTGCAGCTGCTCGGCAAGGGCGCGCACAAAAATGTCGCTTGTGCCGCCGACGCTATTGGCGGTCAGAACGCGAATGGGCCGTGTCGGATAGTCATCGGCGTCGGCGCATCGCATCCCGGCGATGAGCGAGAAGGCCACAAGCAGCGCCGCGATCGACTTCATGTTGATGAACCTTCGGCCTCCGCGTCAATTCAGTTTCAGCAGACGCAAGGCATTGCTGGCAAAGATTTTGTCTTTGTCGGCCGCCGGTATATCGAGATCGCGGATCAGTTTGATAGCGCGCGGCTTCAGGGACGTGAGGGGCGGCGCATCGCTGCCGTAGATCACCCGCGACGGGCCCATCCATTCGAGCACCATCTTCACAGCCGGTTCATTGTAGGTGACGGTGTCGAGATACATCATTTTCAGATAATCACTCGGCTTCCGCCTGATCTTCATCGGCTCATAAGGGCCAAGGAAGAAGGCCTCGTCACCCATTTCATAGGCGTAGTCCATGCGGCTGATCGTCTCGCAAATGCCGCCACCGCCATGCGAGGGAACGATCTTAAGCTGCGGAAAATCCTCGAGCAGGCCGCGCACGATCAGGCGTCCTAACGACAAGCAAAGGTCAAACGGCCGGCCAATGCTGGAAGCCAAACGATATTCGCGCATCCGTTCTTCGCCGAAACCCGCGTTCGGCGGATGGATCATGACCGGCACGTCCAAATCCTGCATCAGCTCCCAAAACGCCCGGGCTTCGTCGTCATCGGGATAGCTGCCTTTGTGGCTCGAGTGGATGAATACCCCCTTGAGTCCCAGCTCACGAATTGCACGTTCGGTTTCCTTGACGAGCGCGGGGCCGCCACAAGGAAGTATGGTGGCGAACGCGTAGAGGACGCCCTTGTGATCGTCCTGCAGGCGCGCTGCGTAGTCGTTCCACTTCTGCACTGCGGCGAGTTCTTCGCTGGCCTGTTTGCCGCGAAGATAATGCGCGGCGTTGGTGACGACGCTCACATCCACGCCTGCTGCATAATGAGCCTTGAGGAAATTTTCGAGAACCATTGGGCAGCCGCCGTTTCCCCAACGCGGCCCGTCATTGCCGTCCCATGCTCCCTTGTCGTCAGCTGCTTCTTCGGGCGTATAGATATGTGCGTGCCAGTCGACGATCATTATCAGGCCTCTCCCTAGACGGCGCCACTATTGGGCCTATTGCTCAACCGATGCCAATCGCTATCAATGCGGCCGCCGGCTCAATCGAAATGCATGCCGCTCTTCTTCACCACCTCCGGCCAACGCGCGGCTTCGTGCTGGATGAAGGCTGCGAACTCCGCGGGCGTATCAGTTGCCGGACCGAGCCCGACCGCATCCGCCCGCGCTTTTACCTCGGGATCGCTGAGCGCTTTCGCAACCTCGCCCGCGAGCTTGTCGATGATCGGCGTCGGCGTGCCGCGCGGCGCGACCAGGCCGAGCCACACCGTAACATCGCCGAGATCGACGCCGACGGCTTGCGGCAGCGTCGGCAGATCGGGCGCGGCCGGCAACGGCCTGGCATCAAGCTTGGCGAGCGCGCGCAGGTCGCCGGATTTGATGAGCGGCAGCACCGCGGACGGTCCGTCGAACACGAAGTCGACGCTCTTGGTCAGGATGCCGTGCGCGACTTCGGCGCTGCCGTTATAGGGCAACAGCACGGTATCGATGCCGGCTTTGTCATTGAAGAGGACGCAGGTGAGCTTGGTCGTGATCGTGCCGGCGCCGCAATTAAGCTTGCCTGGCGCGGCCTTGGCTTTCGCGATCAGATCTTTTGCCGTCGTCACATCACTCGCCGCATTGACCACGAGCAGACCGATGGTCTTCGCCACCAGCGTGATCGGCGCAAAGTCCTTGATCGGGTCGTAGGGCAGCTTGCTGTAGAGATATTGGTTCATCACCAAGGTCGAATCGATCGCCATCAACAGCGTGTAACCGTCGGGCGCGGCCTTCGCGACATATTCGGCGCCGACCAGCGTGTTGGCGCCGGGGCGGTTGTCGACCACGACGCCCTGGCCGAAATCCGCGCTCATCTTGTCGCCGATCAGCCGCGCCATGACGTCGGCGGGGCCGCCGGCGGGAAACGGCACGACGATGTGAATGGGCCGGTCGGGGTAGGGCGCTTGCGCCAATACCGGCGCGGCGGTCAGCGCCAACAGAAACGCAAGTGTGGCCGAACGTACGCAGCGCATGGAAAACTCCTCCCCGGCATTTGTTATTGGCGCGCACATTCGCACGGCGAGTTGGACGCGCCTAGAGGCGCCGCGCGCGAGAGAGCGATTTACGCTGCAAAGCAGCAATACCGACCACGAATGTCCGCCCTGCAAATGTCACCCCGCACTTGCCGCCACGGAAGGGCAAAGGCACACTGCACGGGCGATGAGCACGGCGACACTTCAAGCTGACGACGGCGTGCACGGTATCGGCGCCGCAACCCGGCTCATCATCGCGGCTTCCGTCGGCAATGCGCTCGAATTCTACGAAATCCTGGTCTACGGCTATTTCGCCGTCATTGTCGCCAAGGTGTTCTTCCCGGCGGCCGATGAAGCGGTGTCGCTCCTGGTCACGCTCGGCTCGTTCGGCATTTCGTTTCTGGCGCGGCCGGTCGGCGCGATTTTTCTCGGCGCCTATGGCGATCGCAAGGGGCGGAAAAGCGCGCTGACGCTGTCGATCTTTCTGATGACGCTCGGCACCGCGCTGATGACGATCATGCCAAGCTATGGCGCTGTCGGCATTCTCGCGCCTATTCTTGTGGTCGGCGCGCGGCTTCTTCAGGGCTTTTCGGTCGGCGGCGAATTCGCGAGCGCGACCGCGTTCCTCGTCGAGCACCGCCCGGACCGCGCCGGCTTTTTCGCCAGCTGGCAATGGGCGAGCCAAGGCCTGGCGGCTTTGGTCGCAACCGGTCTCGGCGTGCTGCTGACGACGACAATGTCGGCGGACGATCTGCAAGCCTGGGGCTGGCGCATTCCCTTCGCCGCCGGCCTCTTGATCGGGCCGATCGGCTATTACATCCGCAACCGGTTGCCGGAGACGCCGGAATTTCTCTCTGCCGGCGAGGCGCATGCGCCGCTGCGCGATCTATTTGTCGATCAATGGGGCAGGCTTCTTCTCACCATCGGCGCGGTCGCAGCCTCGACCAGTTCGCAATATGTGCTGGTCTATATGCCGACTTACGCGATCCGCGAATTGCATTTGCCGCAATCGGCCGGCTTCGTCGCGGCGGTGGCGGCGGCGGCGCTGCAGACCGTGGTCGTGCCTTTCGTCGGGCTGTGGGTCGATCGCGTCGGCCAGGTCCGCATCATGATCGCCTCAGCCCTGCTATTCATCGTGACGTCCTATCCGGCGTTCATGCTGGTCGCCGGCCATGCGTCGCTTGCGGTGTTGGTGGCGGTGGTGTGCTGGTTCGGCTTCTTGAAGTCGCTGTTCTCCGGCGCGCTGCCGTCGCTGATGGCAAAGATCTTTCCGGTGGCGACGCGGGTGTCGGGCATGTCGCTCGCCTACAATATCGGCGTGCCGGTATTCGGCGGCTTCGCGCCGCTCGCCGCGCAATCGCTGGTCGATCTCACCGGCTCAAAGCTGTCGCCGAGCTACTACATGGTCGGCACGGCGCTGGTCAGCCTGTTGGCGCTGATCGCGCTCCGGCGGCGATATAAGGTGTGACGGCTTCACGGAGACGACAGGGTTTTTCCGGATCACGCGCGATGGAGCAATGGCGGCCGGAACGGCTTGGGCAAGTTGGGCAAGTGTACATGTTGGGCAGAGTCTACTTGGGCAAGTCGGCTTGGGCACATAAGCTACCCAAAAGAAAGGCAGAAGACATGGAAGTCCTGGAAAAGGTCGTGGTGGCAATATTCAAGAGCCCCCAGCTCCGAGATGTGCTGCTCTACGCGACTTTATTGCTGATATTCGCGACCGCTTGGGTGTGCTACCGATGGTCCGCTTTCGCCATTCCGGCCGTTGTCATTGCTTGCCTTATCGTCAGTGCAGAGGCGTTGATTATTTATTTTGTCGCAAAGCGCATGAAGGCGTCATCGGCGACAGGCGGCAAAGCCGACGGCAAGCACCCCTGAATAATTTACGTCGACTGCCGCAATTCTGATTTTCCGTACAAGCGCGCGCAATGCAAAGCCAAACTGGCTGAGCAGAGAATCAGCGAGCCCTGACACGAACGGGCATCAGCACCGGCCGTGGATGCTCAACCGGGTGCAAAAACAGCCACTCGAAATAGGTCATGTCCAAGGTGTCGCGGCACTGCCTTGAACGGTAGTGCCCTTTGCCGAACAAGCCGCGCGGGGAGGCAACGAGGCCGATTCCGCGACTGCAGTTCCGGTTTGAGTTTTTCATGACACTCCTCCGCGTTGGGTTCCACTCGACGTGGGGATTCCACTAACCAGTGGGACGGCTGAACCGGAGAAAGGTTCAAGCGCCGTGTCGATCGGGAACCCGATACGAGGCGGATCAGGCATGCACATATTCATGTTCATGCAGGGGAACGCCGGCTTTTGGCGCAAAGCGGACATCGCAATGAGACGGCTGCGGCAGCTAATGATCCGGAGCGGACATAACCGCATCTAGACTCGCGTGCTGACGC
>DATHPQ010000150.1:0-49389 GCA_035483735.1 Xanthobacteraceae bacterium | reverse complement strand
GTCTCGAACAGGTCAAGCGTCTTATCCAGCGTGATCTTGGCGTCGGCGGCGAGCTTGCGCAATTCGACGGCCGCCTCGTCGGGGTCGCCTTGCAGCGACAGGAAGCGCTCGATCAGCGCGCGCGTCTCGCGCGGCAGCCGCGTCGGCGCATTGATCGCCGATTGCTCGAGAAAGCGGTCGGCGATCTCGGCGACGGAGCGGCCGCCGACCGTGGCGATGCCGGCGATCGAGAGCAGGTCCGTGACCAGGTGATGCGCCGCCTTCGGATCGGAACCGTTGAGCGCCGCGAGCACGCCCTGATATTCCTTGGAGCCGTTGGCCGGCGCGAGCGTCAACTGATCGAGATCGTGCGCCAGCGAAGCCTTGCGGTTGAAATCCTTTTTCAGCCGCCGCCGCCAGACCGGCGCCAGATCGAGCGCGTCGATGAAGGCGGCGAACAGCGCAAAGTCGCCCATGCGGATCTCGGGCGCTTGCACGCCATATTGTTTGGTCGCTTCGAGCCCGAGCGCCAGCATTTCGGCGTCGGCCGCCGCCTTGTCCTGGCGGCCGAAGCTTTCGATGCCGACTTGCAGGAATTCGGCCGCGGCGCCTTCGCGGTGGCGAAACACCGGGCCGAGATAGCAGAAGCCCGCGGGCTTGCCGGCCTCCGGCGACGCCAAATAATCGCAAGATACCGGGATGGTCAGATCGGGCCGCAGGCACAATTCGCGGCCCTCGGGATCGGTGGTGAGAAACATGCGGCTGCGGATGTCTTCGCCGCCGAGATCCAGAAACGGCTCGGCCGGCTGCAGCACCGGCGGCGCAATCCGCACATACGGATTGCCGGCGCCGCGCGTATAGGACGCGACAAGCGCTTCCGCCCGCGGGTCGGGTTCTATCCGAGACGAATTGGGTGGCTTGCTCAACATCGTCATCACTCGTTGCGGCGGCCATTTAGCATGGCGAGCGTCGCTATTCGATGAAGATTGTCGTGTTATTGTTTTGCGCCGTTAATGCCTGCGGATTCAAGAGCTTCCGATGCTTAACGGAGGGTGCAGCGGGCCGGCCTGGGGTCGTCAGCGCGGCTTGTCGGTGCCGAGTGGCATCGGCAGTCTCGCGGCGGCGCGCAGACAGGCCGGGCAAAGGCAATCGCCGGCGCTTGCTTGCGCGCCGGCGGTCGGCATCGGCAGGCGGTAGGGCTCGGCATTGCACCAGCACGCGCCGATATTGTCGCGCTGGCAACCGAATTCCTGGCCGCAGCTTTCGCAGATCAAACGTCGTTCGGCGTTTTCCAAATTTCGATACTCACACTGTCCCGATAATCACGATCGCGAGGCTTTGGCTTTGCGCGCTCCACCGCTGCGGCTGCCGCCGGCGTGACTCTGCGTATGGCTCTGCGCATGACTATGCGTGTGGGCATGGCCGTGGCTGTGATCATGACCATGACTATGGCCGTGATCGTGGACGTTGTCGGCCGGCAAATAGACGACATGGCCGTGACGCACGCCACGCTCGGCGATGACGTGGTTGGCGAAGTTCTGCACGTCGGAGCCGCGGCCTTTGAGCACCGTGACTTCCATGCAGCTGTCGTGGTCGAGATGCATGTGCAGTGTCGCCTGCGCCAGATCGTGGCGTTCGTGAAAATCGTGCGTCAGCCGCTTGGGCAGATCGCGCGCCTCGTGATCGTACACATAGATCAGCGCGGCGACGCAAGCCCGCGAGCCGGCGACCTCAAGCGCGGCCTGCTGCAATCCGGCGCGGGCAAGATCGCGCAACGCCTCCGAGCGATTGTCATAGCCGCGCGCACGCATGTAGCGGTCAAGCTCTGCGTCGAGCTCGTCGTCGATGGTGATCGTCACGCGCTGCATCTAAGTCTCCTCGGTGGCGGCGGCGCAGTGTAGCAGAACCGGCGGCGCCGTGGCCGTCCGGCGCCGAGTATGCACTTTTATTGACTTCGTCATACCGACATAGCAAGCTGTGGGCTCGCCGCCGATCATGGCGCCGCTTCCGGCGCTTCGTCTTGTCAGCTTGCGTGCGGTCTGGGGGAATTCATGACGTCGCGCCGGTTCGCGGCGGTGGCTATTCTATTTTCACTTTTCTGTCCGAGCGATGCGCGGGCGCAAACGGCGACAGCGGGGAGCGCGCCGGGCGCGGCCCCGCCGCCGTCTTCAGCAACACAATCACAGCCGTCTTCGACGACCGTCTTGCCGCCGATCCAAGTGTCCGCGGCCAAGCGCGCCAAGCCGCGCATGGCAAAGCAGAAGTCTGTGCCCGCTGCACCGGCGAATGCGCCGCCGGTGCTCACGCCTGCCGCCGTCGCGCCCAATATTGGCAGCGGCCCGTCGGCGCCGCCGACCATGGCCAGCCAGACGACGGTTTCCGGCCAGGACCTCAACCAGCGCGCCGTCACCCGGCCCGGCGAAATTCTCGAAGCGGCGCCCGGCCTCGCGGTGGTCGCCCATGCCGACGGCGGCAAGGCCAATCAATATTATCTGCGCGGCTACAATCTCGATCACGGCACCGACTTGGCGATCTTCGTCGACGACATGCCGATCAATCTGCCGACGCATGCGCACGGGCAGGGCTATGCCGATCTCAACTGGCTGATGCCGGAAACCGTCAACAGCCTCGACGTGCGCAAGGGGCCGTATTTCGCCGATGTCGGCGATTTCGCCACTGCGGGCTCGCTGTTCATCAATCTCAAGGACAGCGTCGAGAAGACTATCGCCGAGACGACGCTCGGGAGCTTCGGCGACCAAAGATATTTCACCATGGGCTCGACCAAGCTCGGCGGCGGCGCGCTGCTCTATGCCGGCGAAACGAATTTTTATGACGGCCCCTGGGATACGCCCGACCATATGAAAAAATTTTCCGGTCTGGCGCGCTACAGCCAAGGCACCGCGACCGATGGCTTTTCGGCCACCGCGATGGCCTATTCGAACACCTGGACCACGACCGAACAGGTGCCGGCGCGGGCGATCGCGTCCGGCATCATCGGCCGCTACGGCGAGATCGATCCGTCGGACGGCGGCGACACCAGCCGCACTTCGCTCTCCGCGCGCATGGCGCAAACCACCGATGACGGATCGTGGAAGGCCAATGCCTATGCCGTGAAATACGAACTCGACCTGTACAACGATTTCACCTGGTTTCTTACCAATCCGGTCAACGGCGACCAGTTTCAGCAGCACGACGATCGCGTCTATGGCGGCGCCGGCGCCTCGCGCACGATCGACGGCACTTGGTTCGACCGGCCGACGGAAACCGTGTTCGGTATCCAGTCGCGTTATGACGATATCGACCTGGCGCTGAACAATACGGTGCAGCGGCAGATCACGCAGTTCGTGCTTGCCGATCACGTCAATGAGGGCAATGCCGGCATCTATGCCGAGAACACCGTGCACTGGACCGACTGGCTCAAAACCACGCTCGGCTGGCGCGGCGACTATTATGCGGCTTCGATCAATTCGATCCTGCAGCCGGCGAATTCAGGCAGCACGTCCGCCGCCATCGGCAGCCCCAAATTCCGCATGGTGTTCGGCCCGTTCGCGGCGACTGAATTCTTCGTCGGCGCGGGCATGGGCTATCACAGCAACGATGCGCGCGCGACGACGATCACCGAACAACCGGGCGATCCGGCAACGCCGGAGTCGCCGTCGCCATTTCTGGTGCGCTCGCGCGGCGCGGAAGTCGGCGTGCGGACCAGGATCGTTCCCGGCCTCGATAGCTCGGTCAGCCTGTTCTACCTGCACCAGGACTCCGAACTATTTTTCGACGGCGATACCGGCGAAACCGTGCCGGGCCGGCCGAGCGTGCGCACCGGCGTCGAATTCACCAACGACTATCGTCCGGCATCGTGGATTCATGTCGATGCCGACCTGGCGCTGACCCGCGCGCGCTTTCTCGGCTTTGACGAGGCGCAGGAGCAGACTTACTTGTCGCTTGCCGGCTTTCCGGAAGCGCAGATCGGCAATGCGCCGGGCAATTACGTTTTCAACGCTCCGTGGATGGTGGCGTCGGCCGGCGTCACGCTCGGCGAAGCCGAAGGCTGGTTCGGCGATCTGCGCTGGCGCTTTATCAGTTCGCGCCCGCTCACCGAGGACGGCACGTTTCAGTCGGCGCCGCTGAGCGTTTTCAACGGCCAGATCGGCTATCGCTTCGACAATGGCTGGCGCATTCAGCTCGACGGTTTGAATTTGCTCAACTCGCACGCCGATCAGGCGACCTATGCCTACGGCTCGCTGCTCAAGACCGACAGCCTGTTCGCGATGTGCTTTCCCAAAGCCGGGCCGCCGACGGCGCCGACCGCGGTCTGTCAGAACGGTGTCATGGACTACGCGTTGCATCCCATAGAGCCGCTGGCGGTGCGGCTCACAGTCGCCGCCACATTTTAAACGGTGTTTGCCGGTATTTTCTTTCCGGGCGTGTCATTCGGCGTAAGTGGAATATCGGCGCCGGCATCTGGTTACGCGATGCGGCATAGCCGCGGCGCCGCTAAATCGGCGCCGGCTTTACCGAAAGCATCTCACTCATTGGGAGAACTACGATGGCAATACCGCATGTCATTTTGTTCGCCGATGGTAATTGTAGCGGGAATCATACGCATGTCTGTGAAGCACTCGAGTACATCGGAGATTATTTCAACGACGTAACATCGTCCTTCATCATATTGGAAGGGAACTGGCAGTTCTTCGCTGACGCCAACTATAAAAATCAAATGATTTCTGTACTGAGTGACGTAGGCGTTGAGGGCGCGACCGGCACTCTCGGGCCCGGAGTTTACAATTGGATCGAGGACCGCAACACGCTCGGGCCTAACACCAACGACAGGCTTTCATCTCTCAAGCCCGTTTGAAGCCCGTAACTGCGCGCCGGATGCGGGTGCTGTCGCTGCCACATTGTCTAGTAGCGCGCGAAGTGTCGTCCCTCTTGCCAAATGTAACATTGTAACATTAGCATGCCTGTTATGGGGTGGGTTCGGTTCCATAGACGATGTGGTGCGCGGCTCGGACTTGCGGCACTTCTGCTGCAAATTGCGCTGTCGTTCGGCCACATCCATATCGGCAATGTGCATGTCGGCGGCGCCGCGCAGGCTTTTGGCCTCGCTGCCGCTAAATCTTTTCACAACTCTCACCCTCAGTCTGCCGGCGTTAGGCTCGCGCAAGCGCCGCAAAGGTCGCCGGCGCAGAATTCCCACCAGAATTCCGGTGACGACGACGATTATTGCGCGATCTGCGCCTCGATCTTTCTGGCCTCGACGGCCTTTGCGGCGCAGCCGCCGCAATTGCCGGTGCCGCTCCATTTCGCGCGCATCGTGCCGGCATTTGCCGCCGAGCAAAGCGCGAGCCTCTCGCGTCCGGTCTTTTTCCGATCCCGCGCCCCACCTGCTGCCTGACAGCGGTCGGTGCTGATCTTCGGCATCGCCGGGCATGGCAATTGCACCGGTCATTTGCTGAAGATCCGAAACGGCATCTTTTTCGCGTCACATCGCGTAAAATGTCGCGACCACCGACTGCCGAAGATCTGGCCGTTTCGCCAATTCCTGCAGCAGTCACGAGTGGAGTGTCATGTCGGTTCAGCTTTATCGGGCGCGTCGCGCGAGTGTTCTTGGCGGCGCAGCGATCTTGGCGCTGCTCGCTGCCGGAGAGGTGGTGCGCGCGCAAGAACAGCAGACCCAGCCCGTGCAGCAGGCGCAGCCGTCGCAAAACGAGGCGCCGCAAAGTCCTGCGCCTGCGGTGTCGCCGCCCGCGGCAACGCCGGCGCCTGCACCGCCGGCAACGCCAGCGCCGTCCACGCCGCCGCAAGCGCAATCCGGGCCGGCCGCGCCCGGCAACGTGGCGCTGCCTCAGCTCAATGTCGTGACCTCACACGTCAAGCCACAGCCGCGGCGTGAGTCTGCGCAGCATGTCCCATCGCCGGCGGTGTCCTCTGGTTTGCCGCAGGTGACTGCCGCAGAACAGCTCAACACCCAGAGCAATTCGTTCGATCAGGCGCGCAGCAATCTGCTGACGACGATCGGCACGACGTCCGACACGATCAGCCACGACGCCATCCAGTCGATGCCGCAAGGCACCAATCAGCCGGCCGAGAAAGTGCTGCTGCAGGCGCCCGGCGTGTCGCAGGATTCCGCGGCGAGCGGCTCGATCCATATCCGCAACGACCATGCCAATGCGCAAGTCCGCATCAACGGCATTTTGATGCCCGACGGCGTCACCGGTTTCAGTAGCTTCATCGACAGCGCGTGGATCGGCAGTATTTCGCTGGTTACCGGCGCGTTGCCGGCCGAATACGGCCTGCGCACCACGGGCCTGATCGACATCACCACGCGCACCGACATTTTCAACAATTCCGGCAGCATCAGTGTGTATGGCGGCAGCCGCGGGACGATCACGCCGAGCATCGAATATGGCGGCACGTTCGGCGCCAACTGTCCCACCACGAGCACGGGCGCGCCGAAATCGGAGTCCTGCTACGGCGGCGTGCAATATTTCTTCACCGGCCGCTATCTGCAGACCCAAGAAGGCATCGAAAACCCGCTGCCGACGCTCAACGCCGTCCACGACTTCTCGCAGCAGGACAAAGGCTTCGGCTATATGTCGACCTTCGTCGACCCGTGGACGCGTCTGAGCTTGATCATGGCGACGTCGACCGCGAGTTTCCAGATTCCGAACGTGCCCAACGCGCCGCCCTTTTCAGGCATTACGTCGGCGTTTGGAGTTTCCAGCTTCAATTCCGCCGGACTTAACGAGCGGCAGGATGAAGACACTCAGCTCGCCGTGCTGGCGCTGCAACGGTCGGTGAACGGTTTCGACGGGCAATTGTCGTATTTCACTCGCTACGACAATCTGCACTTCATGCCCGACCCGGTCGGCGACCTGTTTTTGAACGGCATTGCCTCGGACATCAGCCGGCAATCCTATACCAACGGCGTTCAGGGCGACGCCTCGTACCTGATCAACGCTGCGCATACGCTGCGCATGGGCTTCACCGTGAGTGCGGAAAAGAGCTGGGTCGACAATACGTCATGGGTCGAGCCGCTTGACGTGGCGGGGAACCCTGTCGATACGCCTTTTGCGATCGCCGACGACAACGCCAAAGTCGGCTGGCTTGCCGGCATCTATGCCCAGGACGAGTGGAAGATCACCGACAATCTGACGATGAACTACGGCGCGCGCTTCGATCAGATGTGGCAATATACCGACGCCAATCAGTTAAGCCCGCGCGTCAGCTTCACCTATAAGCCGTTCGAGAACACGACCTTCCATGCCGGCTATGCCCGCTATTTCACGCCGCCGGTTCAGGTCGAAGCGGCGCCCGCGAATATTGCTTTGTTCAATAACACGACCGGCCAAGTAACTAATCCCGCCGGATCGAATCCGGTGCTGCCCGAGCGCTCGCATTATTTCGATGCCGGCGTCGATCAGATCATTCCGCTCGGCTGTTACTCGACACTCAAGCGCGACTGCGCCACGCTCGATATCGGTATCGACGGCTATTACAAGATCGCGAGCGATCTGCTCGACAACGGCCAGTTCGGCCAGGCGCTGGTGCTCGATGCCTTCAATTACGCCCATGGCATGAGCGAGGGTGTCGAGCTCAGCGCGAAATATCACAACGGCGGCTTCGACGGTTATCTCAACGTTGCCGTGAGCCAGGAGAAGGCGACGCAGCCGGTGTCGAACCAGTTTCTGTTCGACAATAGCACGCCGCTTGCCGATCTCGGCGGCCTGACCGAGTTTCAATATGTCAACTCGCACTGGATCTTCACCGATCACAACCAGTTCGTCACCGGCTCGGCGGGCGCGTCCTATCAGTTCTGTGGGCGCACGCTCACGCCCGGCGAACTTTGGTGGAACAGCATATGCGGCACAAAGGTCTCGGCCGACATGATCTATGGCTCCGGGCTGCGCAACGGTGACGCCAATATTTCGAGCGAGCGGCCCTATGAGCAGTTCAACGTCGGCATCGCCCGCGACTTCTGGATGCCCGACAACAAGCCGGTGACCTTGCGCTTTGACGTGGTGAATTTGGCCGACGAGATCTATCAGATCCGGGATGGCAGCGGCATCGGCGTGTTTGCGGCGCAGTTCGGCCCGCGCCGCGGCTATTTTTTCGGGATTTCGAAGAAGCTGTGAGTCGAGAAATGTCACCTCATGCCAGGAGACATTCATGCGACGTTTCGCTGCTCTCGTCGCCGCGGCGCTCGCGCTCGCGGCGCCGGCCGGCGCCATAGCCAAAAGCGGCTATGTCCGCCTACCCGAGCCAAGACTGGTCAGGGCAGGGGTGCCGATCCCCGACCTGCAATTGTCGCCGAGCCAAATCCTGGGCGGCTGCGGCGCCAGACGCTATCGCGATCCTGTGACGCATAAATGCCGCGGACCGGCCGATATTGGCAATTAGACGAACTTGATCGCTTGCCGCGGGATCACCGATGCCGCACTTCCACCGTCACGTGCGACAAGGTGCGAAATTGCCTGAGCAGCGATTGGTAATAGTCCACGCCACGCTGCCGCGCCGTGGCGACTGATACGATTGCGCTGAGATGACCGGGCCCAAGGCGCCACAGATGCAGGTCCGTCAGGCGATCGCCATCGGTCTCGATGATGGCCCGCATGCGCTCGGCCATGTTGCGATCGGGGTTCATGTCGAGCAAAACGGCGCCGGTGTCGCGCACGAGACCGTATGACCAAGCCGCGATGACGACCGAACCGCACAGGCCGGCGACCGGGTCCATCCAGTTCCAGCCGAGAAAGCGGCCGAGCGACAGGCCGACAATAACCAGCACCGAAACCGCCGCATCCGCCAGGACGTGAACAATGGCGGCGCGCATATTATTGTCGCGATGCGCCGAACTGTTTTCGTGGTCATGCTCCTCGAACTCGACCGCATGGCGGTCGGCACCGTGCCCGAAGGAGATGTTGACCGTAAACGCATGCGGTTCGGGAATTTCATCGAGGGATTCGAGATAGCCGCCGCGCGCCGCCAACGCAAAGATTTGGCGGGCGCCGCCGGGACGCACGGTCTCGACGGTGGTGTCCGCGGCGGATAAGTCTATCCCCACACCGGAGAGCCGAAACCGCGGCGGTACGCCGTTCTCGAAGATTTCGAGCGTCACCAGACCGAGGGGCGTTTGCAGATAATGCGCCTCGTTGTGATCGTGCCCATGATCGCCATGGGAATGCGCATGGGAATGACCGTGATTGTGATGATGACCCCCGCCGCTGAGCAGGAACACGCTGGCGACATTGACGATCAGTCCGAGCACCGCAATTGGGATCGCCTCGTTGAAGTCGATCGCGACGGGCCAAATGAAGCGGGTCACGGCTTCGTAGCCGATGAGGAGCGCGATCATCGCGAGCACGATAGCGCTGGTAAATCCGGCGAGGTCTCCGAGCTTGCCGGTGCCAAAGCTGAAACGATCATCGCCCGCGTGCCGGCGCGCGTAACTGTAGGCAAGAGCGGCGAGCAATAGCGCGCTCGCATGCGTCGACATGTGCAGGCCGTCGGCAATCAGCGCGATCGAGCCGAACAGCCAGCCGCCGACGATCTCAGCGACCATCATGACGCTGCACAGCGCAATCACGAGCCAAGTGCGGCGTTCGTTCGCGTCGTGGCCTGCGCCGAGGAAAACGTGCGAATGG
Organism: Xanthobacteraceae bacterium; assembly: GCA_035483735.1. Taxonomy (GTDB): domain Bacteria; phylum Pseudomonadota; class Alphaproteobacteria; order Rhizobiales; family Xanthobacteraceae; genus BOG-931. Next base: position 39,769 of record DATHPQ010000150.1, on the reverse strand, counting down.
CGCGACGAGTCGGTATCGGTCACGCTCATGCCGCTCACTTCAGGTAGGATTGCATCGCCTCAATCAACTCCTCGGCGCCACGCGCGCGCTCGGCGTTGTTCGCCGGATCGATGACATGGAGCCGGATGTGGTCTTCGATGACTTCGGTCATGAGGCTGTTCATGGCGCCACGCGCGGCGACGATGAGGTGCAGCACGGTGGCGCAGCCCTTCTCGTCTTCGAGCGCGCGCTCCACCGCCTCGATCTGGCCGCGCACGCGGCGAACGCGGTTGAGCAGCTTGGTTTTCTCGGACTTCGTGTGCGACACGATCGACCGCCTCGATCCATATAGGGTAGGGGGTATGGTATCGGCGGGCGACCCGGATGTCGAGTCCTGTGCCGCGAGCCGGCCGACGTGTGCAATTGAATGTGGGCAGCTGAATGGCTTCAGATCGCCGCGGCTAAACCCGCGTCGCCGGCTCCAACATGCAAGGCGTGGCGTCGCCCATTTCGATCTGAACCGTCGGGTGATTTATCTTGAAGCGGAACTCCAGGCGTTCGCAGATTTCCACGAGAAAGGCATCGCCGGGATGGCCGGCGGGCATGACCAGATGTGCGGTCAGCGCGTTCTCCGTGGTGCTCATCGCCCAAATATGCAGGTCGTGTACGCCGGTGACTCCCGGCAGCGTCTCGAGAAACTGACGCACCTCGGCCGGCCTGATCTCGTTGGGCACCGCGTCCATCGCCAATCTCACGGATTCCGCGAGCAGGCTCCACGTGCCCCACACGATCACCGCCGAAATCGCAAGACTCACCACGGGATCAATCCAGGTCCAGCCGGTGAAGAGGATCGCCGCGCCGGCAACCACGACCCCCGCCGACACCGCGGCATCGGCGACCAAATGCGCGAAAGCTGCTCTGATGTTGAGATCGTCCTTGCGGCCGGACATCAAAAGCCAGGCCGCCAGCGCGTTGGCGACGATCGCCCCCGCGGCGACGATCATCACCGTCGCGCCGCCGACCGGATGCGGCTCGCCCAGTCGCCGTACTGCCTCTAACGCAATGGCGCCGGTGGCTACCAGCAGCAAAACCGCATTGATCAGCGCCGCATGGATGGACGCGGAGCGGAAACCATAGGTGAAACGCTCGGTCGGCAGCGCGCGGCCGAGCACGGCGGCGCCCCAGGCCATCAACAGTCCAAGCCCATCGCCGAAATTATGCCCGGCATCGGCGAGCAGCGCGACGGAATGCGCCGAGAGACCATAGATCACTTCGGCGGCGACGAGCGTGAAGTTGATGAGCGTGGCCAAGCCGAAGGCGGTGCCGAAGCTGCCGCCGGCATGTGTATGGCCATGTGCGTGGCTATGCGTGTGGCCGTGAGCATGCGCGTGGCCGTGATCGTGCCCATGCGAATGATCGTGGCCGGCGTGATTATGCACCATTGCCGTTATATGGAATCGAAGGCCACCGTTATACAATTACGGTTATACAATTACAGTCCGTCCCAAATGTGCGGTGTCACGTCGCCGTCACGCGCAAATGGCGTGGCCGGAAAGTGACACTTCACACCAATCAAGTCGGCCAGCTTGACAGAATGGCGCCTGACTTTCTTTGTCACGTGGACGGGGCACCATGTCGACGCCGAATCCAGCAACCAACGACTGCATTCTTTCCCGCCGCAAAAGCATTGCAATGGCGGCCAGTGTCGTCGCGTTCGTTGTCCTCATTGGCCTCGATCGTGAGGCGGCCTTTGCCGCCGACCTTTCGGGGGCTTTGCCGACCAAGTCGCCGCCGCAGGTCGTGATCGCCGCCTATGATTGGAGCGGATTCTATCTCGGCGGCCATATCGGTTATGCGCTTGGCTCGTCGGGCTGGTCCTCCACACAAGTGGGCACAGCAACGCCTGCCGTGAATGGCGCGTTCGACTTTTCCAACGCCTATAATTTCTCGTCAGGCAATGGCAGCTATTCGCTGGGCTTCCAGGCCGGCTATGACGTTATGACCGCGTCGCATTGGCTGTTCGGCGTGCAAACCGCCATCTCGTTTCCGAGTTTTGTCGGCGGCAACCGGACATTTTCCGCAAGTTCGACCGGCACGGTGAATAACCTCGAGCGGGTCGAGTTCTCCGGCAACGTGCTCGGCCGCATCGGCTACGCGCCGAATCTCGGTGCCGGTCACTGGCTGTTCTATGCGACCGGCGGCATGGCGTGGAGTTTCGATCAATTCACCCGCACGCAGCTCGGCGGCGTGCCGGCCGGCGGCACCGCTGCTCCCGGCATGATCGAGAACGTATTCCTTGCGCCGCGCGTCGGCGGCGCTGTCGGCGCCGGCGTCGAAGTCGCGCTGCCGGCGCACTGGACCGCGCAACTGCAATATTTGTTCACCGACTACGGCAATACGACCGTCACGTTCCCGGCCGGCGCGCAGCGCTTCACCTCGGACCTGACGCTGCACGAACTGACCTTGGGCTTGAACTATCGTTTCAACAATGACACTTCGACATCCGCCGATAAGGACGTAACGCCGCCGGCGCTGCAGACCGATAATTTCGCGGTCCACGGCCAGACCACGTTTCTCGAGCAGTACGATCCGTCCTTTCGCTCACCCTATACGGGGCCGAACAGCCTCATTCCGAACCAGGGGCGCGAGACCTGGGATGCCACGGCCTTTCTCGGGCTGCGGCTCTGGGACGGCGCCGAGTTCTGGGTCAATCCGGAGATCGATCAGGGCTTCGGCCTGAGCGGCACGCTCGGCGTTGCCGGTTTCCCGAGCGGCGAAGCCTATAAGGTCGGCGAGTCGGTGCCTTATGCGCGCATTCCGCGCGCCTTCATCCGCCAGACCATCGATCTCGGCGGCGACGAGCAGAAGCTCGATGCCGGCGCCAATCAGTTCAGCGGCGCGGTGACTGCGAATCGGCTTGTCATCACCATCGGCAAATTCAGCGTCACCGATGTTTTCGACATCAACAAATATGCCCACGATCCGCGCAGCGATTTCATGAACTGGACGATCGTCGATACCGGGACGTTCGACTATGCCGCCGATGCCTGGGGTTTCACCTACGGCGCCGCCGCCGAATGGTATCAGGGCGATTGGACGGTGCGCGGCGGCATCTTCGATCAGTCGACCGTGCCGAACAGCGCCGACATCGATCCTACATTCACGCAATTCCAATGGGTCGGCGAAATCGAGCGGCGCTACGAATTATGGGGCCAGCCCGGCAAGCTCGCGGTTACCGGATTTTTGACCCGTGGCCGCATGGGCTCGTTCGTCGACGCCATCGCCTTGGCCAATGCGACCGGCACGCCGGCCGACATCGCGGCCGTGCGCGAATATCGGGGCCGCGGCGGCGTCAGCATGAATCTCGAACAGCAGATCACCGCAGAGGTCGGCGTGTTCGCTCGCGCCGGCCTCGCCAACGGCAATGTCGAGCCCTACGACTTTACCGACGTCGATCGCACTGCGTCGGCCGGTGTCGCGATCAATGGCAAGCAGTGGGGCCGGCCCGACGATACGTTTGGTTTTGCCGGCGTCGTCAACGGCATCACCAGCATTCACCAGCAGTTCCTCAATGACGGCGGCTTGGGCATCCTGGTCGGCGACGGTCAATTGCCGCATCCGGGCCCGGAGAAGATCATCGAGACCTATTACCAATTGCCGGTCTCGTACTTCAAACTCACCGTCGATTATCAGTTCATCGCCAATCCCGGCTACAACGCCGATCGCGGCCCGGCCTCCGTCATCGGCGCGCGCCTGCATTCGCAGTTCTAAGGCGCAGGATCGATCACGATCGGGGCCGCGAGCACGACGCGGCTGCCGGAAGCGAGATCGGTGTCGACCGTGACCGTCCAGTTGCCCGGTTGGGTGAGGTCGATGCCGTCGACTTGCCAGGCGCCGTCGGAGTCTTGCACCGCGGTATGCGTTGTCGGCGTGCTTCCCGCCGCCGGCGCCGCGACGGAGAATTTCAGATCGCGCGCCGCGAGCGGCTCGAAATCTTCGTTCCACAAATGAACCGTCGCATGCGCCGTCCCGACCCGGCCCGGCTCGATCATGACATCGGCCATGGCCTGTTCGGTGTGAATGTGCACAAAGGCGGAGTCGGCGGGCAGCGCGCCATAGCCCGGATGGTGATTGGCGTGGCTCGCCGGCGCCTTGGTGCCGAGAACGGCGACAATGCAGATGATGGCGGCGCCGGCGAGGGTCTCGACGGCGGCGTTGCGGCGCAATTGGGAAATCGCGCCAAAAGTGTCGCGCTCCGTCTCGCCCGCGCTCCGCGTCAGGCGCGGCGTCAGCCGTTGCCGGTTGACGGCGGCAATCGCGACCATGACAAAGAACAAAGCGATCTTGGCGAGCAGGAGCTGGCCGTAATAAGTGCCGGTCAGCGCTTCAATGCTGCCGGCGAGATACCAAGTATTGACGATTCCGGTCAGGAGTAGCGTGCCGACGGCGGTAATGCCGAGCATCGAGAAACGCAAGACCGCCGTGCGCGCGATTGCAACGGACGCATCGTCCTTGTCCACCGTCGTGAGGAGAAGCGCGAGCGGAACGAGCGCTCCGACCCAGGCCGCGGCAGCCACCAGATGCAAAATGTCAGCGGCCGGGTGGACGATGGCTTCGACATCCTGGCCACCGACGGCGTGACCGGCCCAGGCCAGCGCGCCGGCGAAGGCCGACGCCGCAATCACCGCCGCAGCATTGATCCAGGATTTGCTTGGCTTCGTCGACAGCAGTGGCACGAAGGTTACGGCGAGAATGCAAACGAAAATGAAACGCGCCGTCCAGGCCAGGCCGAAATGGGTTTGCGAGAGCACCGTCCACCATACGCCGTCGGAAAATACATCCGCCGGCGCTTCACCGCTCATCGCCGCCGCGGTCAGCACCAGCCACACCGCGCCCGAGCCGAGCGCGAGAACCAGGCTGAACCAGGCGATGAAGGCGAGCTTTGGCCACAGCGCCGCGCGCACGCGCGTGTCATCGGACGCCGCGCGCAGCGCCGGTGCGGCGACAAAAACGGCAAAGAAGACCACACCCGCCGCCATCAGCGTCGCGGCGAAGTGGATGGCGCGCACATAAACCATTGGATCTTTCAAACCATCGGATCTTTCAAGGCATGCGCCGGTTATTTGCCGCCGACGTGGAAGGTGAAGCTTCCTTGCGTCGTGTGGGTATCGACCGAGAGCGCGTGCCAATTCACTTTATAGCTGCCCGGCCCGATCGACTTCAGCCCGACCCGCATCGTATTGCCGCTGACTTGCGCCTTGCCCTCGCTGACCTGCGCGCCGCTTGAATCGGTCACGCTGACGGTCGAGAAGGCGGGTTCGAGATTTTGCGTGAATGTCAGCGATACTTCATGCGGCGCGGCGGCAACGGTCGAACCAACCAGGGGGCTTGCGTGATCGAGAAAGGCGTGCGCCTGCGCTTCCGGCGCGCCCAGCGCCATCGTGAGCAGTGTCAGGACGGTGAAGAAGGTTCGCATGGGTCATACCTCTAGAAAGAGAGCTTGCGGGGTGGCGTAGTGCTGCCGCCGAGCAGCGGCTGGCCAATTGTCGTCGGGAACATGTCGTCAAGATAAAGATGCAGCTGACCGAGGAAGCCAACGCTGGTGCCGCTCGCGCGGTTCACCGGAACCTGCGCTTCGAAGCCGACCTGGAAGTAGCTGCCGACCCAGATCACGCCGGGATTGATGGTGCCGGTGGTGACCGAGCTGTTGCCGAAATTATTGGCGACCGGCGTCTGCAACTGCGCTTCGACGATCGGGATCAGGTGATTGATGAAATCGGGCAGCTGGTAGTCTTGAATCTCCGATTTCAGATACGGCATGCTGTATTGCACCGACCCGCCATAGACCAGCACCTGCGGATTGAACGTGCCCTGCATGACATTGAACGACGTCGTCGGCATCTGATAGCCGATTTGTCCGGTCACCGCGAAGGCGCGCAGCCAGCCGGCCTCGTCGGGCAGATCGCCGAATCCTTTCCCGAAATAGAATGTCGGCGTCAGCAGGCTATAGGGCGTGCCGATGCCGGAATTGGTGGCTCCCGTGCCGCCCCAGTCGACGATGAGGCCGAGCAGCATCGCCAATTCGTGCTCGTCGTTCTTCAAGAGCTGATATTGCAGCGTGGTTTCGAGGTCGGCGAAGCCGGTGAGCGCCGGACTGCCGGGCTGGCGGATTTGCGTCCAGGTATCGCCGATCGAAATGCCGAAATCCTCGGTAATGCGTTTCGACAGTTCGGCCGAGACATCCAATTCGCCGGCCGGCGGCACGTCGCCGGTTTTCGACCAGGACACCGTCGGCAGCGACATTTCGTCGGCGACGCAGGGATCGTCGATGGCGAGCGTCGCCGGAAAGAATCTCGCGCCGACGAAGCAATGCGCGAAAGCGTTTGAAACGGGTAGAGCGAAGAAGAATAGCGCAAGCGCGCAGATGCGCGGGCACCACGAATAGCGGAACATGGCAAGTCTCCATTGCGACATGAACGTTCCAGCTGCCGCGCCTGCGGCAACCGGAGATCACGCCGTCTGCGGAGGCGCTCGCGAGCGATGGGACTTGGTTCGTGGACCGGAAACGAAAACCGCGACGGCAAGCGGCACGATGCGCACGCTCGCCGAGAGCGGGATCGCGTCGGCATTCGCCGGCGCCGGCGGCAGCGCTGCCGTGAGCGTCAGGCAGCCGGTGCAGCAATCGTCGATACAGGTTTTATTGGTGCCGCTGTCAGGTGAGGGCGCATGCCCGCCGGCAAAATCGGTGTGGCAGATGATGCCGCCCGGCTGCACCGCGGCGGCGGCCGCCATCTGCGCGCCGCTGAAATTCGCAATCAGGCTGGAGAGCGCAATCGCATAGGCAGCCGCCAGCGCCACGAGGCGCTTCTGCCATAGCCGCTTGCGAAAAAAATCGTGCACCGCCCGAATCCCGTTCGAGGGCCTTCCCCAGACCGCAAACACCCTAGCGGTAAAAAAATTCCCGGACCAGAGGGCTTAAGGCTTAATCCCGTGCCGCGCGAGCACTTGGCGCACTGCAGAAACCAGATCGGTCTCCGGCACCGCGCGTTGCGCTTGCGCCTGCTTCTGCAAATGCTCGTCGCGGCCTTTTTCGAGTTTCGCCAGTTCGGCGCCGACGATCAGGTCCTTGATCGTGACTTCGCCTTTGGCCTTCTCGTCGGAGCCCTGAATGACGACGCAAGGCGAATTGCGGCGGTCGGCATATTTCATCTGCGGGGCGAATTTGCCGGAGCCGAGATAAAGCTCGGCGCGAATGCCCGCGCCGCGCAGCGCCGCCACCATGCTCTGATAGTCGGCGATGCGATCCTTGTCGAAGACAGTGACGACGACCGGGCCGCTCTCGGCCTTGGTTTCGATCTTGCCGATATATTCCAGCGCCGCGAGCAGGCGCGACACGCCGACGGAAAATCCCGTCGCCGGCACCGGCTCGCCGCGAAAGCGCGAGACGAGGCCGTCGTAACGTCCACCGCCGCCGACCGAGCCGAAGCGCGGCGAGCCGTCTTTGCCGTCGGTCGGGAATGTCAGTTCAACTTCGAACACCGCGCCGGTGTAATATTCGAGACCGCGAACGACGCTCGAATCGAAGCTGACGCGATCCGCGCCGTAATTCGCGGCCCGCACCAAGGCGCCGATCTGCTTGAGTTCGGCGATGCCCTCTTTGCCGGTCGAGCTCAGCCCGGTCGCTTTGCCCCAATTGTCCAAGGCGCTCTCGACGTCGCCGCCGCGATCGGCGAGCGGTGTTTCGATATAGCTGAGAACACTCTGGCTTTGTTTGGCGTCAAGGCCGGCACCGCGCGTGAAGTCGCCGCTGTCATCCTTGCGGCCTTCACCGAGCAGGAGTGCAACGCCGGCGCGGCCGAGCCGGTCGTATTTGTCGATGGCGCGCAGCACGGTGAGGCGCTTGCGGGCGTTGGCCTCGCCGGAAAGCCCGATGCAGTCGAGTACGCCGTCGAGCACTTTGCGGTTATTCACCTTCACAATGTAGCTGCCGCGCGGAATGCCGAGCGCTTCGATGGCGTCGGCCGCCATCATGCACATTTCCGCATCGGCCGCCGGAGAAGCAGAACCGACGGTGTCGGCATCGAACTGCATGAATTGGCGGAAGCGGCCCGGCCCCGGCTTCTCGTTGCGATAGACATGGCCGACGCGATAGCTGCGATAGGGTTTCGGCAGCGTGTCGAAATTCTCGGCGACATAACGGGCGAGCGGCGCGGTCAGATCGTAGCGCAGCGACAGCCATTGCTCGTCGTCGTCGAGAAAGGAGAACACGCCCTCATTGGGACGATCCTGGTCGGGCAGGAATTTGCCGAGCGCGTCGGTATATTCAAAGGCCGGCGTCTCGACCGGCTCGAAGCCGTAGAGCTCATAGACCGCACGAATCTTCTCGATCATCGCGCGGGTCGCTGCGATCTCGCCCGGCGTGCGGTCTTCGAGGCCCCGGGGCAGCCGCGCCTTGAGCTTGTTGGACTTTTCGGATTTGTCGGCCATTTCTCAGTCAATGTTTCGATTTGCGCCGTGCGTTCACGACGGCGCGGTGGTAGCAGTCAGGCCCCATAGCGGCAAGCGACGCCCGGCTTAAAGCCGGCTCCGACGATAGAGGTTCCGATGCCGGCCACAGTCCCCATCCCCAACGATCTTGAATCCTATTGGATGCCGTTCACGCCGAACCGCGCCTTCAAGCGTCGGCCGCGGATGATCGCGCGCGCCAAGGACATGCATTATGTCACACCGGAGGGCCGCAAAGTGCTCGACGGCACCGCGGGGCTGTGGTGCACCAATGCCGGGCACAATCGCGATTCCGTTGTGACTGCGATCAAACAGCAAGCCGAGGAGCTCGATTATTCGCCGGCCTTCCAATATGCGCATCCGAAGTCGTTCGAGCTTGCCAACAAGGTTGCGGCTTTGGCGCCGGGCGATCTCAACCGCGTGTTCTTCTGTAATTCCGGTTCCGAAGCTGTCGATACCGCGCTCAAGATCGCGCTCGCTTATCATAATGTACGCGGCGAGGCCTCTCGCACCCGGCTGATCGGCCGCGAGCGCGGCTATAACGGCGTCGGCTTCGGCGGCATTTCCGTCGGCGGCATCGTCAACAATCGCAAAATGTTTGGCTCGCTCTTGGCCGGCGTCGATCATCTGCCGGCGACCTATAATCGCGAGCAGCAGGCCTTCACCAAGGGCGAGCCGGCCTGGGGCGCGCATCTTGCCGACGAGCTCGAGCGCGTCGTCGCGCTGCATGACGCTTCGACCATTGCCGCCGTCATCGTCGAGCCGATGGCGGGTTCGACCGGCGTGCTGCCGCCGCCCAAGGGCTATCTCGAAAAGCTGCGCGCCATCTGCGACAAGCACGGCCTGCTGTTGATCTTCGACGAGGTGATCACCGGCTTCGGCCGTCTTGGTTATGCTTTTGCCGCCGAACGCTATGGCGTGCTTCCCGACATGATTACGTTCGCCAAAGGCATCACCTCGGGGGCGGTGCCGATGGGCGGGGTGATCGCGCGCGACGGCATCTACGAAACCTTCATGCGCGGGCCGGAACACGCCATCGAACTGTTCCACGGTTACACCTACTCGGCGCATCCGCTTGCCTGCGCGGCAGGAGTTGCCACGCTCGATCTCTATCGCAAGGAAGATTTGTTCGCGCGCGCCAAGGCGCTGGAGCCGCTCTTTGCCGATGCGGCGATGACGCTCAAGGGGCTGCCGAATGTGCTCGACATTCGCACCATCGGGCTGTGCGCCGGCATCGATCTCGCCGCGCGGCCGGGAAGCCCGGGATTGCGCGCCTATGAGGCGATGGAGCGCGGCTTCCATGAGACAGACGTGATGATCCGCGCCGCCGGCGAGACGCTCGCGCTGTCGCCGCCTTTGATTGTGAGCGAAGCGCAGATTGGCGAGATTTTCGACAAGGTCGGCCGAGCGATTAAAGCGGTAGCTTAGCAGACGCTGCGCCAGCGCACGCAAACGGGCGCCGCCGCGGCGCTCGGCTGTCGTGTCTTCACGCAGACGCGCCGGCAGCGGAGCGACGCGTGGGAGCGCGGATAAACGATTGTCGTTCCACTCGAACCTGAATCCGGCATCTGCGGGACGATGGGCTTGACTTGGCTCGGCGCCGGCACCGGTTGAGCTATTGCGGTGGCCGCGATCATCACGGTCACGACAACCGCGCCAACGAATGCTGCCAGTCTTGCCATCTTCGCTCGCATCATCACTGCGGCCTCACAATGGCCCAGCCGACATGAACCGTGCCGCCGCCGCGCCGCATCGGCAAATCAAATGGCGCGCCGACCGTGGCGTCCGCGGCGACGCCCTTGAATTGCGCCGGCAATTGTGCCGGATCGCCTTGCGTCCATACCACGACGGCGCCGTTCTTGCGCAGATCGGCAAGGTCGATCCATGGCGCGCGTGCCGGCGTTCCATCGATCAGCACCTGCGGCTGGTCCGGCGAATAATGCGCGAGATTACCGCCGTCCCACATCGTGCCGATGACATAGCGCAGCGGCGCCCCGGTCGCGTCGTGAAAGCGCTGGGTGAGATTGGCGCCGAGCGTGTCGCCCGGGAACAGCACGGCGCGATAACGGTGATCGATGAAGGGCAGCACTGCGTAATCGGCGACAAACACGACGACGAAGATCACGAATACCGTGGCCCAGGCGGCCGTGATCCGCGCAATCCGGTCCGTATCGAAGGTGACGCGGGCCATCATCACGATCCATAGCCCGATAAAGAGCCAGAGTGGATAGCCCCACATCGCCACCGCACCGCGCCCGCTGATCGCCGTGAGCAGGATCATCGCCAGTGCCGGCCCAAAGGCGAGGAGTGTCACGATGCGGCGATCGAACGGGTCAACATTATGCCTCCCCCCTTGTGGGGGAGGGTGGGGTGGGGGGTCGGGAGGTGATGTGTAATCGTCGACGCTTGCGACTGAGCGTCTCGACCCCCACCCCCAATCCCTCCCCACAAGGGGGAGGGGAGCAGTTTTCGGCTTCGGCCAGAACAATGCCGCGGCGATGAACAGCGACGGCAGCAGGAAGAAAATCTGGCTCACCGTGAACATGGCCGGATGCAGCAGATGGTCGAACCAGCCGCGCACCGCGGTCGCCCGATGGCTGGCATAGGCAAAGGGCAGGAAGTCGGTGTGAAACAGCCAGACCACGTGCGGCGAGGCGATGACGAGCGCGACGAGAAGCGCGAGCCAGGGCCCCGGCGTCGCCAGAGCCGGCCGCGCCTGCCGGTCGAGCAGTACGAACAGCACGTAGGGCGCCGCGAGAACGATGACGAAATATTTTGCCCATAGCGCGCCGCCGAACGCGACGCCGAGCAGAGCCCAGTGCCCGAGCCGCCCGCGCTTGAGCGCGGCATGAAAGGCGTAGCCGGCCAGCGCCCAGAACGGTAATTGGACCACGTCGTGGTTGAACTTGACCGCCGTATATTGGAAGTAGTGCATGCCGTCGATAATGAGGACGGCGGTGAGCGCGCCGACGGCGCCCACCAGCGGCCGCGCCGCGGCAAAAACCAGAGCAAAGGCGATCACCACACAGATCTGCGCTAGCGCGTAATAGGCCACGTCGGTCCCGAACAGCCGATGCGCGATCTCGACGAGCCACCACGGCAGCGGCGGCAGCTTGTCGTAGCCGAGCTGCCATTGCCGGCCATAAATCAGGGCCTCGATGAGATCGAGCGGCAGATTGGCGTAAAGCAGCGTCGGCAGCGCAGTCCAGATCGCGAAGTGCAATGCCAGAAAGCCGGCAAAGGCGGCTTGCGGCCGGTGCCCGATCCCTTCCCAGAGGCGGGACAAAGGCGCCGGTTTCGCCGCCGCAGCGGGAACTTCCATAAGGTGCTCACCAACGCGCATCGGATCGGTTATAAAAGCACGGCAAAAGCTTAGCTATGCCCACCATGCTCAGCTTGTCACAGGCTTGAGCACGGCAAAACTTGCGCAGTTGCGGCGCTTGTGGACACTGCTAGTGCTAGGCCGCGAATCGAGGGCTTTCCGGCATGGTGCGCATCAGCGCCATTTTCATCTCCACCTGTATGGTGCTCATAGCCGGCTCGCTCGGCTTTGTGGTCTATCTGCGCTTTGGCTTCACTGGCGCCGAGTCCGCGCTGGTGGCGCTTGGAACGCTCACGGCGCTTGCGGTCTATAACGCCATTTCCGCCCGCAAGAACGATCGGCTGGAGGCCAGCAACCAGCTCGCCAATCTGGCGCGCGGCTCCGACGATCTGGCGCGCCAGCTTGCCGAGTTCGGCCGCCGCCTGAGCGCGGTCGAGGTCAAGGTCGAGACCGTCGTCGACCGCGCTCTGGCGACGGCCCAGCCGCTCGCCGCCGAGATCGAAGAAATGTCGGCGCTGGTCAAGCAGCTTGCCGATTCGGTGGCGATGCATGAGACGGCGATCAGCAATACCGTGCTGGCCGTCGAGCGCCGCGGCTATCAGGCGCCGCAGGCTCAGGCGGCGTCCGCTGCTCCTGTCGCCGCGGCGCCCCCGGTCGCGCCCGCCAGCTTGCCAAGTGCGGTCGCAGCCGCGCCTGTGGCGCAAGCCGCGTCTGCGCCGCCGCCGATCGATCGGAATATCCCGGCTTTCGCCGGCTTCGATCGAGACGGCATAATCGCCGCCATCCGCCGCGCCATCGATAGCGGCCGGATCGATCTCTTCCTGCAGCCGGTCGTGACCCTGCCGCAGCGCAAGGTGCGCTATTACGAGGCCCTGTCGCGGTTGAAAGCCGATAACGGCGATCTCGTCCTGGCCGATGACTTTCTCGATTACGCCGAGGCCGGCCGCCTGATGCCGAGCCTCGACAACCTCTCGGTGGTCCGCTGCGTGCAGGTGGTGCGCCGGCTTTTGCTCAAGAGCCGCGACGTCGGCCTGTTCTGCAATTTGTCGAGCGCAACGCTGACCGATTCCTCGTTTCCGAAATTTCTCGAATTCATGGAAGCCAATCGCGCCATTGCGCCGGCTTTGGTCTTCGAATTCACCCAAAGCGCGGTCCGCGCCATGGGCCCGATCGAGCACGAGAGCCTCGCCGCGCTTGCCGAACGCGGCTATCGCTTCTCGATCGACAATCTCACCGATTTGCGGGTCGAGGCGCGCGAGCTCAATGAGCGCGGCTTCCGTTTCGTCAAGGCGCCGGCGGCCTTGCTGTTCAATCGCGTCGGGTTGGTATCGACCGATATTCACCCGGCCGATTTCTCCGACCTCCTCGGCCGCTTCGGCATCGATCTGATCGCCGACCATATCGAAAGCGAAAGCACCGTTGTCGATCTGCTCGACTTTGATGTCCGTTTCGGCCAAGGCATGTTGTTCTCGCCGCCGCGTCCGGTGCGCGCCGAGGCGCTGCAGGCCGTGAGCGAAGCGCCGCGAGAAACTCCGTTTGCGCCGGCCGCGAACGATGCGCCGCCGCCTGCACCCGCCGCCGCTCCCGCCGGCAATCTCGCGCAACTCGCCCGCGCCTTCAGCCGGCGCGTTTGATACGTCCAATTCTGATACGCCCAATTCTGATAAGCCAGTGACCGATTTCATTGAACGCATTGAGCCTCTCGCTCGCGGCTACGACGTTTTGCTCTGCGACATCTGGGGCGTGGTGCATAACGGCGTCGCCGCCTTTCCGGAGGCCTGCGATGCGCTGAGCCGCTTTCGCAGCGGCGGCGGCACGGTGATCCTCGTCACCAACGCGCCGCGGGCGAGCGAGGCGGTGGTGCGCATCCTCGACCGGATGAATGTCGCGCACGCGGTCTATGACGCGATCGTCAGTTCGGGCGACGTCACCCGCGGCATTGTCGCACGGCGGTCAGCCCAGCGTGTCTTCCATCTCGGTCCGGAGCGCGACCATTCGATCTTCGCCGGCCTCGAAGTGACCTTCGCGCCGCTTGAGGCCGCCGACTATGTGGTGTGCTCGGGTCTGTTCGACGACACCATCGAAACACCGGACAATTACCGCGACATGCTCGCGGCGATGCGGAGGCGCGCGCTGTTCATGGTCTGCGCCAATCCCGACGTGGTCGTCGAACGCGGCGACACGCTGGTCTATTGCGCCGGCGCGCTGGCCGACGCTTACGCCGCGCTCGGCGGCGACGTGCTTTATTGCGGCAAACCGCATGCGCCGATCTATGACATGGCACTGGCGACAGCCGCGTCGCTGCGCGGCGGACGGATACCGTCGCGCGACCGCGTGCTCGCCATCGGCGATTCCGTCCGCACCGATCTCAAAGGCGCTGCGGCTTTCGGCCTCGACGTGATGTTCGTGACCTCGGGCCTGCACGCCGAGCATTACGGCTCGCGCGACGCGCCGGATATGCAAGCGCTCAATAAGGTCTTTGCCGATGCCGGGGTGGCGCCGAAAGCGGTGATGAGCGGGCTGAAATGGTAAAGGCGGCGCGCTGCGCCTAGAGCATGATCCCGAAAAGTGGAAATCAGTTTTCGGAAAAGATCATGCTCAAACAAGGAAATCTAGGCTGACGGCGCTTTCTCGGCGAACACCGCCTCGATCTTGGCCTTCAGGGTCTGCGCGTTGAACGGCTTGACGATGTAATTGTCGACGCCGGCCTTCTTCGCCGCGATCACGTTCTCGGTCTTGGATTCCGCCGTGACCATGATGAAAGGCGTCGTGCCAAGCTGCGGATTGGCGCGCACCTGGCACAACAGATCATAGCCGGTCATCGGCTCCATGTTCCAATCGGAGATGACAAGGCCATAGCGCTTGTCCTTCATTTTCGCGAGCGCCGACTCGCCGTCGCTTGCGTCGTCGACATCGGCAAAGCCGAGCTGACGCAACAGATTGCGGATAATGCGGATCATGGTGCTGTAATCGTCGACGATCAGCACCGGCATGTTCGGATCGAGCGCCATCGCTCTTCACCCCTCGCTTACACGACTGGCCGTGTCTGGTTCTCGCCAATCGTAATCGAGGCTATCCCGCGCCCCGTTTCCAACTGCGGAGGTGAACCTACATCGTGCGGTTGAACAATGAGTTAAGCCTTGCGGCACGGCGATTTCGCTGGTCGGATATGGGTTTAGCCGCCGGCTTGACATTGCAACTCGCGCCACGCACCTACGGTCGCGACGACGACAGCCACGATTTCTTAACCATCGAAACACCGATGCTGCCACAGAACTTTCGCGTCGTGCGCGACCGCGCGGGCGATGCCACGCTGCACGGTGCGGTCGTCGCCATCGGCAACTTCGATGGCGTCCATCGCGGCCACAAGGCCGTAATCGCGACCGCACAGAGGCGCGCGATGGAACTGCACCGGCCGGCCGCGGTGCTGACCTTCGAGCCGCATCCTAGGGTGTTCTTCAATCCGGGTGAAAAGCTGTTTCGGCTGACGGACGAAGCGGCCAAGCTGCGGCTCCTTGCGGCAACCGGGCTCGACGGCGCGATCGTGCTCACTTTCGACGCCGCGCTCGCCAAACTCACCGCGGAAGAATTCGTCACCCGCATTCTGCTTGAGCGCTTTCGCATCGGCGGCGCGGTGATCGGATTTAATTTCCATTTCGGCGCCAAGCGCGGCGGCTCACCGGATTTTCTGGTCGCGCAGGGCAAACAGCGCGGCTTCACGGTCGATATCGTGCCGCCGCTCACCGACGGCGGGCGGCCGGTGTCGTCGGGCCCAATCCGCCAAGCGCTTGAAGCGGGCGATCTCGCCACGGCGGCGGATCTGCTCGGCTTTCCCTGGTTCGTGCCGGGGGAGGTGATCCACGGCGACAAGCGCGGCCGCGAGCTCGGCTTTCCGACCGCGAATTTGGCCCTCGATCCGGCTTGCGGCCTGCGTCACGGTATCTATGCGGTTCGCGTCGCCGTCGACGGGCGGCGCTACGACGCGGTGGCGAGTTTCGGCCGGCGGCCGACCTTCGATAACGGGCCGGTGCTGCTGGAAGTTTTCCTGTTCGATTTCGCCGGCGATCTCTACGGCAAGTCGATCGACGTCGCCTTCATCGCCTTCATCCGCGACGAGAAGGCTTTCGCGTCGGCCGCCGATCTGGTGCGGCAGATGCACGATGACAGCAGCCACGCGCGCGAGGCGCTGGCGCGGGCCGGGGACGTGTTTCCGCCGATTTAGAACTGTCCGCCGCTTAATCCTGCGGCGGGCTCTCGTGGCTGCTCCCCTGGCCGCGCGCCTCGCGCATCCATTGTGCCACGACGAAACCCAACATGGCGATCGGTACGATTCGTTGCCAGCCGATGGTGCGGCCGGCTTCCACGGCGACCCCGAGAATTTTCGGATCGAGGAGCCACGATGGGGAGTGCGCTTTGGCGGCGCGCGCCAGGATGGCGCGCTCCCTGACGCGCTGACGGATGAGCGCCGCAATCACCGCCGCGATCACGGCGACAACGGCAAAAATGCCGGCCATGATCAGGCCGGCAATGACGCCGTCGAAGCGCAGCGACAACCAGACATAGCCGGCGACACTGAGGAAGACGAAAGCAAACAACAGCGCGAAACCGATCACGGCCGTCCAGACCGCTACGGCGGGACTCATGCCGTTCCGGGCCTGGATCGACAGCGTGATCTCACGCGTCAGGCTTTTCAGCATCGGACAATTCGCTCAGCGTGTCGTGCGCTCGATCTGCTGCCGCCGCATTATCGGCGCCACGTCAGGCCGAACAGGAAGCCGAGACCGGCGACGATGGCGAGCGTGGTGTACGGACGGC
This sequence comes from Xanthobacteraceae bacterium, assembly GCA_035483735.1. Taxonomy (GTDB): domain Bacteria; phylum Pseudomonadota; class Alphaproteobacteria; order Rhizobiales; family Xanthobacteraceae; genus BOG-931. Next base: position 23,148 of record DATHPQ010000150.1, on the reverse strand, counting down.
TTTTCAGCGACTCGTCGACCGCCTCGACGAAATTGTCGGACACGTCGCGCACGGCCTCCGCGGCGGCGCCCGCCGCATCGCGGCCGCTGTCGCGCGCTTCGGAAACCACGTCGTCGATGCTCGATTTGGCGCGCTGCCATGCCGCGTTGCCGCGGGTCGTGAGAATTTCGCGGACCTGTTCGGCGAGCCGGCTGAAATCGTCGCGGAGCGCCTGCAAGTCGTCCTGAATATCGCCGGACGCGCCAGCGGCGGCTTTGCCGACATCGCGTACGCTTTCGCGCGCGTCTCCAACCGTATCATTCGCGGCGTCACGAACGTTTTGCGAAGCCGTGGAAGCGCTACTCATGTTCAACTCCGTGATTTGGAGAAACCGATTGCCCGGATAAGTGCCCCGGCCTCGCGAAAGTTCCATTGATCACAATCAAAGGCCAAAAGGGCGCAAAGTCCCGATTTAATCGGGCAATCTGACGTCGTCGTCCGGGATGAGATGGTTGAAGATGACAAGGGCGATGATCGAGAGCGGCACCGCGAGCAATGCGCCGATCGGGCCCCACATCCAGGTCCAGAACGCCAGCGCCAGGAACACCAGGAGCGGATTGAGCGTAAACCGGCGGCCGACAATAGTCGGCGTGATGAAATGTCCTTCGGTGGTGGTGAGCGCAATCAGGCCGAGCGGCGCGATAAAGGCCTGGCCGAGCGAGGGGAATGTCACGAGCCCGACGCCGAAGAGTACGACCACCATGATCGCTGGGCCGACATAGGGTACGTAATTCAAGATCGCCGCCAGCACGCCCAAGATCGCGGGGTTGGGCAGACCGATCAGCCAGGCGCCGACAGCGACAACGACGCCGAGCGCGGTATTGACGATGGTCACCACGGTCAGATAGCCCGCAAGATTGCGCTCGATGTCGCGCATGATCTTGAGAAAGCGCAGCTTTGCCTCGCGTTCGCCGAACATCGTCATGGCGTAACTGCGCAGCTCGCTTTGCCCGACCAGAAAAAACAGGAGCGTCGCGAAAAACAGCAAGAGCTCGCCGGCGGCCGGCGTCACGAAGGCGACGACCGGCAAAACCACATTAGATGCAGACGTCGGCTCGCTGACCCGCAACGCGCCTTGGCCGCCGGCCAATGCGTTCTGTAATTCGCCGAGCGACGCCAGCGGCGCATCCAAGACCGCAAGTTTCTCTTTGATGCTGGCGCCGATCTCGGGCGCGCGCCCGATCCATTGGCTCACCGGTCCGGCGATGGCCGTCACGACCAGGCTGATGACGCCGACCGCGACAAGAAGGATGAACAGCGCGCTGATCGAAGACGGGATGCCGCGGGCCTTAGCCGCTTTCACCAGCGGCGCCAGCGTCAGCGCCACTATGCCGGCGGCGAGGACCGGCAAGACGAAGGGCCGGCTGATATAGAGGAAAGCGCCGAACAGCAGCAGGAATATGCCGATGACGGCCGCCTGGCCGACCCCCGCCCACATCGTGTGGACGCTGCCGACCGGCGAGGGGTCGCTGATCACCAAGGCATGGCGGACTTCGCGTTTGGCCCGGATATATTCCACGTTTTTCTTTCGTTGCCCCGTAGCCCCTGACGCCTTTATCCCCTTGAATGAACGCCGGTTTGCAGCGCCTGGTTCCCCCCAATAAGACTGCGGACGGCCGGGCCTGGACCCTTTCCGCACCGCAACCGGCTTGTTAGAAGGCCCCGCATGACCGATACGCCTGCCAAAGCGCGCGATTATTCCGAGACGCTGTTCCTGCCCAAGACCGATTTCCCGATGCGCGCTGGTTTGCCGCAGAAGGAGCCGGAAATTCTGGCGCGGTGGAAGAAGCTCGGCCTTTACGAGGCGTTGCGCGCCGCGGGCAAGGGCCGGTCGCGCTTTGTGCTGCACGACGGGCCGCCTTACGCCAACGGCAACATCCATATCGGCCACGCGCTCAACAAGATCCTCAAGGACGTGGTGACCAAGAGCCAGCAGATGCTCGGCTTCGATTCGAACTATGTGCCGGGTTGGGACTGCCACGGCCTGCCGATCGAATGGAAGATCGAGGAAGAAAATTACCGCGCCAAGGGCAAGGCCAAGCCGGATTTCTCCGATGCCGCGGCCCTGGTCGAATTCCGCAAGGAGTGCCGGCGTTTCGCCGAGCATTGGATCGATGTGCAGCGCGAGGAATTCATCCGGCTCGGCGTCATCGGCGCCTGGGCTCATCCGTATACGACGATGAGTTATCCCGCCGAGGCACAGATCGCGCGCGAGCTGATGAAGTTCGCGGCGAACGCGACGCTCTATCGCGGCTCGAAGCCGGTGATGTGGTCGGTGGTCGAGAAGACGGCGCTCGCCGAAGCCGAGGTGGAGTACGAAGACTATACGTCGGACACGGTGTGGGTGAAGTTTCCGATACGTGCAGCGGTCTCAAAGGGCGCGCCGCTGTCGGGTATAAACGTAGAGATCAATGAATTTGCGAAGTCGAAGGCGTCGATAGTTATCTGGACAACCACGCCATGGACTTTGCCCGGCAATCGCGCGATCAGTTATTCGCCGAAAATCGAATACGGGCTTTATCAAGTTACTGATGCGCCGTTAGATAACTGGGCGAAGAACGGAGATGTGTTTGTCCTGGCGGACAAGCTGGCGCTCGACGTGCTGCGTCAGGCGCGTGTAACCGCCTATAAACGATTGCGGGCCGTGCCGAGCGAGGTGCTTGCTGAGATTACTTGCTCTCATCCGCTTGCGAATTTCGACCCTCGCTACGGTTTCAAAGTGCCGTTGCTTGCCGGCGACCATGTCACCGACGATACCGGCACCGGCTTCGTCCATACTGCGCCAGGTCATGGCCGCGAGGACTTTGACGTTTGGATCGCGAACGCCGCGAAACTCACTGCGCAGGGCATCAACACGCACATCCCTTACACCGTCGATGCCGACGGTCGCTTTACCGATCAGGCGCCGGGCTTCACCGGCAAGCGCGTGCTCACCGATAAAGGCGAGAAGGGCGATGCCAACGAAGCGGTGATCAGGGCGCTGATCGATGCCGGCATGCTGCTCGCGCGCTCGCGTCTCAAGCATCAATACCCGCATTCCTGGCGGTCGAAGAAGCCGGTGATCTTTCGCAATACGCCGCAATGGTTCATTGCGATGGACAAGGATATCGACAAACGCAATGACACGTTGCGCGATCGCGCGCTTAACGCGATCAAGGCGACGCGGTGGGTACCGGCGGCCGGCGAGAACCGCATCAACGGTATGATCGAGAGCCGGCCAGATTGGGTGATCTCGCGCCAGCGCGCCTGGGGGGTGCCGATCACGGTGTTCATCAAGGAAAAGCCGGACGGCTCAGTCGACATCCTCAACGATCCCGAAGTGAATGTCCGTATCGTCGAGGCCTTCGAGAAAGAAGGCGCCGACGCCTGGTACGCGCCCGGCGCGCGCGAGCGCTTTCTCGGCAAACTCGGCAATGACGGCTGGCAGAAGGTCGACGACATTCTCGACGTCTGGTTCGATTCCGGTTCGACGCATGCCTTCGTGCTCGAAGACCCCAAGCACTTTCCGGGCCTTGCCGGCATCAAGCGCAAGATCGACGGCGGTAACGACGAGGTGATGTATCTCGAAGGCTCTGACCAGCATCGCGGCTGGTTTCAGTCCTCGCTGCTCGAGAGCTGCGGCACCCGCGGCCGCGCGCCGTTCGACATCGTGCTGACCCACGGTTTCGTCCTCGACGAGGACGGACGGAAGATGTCGAAGTCGCTCGGCAATGTCACCGCGCCGCAGGATGTCATCAAACAATCCGGCGCCGATATCCTGCGCATGTGGGTCTGCGCCGCCGACTATGCCGACGATCTGCGCATTGGCCCGGAAATCCTGAAAACCACGGTCGACACCTACCGCAAGCTGCGCAATACCTTGCGCTGGATGCTCGGCAACCTCGCGCATTTCAGCGACAACGAGCGCGTCAAGCCTGAGCGCATGCCGGAACTCGAGCGGCTGATGCTGCACCGGCTGGCCGAGCTCGATCCACTCATCCGCCAAGCCTATGCCGATTTCGACTATAAGCGCATCTTCGCGGCGCTGAACGCGTTCATGACCACTGACCTCTCGGCGTTCTATTTCGATATCCGCAAAGACACGCTCTATTGCGATCCCTATTCCTCGATGACGCGCAAGTCCTGCCTCACGGTGCTCGATTACGTGTTCCGCTGCACCGTCACCTGGCTGGCGCCGCTGTTGTGCTTCACCGCCGAGGAAGCCTGGCTGGCACGCTATCCCGACGCGTCTTCGGTCCACCTCGAAGCGTTTCCGAAGGTGCTTGAAGCGTGGCGCGACGAGGCGCTCGTCGAGAAGTGGCGCAAGGTCCGCAACGTGCGGCGCGTCGTCACCGGCGCGCTCGAGCTCGAACGCGCCGGCAAGCGCATCGGCTCTTCGCTCGAAGCGCATCCTGTCGTGTACATTTCCGATCCGGAATTGTTTGCCGCCGTCGTCGATGTCGATCTCGCCGAAGTCTGCATCACCTCGGGCGCGGCTTTGGTCGAAGGCGAGGGGCCGGCGGAGGCGTTCCGATTGCCCGACGTCGCGACCGTCGCCGTCGTTCCCGAATTGGCGCAGGGCAAAAAGTGCGCACGCTCCTGGAAAATCTCGCCGGCGGTCGGCGAGGATCCGCAATTTCCCGACGTGACGCCGCGCGACGCCCAGGCTTTGCGCGAATGGGAAGCCATGCGTAAAGCCGCCGAGTAGTCCGCCGGAGAGAATGTCCTTGTCAGAAGCAGCGCAAACTGACGCCGGCGGGTCCTATCTGTGGGGGCGATGGAGCGGCTTCGCGCTCGTCGTGGCGGCGTTCACCTGCGCCGCCGATCAGGCGCTGAAGTTCTGGCTGTTGTTGGCGGCGCATCTTGCCGATGCCGGCACCATCGCGCTCGGGCCGTTTATCGACATCATATTGGTCTGGAATACCGGTATCAGTTACGGTCTGTTCCCGCAGCAAAGCCCGGCCGGTGTCTGGGGCCTCCTGGCCTTCAAGGTGGCGGCGGTGGCGTTGTTGTGGGCCTGGCTGACGCGGGTGCAGACGCGGCTCACTGCCGCAGCCCTGGGTCTCATTATCGGCGGCGCCGCCGGCAACGCCATCGATCGGCTGCATTGGCCGGGCGTCATGGATTTCGTGCTATTTCACATCGATACCGCGAGCTTTACCTTCCACTGGTATGTTTTCAACCTCGCCGATGTGGCGATTGTTGCCGGGGTTGTGGGACTTCTGTATGAATCGCTGCTTGGCGGGGGCGCCGCAAAAGCGCCCTGATCCGGTATATAAAACAAGGCGTAAAACTACGGACCGGGCTGGGTTTGAGGCGGGGACTTTCCGCAAAAGGTTAACGCGCCGCGAGGCTTGATTTGCCGCGGAGTGCATCGGGTAGAATTCGATGCAGGCATTTCGGGGTGAGGCTATGCCGCAAGATCAGATAATGCACCGGATGAGATTTGCTCGCGTCGCGCTTGCCGCCGGTTTCGCGGCGCTCGTGCTGTGCGCTTATGCCTCTGCCGCCCGCGCCGGCGACAATGACAGCGACGTTCAAGGCCAGGAATCGTTCACCGATAAATTCTTGCGCACGCTCGGGGTCAATAATCCCGCTTCGACCGAATACGAGATCAATTACAGCGAGCGCTCGCCTTTGGTGGTGCCGCCGAACCGCACTCTACCGCCGCCGGTTACCGTCACGACGCCGGCGCCGAATTGGCCCAAGGATCCCGACGTCGCCAGACGCAAGACCAACAAGAACGACGACAAACCCGTCATCCAACAATACGACCGCGCCGCGGAAGCCGACCGGGCGCTGCGTCCGGACGAATTGAACCGCGTCAGCCAGGACCCGCGGACCGTTGCTGCGCCGGGCACGCCGGAGCAGACCGAGCCGGTCGATAAGCCGAAGAAAAGCATCTTCAGCATTTTCAAGAAAGACCCACAGTACGTGACGTTCACTGGCGAGCCGCCGCGCGAAAGCTTGACCGATCCGCCGCCGGGCTACCTGACGCCGTCGCCGGATCAGCCCTACGGCATCGCGCCGGAGAACAAGGTCTACGTGCCGAAGACACTGGGCGAGCGCATGGAGCCGACGCGCTGACGCATGATCCCGAAAAGTGGGCACCGGTTTTCGGACAAGATCATGCGTAGGCAAGGCTGCATGATGATTCCAAAAAATCGCACCGCTTTCGGACAGGATCATGCCTGGGCAAGGCTGCATGATCCCGAGAGTGGGCTTCTGGGAATCATGATTTGAAGACTTGATCCGAGCGCGAAGCGATTTTCGGCTCGCAACGACGGCCCTGTCTGAGCGGTGAGGGGCCTGGCCAAAGCGTAACGTTGAAGATTCCGGCACGCGTCTTGCTCGCGTGAGGCCGGACGTGTGTTTTTGGGAGGAAGGTTTGTCGAAGATATTGATGCTCGTTGCCGCGTTGACCGCCCTGACCGGCGCAGTGCGCGCCGCGGCCGGCCCCGAAGTGACCGACTTCAAACTGTCCAACGGCATTGAAGTCGTCGTCGTTCCCGACCACCGCGCGCCGGTCGTCACGCACATGATCTGGTACAAGGTCGGCGCCGCCGACGAGACCGCCGGCAAATCCGGGCTCGCCCATTTCCTCGAACATCTGATGTTCAAGGGCACCGAGAAGCATCCTGGCGCCGCGTTCTCGCAGGACGTCGCCGCGATCGGCGGCCAGGAGAACGCCTTCACCACCAACGACTATACTGGTTTTTTCCAGCGCGTTCCCCGCGAGCATCTCAAAGAGATGATGGCGCTCGAGGCCGATCGCATCACCAATCTGGTGCTCACCGACGACGTGGTGAAGCCCGAGCTCAACGTCGTGCTCGAAGAACAGAATATGCGTGTTGCCAGCAATCCGAACGCGCGCCTGAGCGAGCAGGTCGATGCCGCGCTGTTTCTCAATCATCCTTATGGCCGGCCGACGATCGGCTGGCGGCATGAGATCGAAAAGCTCAGCCGCGACGATGCGCTCGCCTTCTACAAGCGCTTCTATACGCCCAACAACGCCATCGTTGTCGTTGCGGGCGACGTGACGCCGGACGAGGTCAAAGCCGACGCCGAGGACACTTATGGTAAGGTCGCCGTGCGCACCGAGATCGTGCCGCGGCGGCGGCCGACCGAGCCGGTGCAGGAAGCGCCGCGCACGGTGACGCTGGCCGATCCGCGCGTCGAGCAGCCGAGCGTCAGCCGCGAATATCTGGCGCCGTCCGAGACCTCGGCGAAGCCCGGCGAGAGCGAGGCGCTCGACGTGCTCGCGCATGTGCTCGGCTCTGGCGCCAACAGCCGGCTTTATCGCACGCTCGTGGTCGACAAAGGCATCGCGCTCACCGCCGGCGCATTTTATGCCGGCACTGCGCTGGATTACGCCAAGCTCGGCGTCTACGCCGCGCCCAAGCCCGGCGTGAGCCTGCATGACGCCGAGCAGGGAATGGATGCCGTCATCAACGACATCATCGCCCATGGCGTCACCGCGGACGAACTCGATACCGCCAAAACCCGGCTGATTGCCGATGCGGTCTATGCACAGGACAATCAGGCGACGCTCGCGCGCTGGTACGGCGCGGCGCTCGCCACCGGACAGACCGTGGATCAGGTGCGCACCTGGCCGGACCGCATCCGCGCGGTGACCGCCGACGCCGTTCAACAAGCCGCCCGCAGCTGGCTCGACCGCCGCCAATCGGTGACGGGCTATCTGGTCAAGAGCCTGCAGCCCGAGGAGAGCCACTCGTGAATGTTCTTGTGAATGTTTTTGCGCCTGTTTCGTCCTATTCCGCGATTCGGCGCATCGTCACGGCTCTGCTCGCGCCGCTGGCTTTCGCCGCCTTCGCCGCACCCGCCGGCGCCACCACGATCGAACGCGTGGTCAGTCCGGGCGGCATCGTCGCCTGGCTGGTTCACGAGCCGGCGGTGCCGATGATCGCCGTCGACTTCGCTTTCGTCGGCGGCGCCGCGCAGGATCCGCTCGGCAAGGGCGGCACCGCGAATTTTGTCGCCTCGCTGCTCGACGAGGGCGCCGGCGATCTTGACTCCAAGGCGTTCTCCGATCGTCTCGAGCGCAAGGCCATCGAAATGAGCTTTTCCGCCGAGCGCGACAGCGTCCGCGGCGGGCTGCGCACGCTCACCGAGAACCGCGATGAAGCTTTCGATCTGCTGCGTCTGGCGCTGACCTCGCCGCGTTTCGATGCGTCGGATGTCGAGCTCAATCGCGCGCAGCTGCTCTCGATCCTGCGCCGGCAGACCACGAGCCCGGGCGATATCGCAAGCCAGCGCTGGTGGCAGACGGCGTTCGAGGGTCATCCCTATGGCCGGCCGGTCAACGGCACGCAGGAATCGTTGCAAGGCATTACCGTCGACGATCTCAAGACCTATGCTCACAAAGTTCTGGCGCGGCAGAATCTGAAAGTCGCCGTCGTCGGCGACATCGACGCCGAAATCTTGAAGCCGATCCTCGATCGCGTGTTCGGCGCGCTGCCGGAGAAGCCCGATCTGGTGGCGATCGAGAGCGCCACGCCGCAAGGGCTCGGCCGCCGCATCGATATCAATCTCGATGTGCCGCAGACGGTGGTCGATTTCGGCGGTCCCGGCATCGCGCGCAAGGACCCCGACTTCATGGCCGCCTATCTCATCAATCACGTCCTCGGCGGCGGCTCTTCGGATTCCCGCCTCTATCAGGAGGTGCGCGAGAAGCGCGGCCTGGTCTATTCGATCGCCGACAGTCTGATCTGGCTTGACCATTCCGCGGTCTTGATCGGCGGCACCGCGACACGTGCCGACCGCGCCAACGAGACGGTCGATCTGGTGCAGAAGGAAATCCACCGCTTTGCCGAAGACGGTCCGACGGCCGCCGAACTCACCGAGGCGAAGAATAATCTCAACAGTTCTTTTGCGCTCAATCTCGACACGTCGAGCAAGATCGCGTCGCTGCTCGTGCAATTGCAGCTCGACGGGCTCAACACCGACTATTTCACCAAACGTCCGGACATGATCAACGCGGTGACGCTCGACGACGCCAAGCGTGTCGCCAAACGGCTCCTCGACAACGGGCTGTTGGTGACCGTGGTCGGCAAGTCCCAGGCTGTCGCTTCAACCTCGCCGACAGCGAACTGACGATCGTGCGGCTCCCCCACAAAGGGGGAGGGAATGCTAGGCTGTGACCATGATTCCGGTCACCGCCAAAATTGCCCTCGACGAGCGCGAAATCGACGAGCAATTCGTGCGCGCGTCGGGGCCGGGCGGACAGAATGTCAATAAGCTCTCGACCGCCGTGCAGCTGCGCTTCGATGTGCGGCATTCGCCGTCGCTGCCGCCGGAGGTGCGGGCGAGGCTCGAACGGCTCGCCGGGGCGCGGCTGACGCGCGAGGGCGTGCTGGTCATCATCGCGCAACGCCACCGCACCCAGGGACGCAACCGCGCGGACGCGCTGGAGCGGCTTCTCGACCTGATCCGCCAGGCGGCGGTCGCGCCCATCAAGCGGCGGCCGACCAGGCCGACCAAGGCCTCGCGCGAACGCCGCATCGAAGGCAAGAAGCGCCGTTCCGGCATCAAGCGGCTGCGCGGGGGCAGGCCGTCAATGGACTGAAGCCGTGGACTGTGACGCGGCCGGCCTCACTGGCCAACCGCGTGCATTTGCATCATTTCCAAAGAATAGAGGCCACCGCCCAACGCTGCGACGCCGAGGATGATCATGGCAATGCCATAGACCATCAGCGGCTTGCTCCTGCGCGTGGGATCCTTTTCCCGGCGATAGGCGAGATACAATAGGCAGCCGATGGCATAGGCCACGACGCCGAAAACGGCGAGGATGACGCCGGGCAGGTAACGGGCCATTCCCGAACTCCTTGACGGACTGCAACTCTTCAACAGACTTGCGGCCGATATCTGCCCCGGATTTCGCCGGCACTCAATCCCGGCTATTTTGCCCGGCTGCTTTATCGCAGAATCACCGCTCCCGATCACAGGTGCGCCGGTCACCATGCCGATCCGCCAGCTCTCCGAAGCGACCGTCAACCGCATTGCGGCGGGCGAGGTCGTCGAGCGCCCGGCGAGCGTGGTCAAGGAGCTTGTCGAAAACGCGCTCGATGCCGGGGCGCGGCGGATCGACGTGCTGACCGACGGCGGCGGGCGCCGCCTGATCCGCATCGGCGACGATGGCTCCGGCATGACCCGGGCCGATCTCGCGCTCGCGGTCGAGCGCCATGCCACTTCGAAGCTCACCGACGACGATCTGATCTCAATCCGCACGTTGGGCTTCCGCGGCGAGGCCCTGCCTTCTATCGGCGCGGTCGCGCGGCTGTCGATCACGACGCGCCACGCCGGTGAGCCGCATGCCTGGGCGATCGAGGTCGATGCCGGCGCGAAATCGGACGTAAAGCCCGCAGCGCTCGGCGAGGGCACCCGCGTCGAAGTGCGCGACCTGTTCTACGCGACGCCGGCGCGGCTCAAATTCCTCAAGCTTGACCGCACCGAGGCCGAGGCCGTCCGCGAAGTGGTGCGCAGGCTCGCCATGAGCCGGCCGGATGTCGCCTTCACGCTTGCGGGCGAAGAGCGGGCGCCCGTGACTTACGCCGCGGCCTTGCCCGGCGCCGCCGGACAGCTCGTCCGGCTCGGCGACGTGCTCGGCGCCGATTTCCGGGCGAACGCGGTCGAGATCATGGCCGAACGCGACGGCGTCGTCGTCGAGGGCTTTGCCGCCCTGCCGACGCTCACCCGCGCCAATGCGCTCGGCCAGTATCTCTTCGTCAACGGCCGCCCGGTGCGCGACAAGCTTCTCCTCGGCGCGGTGCGCGGCGCCTATGCCGATTATCTGCCGCGCGACCGGCATCCGCTGCTGGCCCTGTTCGTCACGCTGCCGGCGCCTGAGGTCGACGTGAACGTGCATCCGGCCAAGGCCGAAGTGCGCTTCCGCAATGCCGGTCTGGTCCGCGCGCTGATCGTGAGCTCGCTCAAAGCGGCGCTGGCGCGCGAAAGCACGCGGGCGGCGACCACCGGCGGTTCGGCCACGATCGCGGCTTTTCGTCCGGCGGTGGCGCCGCAACGCGGCTGGGACTGGCGGCGTTCGCCGGCGCGGCCGGCCGATACGCGCCGGCCCTTTGCGCCGTTGCGCGGTGCCTTTGCCGAAGCGGCACAGGCCGCCTTCGATGTCGGCGGCCCGGCAGCCGATTTGCGTCCCGGCTTTGCCGAAGCCGCCGAAGACGCCAAAGGGGAGGCGGTGCCGGCTGAATTGCTCGATCACCCGCTCGGCGCGGCGCGCGCGCAGGTGCACGAGACCTATATCGTGGCGCAGACGCGTGATGGTCTCGTCATCGTCGACCAGCACGCTGCGCACGAGCGCATCGTCTATGAGAAGCTCAAAGCTGCGCTCGATGCCAGTGGCGTGCCGCGGCAAATCCTGCTCATTCCCGAAATCGTCGAACTGGACGAAGCCGATGTCGAACGGCTCACCGCACGCGCCGACGAGCTGGCGCGGTTTGGCCTCGCGCTCGAAACCTTCGGTCCGGGTGCTGTGGCACTGCGTGAAACACCATCGCTCCTTGGCGAGATCGACGGCTCAGGTCTTGTCCGCGATCTCGCCGAACATATCAGCGAATGGGACGAGACCTTGCCGCTCGAACGGCGGCTGATGCAGGTGGCGTCATCAATGGCCTGTCACGGCTCGGTGCGCGCCGGGCGGCGCTTAAAGCCGGAAGAGATGAATGCGCTGCTTCGCGAAATGGAAGCCACGCCCAATTCCGGCCAATGCAATCACGGCCGTCCGACCTATGTGGAACTGAAGCTTACCGACATCGAGCGGCTGTTTGGAAGGCGTTGACCTATGAAAACGATGCGCGTGGTGTTCGTTGCCGTCGCAACGCTTATCGCCGGACCGGCGCTTGCGGATAATTGGCCGAGCCGGCCGATCACGATGATCGTGCCGTTTGCGGCCGGAGGCGGCGTCGATTTGTCCGCGCGCATCCAGGCGCAGCGCATGGGCGAACTCCTCGGCCAGCCGATCGTGGTCGAGAATGTCGGCGCCGCGGCCGGCATGGCCGGCAGCGCGCGCGTCGCCAAGGCCGATCCCGACGGTTACACGATGCTGATCGGCAATAGCGGCACGCACGCCTATAGCCAGTCGCTCTACAAGACGCCGCTCTATAATTCGCTGACCGATTTCACGCCGGTCGGGCTCGCATCGGAATCACCGCGCATCCTCATTGCGCGCAAGGATCTGCCGGCGCAGAACCTGCAAGAGTTTATCGCCTACGTGAAAGCCAACCAGAGCAGGATGCAGTTCGGCTCGGCCGGTATCGGCTCCGGCACGCATCTGCCCTGCGTGCTGCTCAATACGGCGATGGGCGTGGATGTCACCCACGTGCCTTATCGCGGCGAGGCTCCGGTGCAGCAGGACCTGATCGGCGGCCGTATCGATTACATGTGCTCGACCATCCAGACCGGCGCAGCGCTGGCGAAAGAGGGCACCGTCAAAGGCATTGCGGTGATGTCGGCGCATCGGGTCAAGATCATTCCCGACCTGCCGACCACCGGCGAGCAGGGTCTGCCGGGCGTCGAAGCGAGCGTCTGGAACGCGTTCTTCCTGCCGCCCGGCACGCCGCGGCCGATCGTCGACAAGCTCAACAAGGCGATGAGCGACACGCTCGACGATCCGGCCGTTCGCGGACGGCTTGAGGATTTAGGCCTTGAGATCGCCGCGCCAGAGCGACGAACGCCGGAATATCTGACGAAGTTCTTGGCAGATGAAGTCGCACGCTGGGGCAAGGTGGTGCACGATGCCGGGATCAGCGCCGATTGAGGCCATGGCTTGTGCCCGTTTCCCGACGCATTGCGGACTTCCCGCGAAAATCTAAACTAGAAGCAAGTTCGCGCCTTAATGCCGAACGCATCACGTCGAGCGGGGAGCCAATGCAAGGAAGATTGCAAAACCTGTTGCGTCACGTTTTTGCCGGCGCGTTTGCGCTTGGCCTGTGCGCGGTGACGATGCCCGTCTCGCGCGCGCAAACGCCGCAGCAAACACGGGTCGTCCATATTGCCGATGGCGATGTACAGGGCTTGACGGCTGACGCGGTCGATAAATTCCTCGGCATCCCTTATGCCGCCCCTCCGCTCGGCGACTTGCGCTGGAAGCCGCCGCGGACGCCGGCGCAGTGGACCGGGACTCTGCAAGCAACCACGTTCGGCAATACCTGCGTTCAGCCGCAGCGGGGCGTCTTCTCGGCGCCGAGCAAATCGGAAGACTGCCTGTATATCAACGTGTTCGCACCGCATGCGGCTGGCACCGCCAACTTAAAACAGCCGGTGATGGTATGGTTTCACGGCGGCGGGCTCTTCAGCGGCGAGAGCAATGACTACGACGGCAGCAAGCTCGTTCAGCGCGGCCATGTTCTTCTGGTGACGCTGAACTATCGCGTCGGCGTATTAGGCTTCCTGTCGCATCCTGCCATCAATGCCGAAGGGCACCCCTTTATCAATTACGGCATCATGGATCAGCAGTTGGCCCTCAAATGGGTGCAGCAGAATATCGCTGTTTTCGGCGGCGATCCCGGGAACGTAACCATATTCGGACAGTCCGGCGGCGGGACCGCGGTGATGGCAAACCTGGTATCGCCGCTGTCGAAGGGGCTGTTTCAACGGGCGATCAACGAAAGCGGCACGCGTATCGGTACCACCGACCCGGCAATGGCTTTGCAGGCCGGCAAGGATTTTGCCGCGGCGGCGGGATGCAAGGATCAAAGCGCGGCCTGCTTGCGCGCGCTGAGTGTCGACCAGATTCTCGATCACGGGGGAGACATCCTTAAATATCTGGGCGCGACTTTTCCGGCAGTCGACGGAGCCGTTATTACGCACTCCGCCTTCGAGGCTTACAGCACCGGCCAGTTCAACCATGTGCCGATCGTGAACGGTCTCGTCGAAGACGAGCAAGCTTTCTTCCTTCCCGAGGCGAATACACACAAACCGCTTACAAAAAAAGATGTCGAGGACTACGCGGCGTCTTTCGGAGCCGAACACGCCGAGACGCTGCTCAACAAATATCCGGTGGCGAACTATGCCAGTCCGAGCCTGGCCGAAATTGCCATGGCCCAAGCCATGAAATCGTGCGTCGCGCGGCTCCTCGATCGGCAGTGGAGCAAATATGTTCCGGTCTATGCCTATGAATTCGATGACCGCACTGCGCCGTCGTATTTTCCGGAATTGAGCTATCCGATGGGGGCTTATCATACATCCGAGCTCCAATACCTGTTTCCGCTGTTTCGTGGCGGGCAGGGCACGGCGCATCCGCTCAACGACGTGCAAAAGAGGTTGTCGGACCAACTCGTCGACTACTGGGCGACGTTTGCCCGTTACGGCGACCCCAATCGAGACAGCGTCAAAGAGCTTTCGGCGTGGCCGCGTTATGAAGCCGAGAAGGACAACATACTTGTGGTGAACAGCCCGGCGGTGAAAACGACGGATGGCTACGGCAAAGCCAACGACTGCTTGCTGTGGGATTCAGTCCTCGCGTTCAAGTAACGAGGGGCGCCTGGTTGTCGCCGACGACGGCCTCAGAGCGCGAAGCGCGCAAAATGACGAATTCCGTATCGTCATAGCGGCGGCGTTCGAGTTCGGAGAAACCTTCCGGCGCGGCGAAGGCCGATTTGACCGCCTCTTCGACCACGATCAGCGCATCAGGCGTGAGCCAGCGGCCTGTGTGCGCCGAGGCCAGCGCCCTTTCGGCGAGATTTTGCCCGTAGGGCGGATCGAGGAAAGCGAGCGAGAACGGTTCGAGCGGCGCGACCGGTCCGAGCTTGGTAGCGTCGCGGCGGAAGATCTTGGTCACGCCGCCGAGCCCGAGCGTGGTGACGTTCTCGCGCAGCAGCGCGCGCGCCTCGGCGCCGTCGTCGAGCAGGAGCACAAAGGCCGCGCCGTGCGACAGCGCTTCGATGCCGAGCGCGCCGGTGCCGGCAAAGAGATCGAGCACGCGGGCGCCGGTGATCGGATCGCCATAAGAGTGACGGAGAATGTTGAACAGCGACTCACGCAGCCGGTCGGCGGTTGGTCTGATGCTTTGGGATTTAGGACCGGCGAGCGTTCGCCCGCGCAAGCGTCCGCCGACGATGCGCATCAACCCCTTCCTTTGGGGCGATGGGGACGCGCGCCACCTCCGCGATCGGGGGCGCGCCGGCGGCCGGAAGGTTTGTGCGGACGCTTGCCGGGCTTCTCGCTTGCGCGTTCGAAGCGGCCGCTTTTGCCGGCGTCCTGACGCGGCAGGTCCCGCACCGGCGGCTCACCATAGCGCTCGACCGCCACACGCCGGCCTTGGCGATCGGTCAACGCAGCCGCTCGCATCTTGCCGCCCGGATGCGGCCGCGCATCTTCGGCGCGCGCGCCGCGAAACTTGCGCCGCAGTTTCTTTGCCGGCCGTTCCTCGTCATGCGCGCGCCAGGCATGCTCGGCACCTTTGCTTCTGCGCTTTTGCTTCGGTCGTTCGTCATTGGACTTCTGGGCTGGCTTCTTCGACCACGGCGTGACGCGCGTCCCGTCACGCGGGCGCCGCTCCGGCCGCTGCTGTGCCTCCGGCTCTGCGCGCATCGTCGCCGGCCCGGAGAAATCAAGCTCGGCGAGCGCGATCAGCCGTTCGCCGAGCTGCTCGCGCAGCACCCGCGTGCGCACTTCCTCGACAGCGCTTTCGGCGAGCTCGGCAAGCTGAAACGGACCGAAGGACACGCGAATGAGCCGCGTCACTTCGAGGCCGAGATGCGCCAGAACGGTGCGTACTTCGCGGTTCTTGCCCTCGCGAATGGCAAAGGTCAGCCAGAGGTTCGAGCCTTGCACGCGCTCGAGCGCGGCCTCGATCGCGCCGTAGTGAATGCCGCTGATGGTGATGCCCTGGCGCAATGCATCAAGCTGTCCTTGCGTGATCGTGCCGTGTGCGCGCACGCGGTAGCGCCGCAACCAGCCGGTCGCCGGCAATTCGAGCACGCGCGCGAGCTCCCCGTCATTGGTGAGGAGCAGCAGGCCCTCGGTATTGAAATCGAGCCGGCCGACGCTGATCAGGCGCGGCAGGCCTTTCGACAGCTTCTGGAAAATAGTGGGCCGGCCCTGCGGGTCCGAATGTGTCGTGAGCAGCCCGCGCGGCTTGTGGTAAAGGAACAGCCGTGTGCGCTCGCGCTGCGGCAGCGGCTCGCCGTCGACGCTGATCTTGTCGCGCTCCGTCACATTCAGCGCCGCCGAACGAATCACTTCGCCGTTGACGGCAATCCGCCCGGCGGCGATCCAGTCTTCGGCCTCGCGCCGCGAGGCGAGCCCGGCGCGGGCGATCACCTTGGCGATGCGCTCGCCGGGTTTGTGCTGGTCGCTGTTGCCGTCCATATTTGATCCTTCAGCGGCGGCTGATAGCAGAGTGCGGCACAGGGACCAACTTATCTTTCATGACATCTTTCATGGATTTGGCGCTTGAAGAGGCCCGTGCCGCAGCGGCCCGCGGCGAGGTGCCGGTCGGCTGCGTGATCGCGCGCGAGGGCGCCGTCATCGCCCGGGCCGGCAACCGGACGCTGGCCGAGCGCGATCCGACCGCCCATGCCGAGCTCGTCGCCATTCGTCAGGCCGCCGCCGTGCTCGGCTCGGAACGGCTCGATCATTGCGACCTCTATGTCACGCTCGAGCCCTGCGCCATGTGCGCCGGTGCCGTGTCCTTTGCCCGCATCCGCAGGCTCTATTACGGCGCGGGCGATCCCAAGGGCGGCGCGGTGGACAATGGCGTGCAGTTCTTTGCTTCGCCGACCTGCCACCACCGGCCGGAGGTCTATGGCGGCCTTGGCGAAGCGGAGGCATCGGCGCTGCTCGTTGATTTTTTCAGGGAACGCCGCTGAAACGACATATTCCAAGCCTCTGCAAGGCGGTATCTAACTCCCTCGTTCCCGCCTTCCGCCGCTGCGGCGGCGCTTCCGCCTTTTAACGCCACAGTCCCATGCCCAAAGCGCTCGGCCTCGATTTCGGCACGACGAATACCGTGCTGTCGCAAATTCAACCGGACGGCAAAGCCCGCCCGATCGCATGCCCGATCGATGGGTCGCCGGTCGAGGCGCTGCGGTCGGCGCTGTGCTTCTGGCAGACTTCGGCGCGCGACGGCCGGCAGTTGCGTGTCGAAGCGGGCCCCTATGCCATCCGCCAATTCATCGACCATCCCGGCGAATGCCGCTTCATTCAATCGTTCAAGACATTCGGCGCCAGCCCGCATTTCCCAGGCACCTATGTTTACGGCAAGCGCTACAAATTCGAAGATTTGCTGGAAGCTTTGTTCGCGCGCATTCGCGACTACGAAAGCGCGCAACTCAATGAATTGCCGCGGCGTCTGGTGGTCGGGCGCCCGGTGGAATTTGCCGGCGCGCAGCCGGACCCGGCGCTGGCGCAGAAACGCTACGGCGCGGCATTGCGCCGTTTCGGCTTTTCCGAAATCCTCTATGTTTACGAGCCGGTGGCTGCCGCCTTTTTCTTCGCCCGAAATCTGACGCGATCGGCAACGGTGCTTGTCGCCGATTTCGGCGGCGGCACCACGGACTATTCGATCATCCGCTTCGAGGTTTCCGGCAATATGCTGAGCGCGCAGCCGCTCGGTCATGGCGGCGTCGGTATCGCCGGCGACAATTTCGATTATCGCATCATCGACAATGTCGTCTTGCCGAAGCTCGGCAAAGGCAGCCAGTACCGGCATATGGGCAAGACGCTCGAACTGCCGCAGAGCCTGTTCGCGAATTTTGCGCGCTGGAATCAGCTTTCGGTGCTCAAGACCATGGACGAGTTTCGCGATCTCAAAGGCCTCCTGCGCTGGTGCACTGAACCCGGCAAGATCGCACTGATGATCGACTTGATCGAGGACGATCAAGGCTACCCGCTCTACAAAGCGATCTCGGACGCCAAGGCGCGGCTGTCGTCCGAGGACGAGGTCGAATTGCGCTTTCCGCCGCTCGGCAATGATTTCGATGTTCGCATCAAGCGCAGCGATTTCGAGCAATGGATCGCCGACGATCTGCGCCGCATGGAAAAAGCGCTGGATAGCGTCATGAGCGGCGCGAATATCGAAGCCGAGGCTATCGACAAAGTATTCCTCACCGGCGGCACGTCATTCGTGCCCGCGGTGCGTCAGCTGTTCGAGCGGAGATTTGGCTCCGGCAAGATCGAGTCGGGCGACGAGCTTCTCTCGATTGCCAACGGTCTTGCCATGATCGGCGAGCGCGACGACGCCGATCAATGGGCAGTGACCGAAGACGCCTGAGCGTCAGGCCGCCAACAGCGCTCCGAGCTTGTCCTTGATCTCGCCTTTCACCGCTTCAGCGGTGCGGATGATCGCGCTTGCTTGCAGGAAGCCGAGCGTGCGGAATGTGCTGACATTCGGCCGGATCACGAGATCGGGTGGAGCATGATTGAGCTTCGCCGCGATAATGGCGCCGCCCATGACCAAAGCCGCGGCATAGACCGCATCCCACGAATTCGGGATGTCGACGCGGTCCACCTCGGGAATGCCGTGAACGTCGACGGCAAAGATGCGATCGGCGAGGCCGGTCAATTTGTCGAACGGCATCGGATTGGTGGTGCCGCCGTCGATCATGACCCGGCCATCGATGATCACCGGGCGGAACAGGCCGGGGATGGCGATGGAGGCGCCGAGCGCAGGGCGCAGCGGGCCGGATGCGATCGGCATTTCGCTGCGCGAATGCAGGTCCGTCGCCATGACGATCAGTGGAATTTCGAGCGCTGAAAAATCGTCAGGCACGCGGCTTGGCAGGAACTGCTCGCAGAATTTCTCCGCGTCCATCTGCGTCGCCTGGCTGAAGCGGCCGGACAACAGGTCGGCAAAATTGCCGGCGCGGGTCGTCATCAGCCGGCGCCGCGTTTGGCTCCAGTCATGGGCAAAGGCGATGACGTGGTGACGGATATCCTTGCCGCTCATCCCTGACGCATAAGACGCGCCGATCAGCGCGCCGATCGAGGTGCCGGCGATCGCGACTGGCTTGACGCCCATCTCGTCGAGCGCCTCGATCACGGCGATATGGGCAAGCCCGCGCGCGCCGCCGCCGCCGAGCGCCAAAGCAAAAGTTTTCATGTCGGCTTGCTCAAGCTCCCGCCTCGCGGGCGAATGCAAAACCCTTGGCCGCAAGCGGGCGCACCAGTTCGGCCTTGGCCGCCGCATAAGCGCTCGTCGCGGTGCCGTCGCGCACGCGGCCGGCGATGCCCTGCATGATGGCGGCGAGGCGGAAGAAATTATAGGCGAAGTAGACGGGCAGATGCGGCCGCGGATCAAGGCCGGTGCGCGCCGCGTAGGCATCGACATAGGCCGGCAAGGCCGGAATGCCGAGCATGGCAAGATCGAATCCCACCAAAGACCCGGTGCCGGCATCCGCATGCGGCATATGCCACTGCATCAGATGATAGGAGAAATCCGCCAGCGGATCGCCGAGCGTCGACAATTCCCAATCGAGCACCGCCGCGATCTTCGGCGCATCCGGCGCCAGGATCATATTATCGAGCCGGTAGTCGCCGTGCACCAGGCGCGACGGTTGTGGCGGCGGCAGATGCTCGGGCAGCCAGGCGATCAGCTTCTCCATCTCTTCGATATATTGCGTCTCGGACGCCCGATACTGCTTCGACCAGCGCTCGACCTGCCGCGCAACGTAATTTTCGCCGCGGCCGTAGTCGGACAAGCCGATCGCAGCCGGATCGAATGCGTGCAGCCGCGCCAAGGTCGCGTTCATGGCGTCATAGACGCGCCCGCGCTCCATCGGGTCGGAGGCGGGCATTTGCGGCTCCCAGAACACGCGGCCGTCGACATGCGCCATGAGGAAGAAGGCCGTGCCGATCATGCTGTCGTCGGCGCAATACAGCACGGGCTCGGCGACCGGGAATCCTTGGCCATGGAGTGCACTGATAACGCGGAATTCGCGATCGACGGCGTGCGCCGAGGGCAGCAACTTTCCCGGCGGCTTGCGCCGCAACACGTAACGGCGCGACGGCGTCTCGACGAGATAGGTCGGATTTGATTGGCCACCCTTGAACTGGCGGATCGCAGTCGGCCCGGCGAATCCCGGCACCTTGTCATGCAAAAACGCCTCAAGCCGTGCGACATCGAAGCGCAGCCGCTCGGCGACCTCTCGCGTACCGGAAAAGGCGGTCTGGCGATCACTCATCGCGCGGGAGTCTAGAGCATGATCCCGAAAAGTGGAGACCGGTTTTTCGGAAAAGATCATGCTCCAACGATAGTGCAAGCGCCTGCGAAATCCAGCCGCGAGATCGCTCTTACTTTTTCTTTCGCTCGCTTTCCCGAGCTACCGCGCGCCAGCCGATGTCGTGCCGGTAGAAGCCGTCGGGCCAGTGGATGCGCGACACCGCCTCATAAGCGCGCGCCTGCGCTTCGCGCACCGTCTCGCCGATGGCGGAAACGTTGAGCACGCGTCCGCCATTGGCGAGGATTTTTCCGCCTTCGGCCTTGGTGCCGGCATGGAAAATCTCGACGCCTTCGACGTCGCACGCCGCGTCGAGCCCTTCGATCACGCTGCCACGCTGATAAGCGCCGGGATAGCCCTTGGCCGCCATCACCACGGTGAGCGCCGGCTCGCTGTGCCAGCGCAGATCGAAATTTTTGAGCATGCCGTCGCGCGAGGCCAATAGCGCCGGCACCAGATCCGATTTCAGGCGCAGCATCAGCACCTGCGTCTCCGGATCGCCGAAGCGCGCATTGTATTCGATGAGTTTCGGCCCCTCAGCCGTGATCATCAGCCCGGCATAGAGCACGCCTTTGTACGGGCAGCCCATGGCCTTCATCGCTTTGAGCGTCGGCGTGATGATTTCGGCCATCACACGCGTGGCCATCGCGTCGTCGATATTCGGGGCCGGCGAATAGGCGCCCATGCCGCCGGTATTCGGTCCCTTGTCGCCGTCATAGGCGCGCTTGTGATCCTGCGCGGTGGTCAGCGCGACTGCCGTCTCGCCGTCGCAGAGCGCGAAGAAAGATGCTTCCTCGCCGTCGAGAAAATCCTCGATGACGATTTCGCCGCCGGCATCTCCGAGCCCGCCGGCAAACATCATGTCGACGGCGTCTTCCGCTTCGGCGAGGCTTTGCGCCACGACCACGCCTTTGCCGGCGGCGAGCCCATCGGCCTTGATCACGATCGGCGCGCCGCGCGCGCGCAGATAGGTCTTGGCCGGCGCGATCGCGGTGAAGCGTTCGTAAGCGGCGGTCGGGATGCCGTTCTTGCGGCACAGATCCTTGGTGAAGCCCTTCGAGCCTTCGAGCCGCGCCGCGGCCTTGCTCGGGCCGAAGGCCTTGATGCCGGCGGCCTCAAGATCGTCGACGATGCCAGCGCAGAGCGGCGCTTCAGGCCCGACCACGACAAAATCGACGTGGTTCATGCGGCAAAAGGCGATCACCGCCGCATGGTCGGCAATGTCGAGGGCAACGCAGATCGCCTCGCGCGCGATGCCGGCATTGCCCGGCGCGCAGTAAAGCCGGTCCGACAGCGGGCTCGCCGCGATCTTCCAGGCCAGCGCATGTTCGCGGCCGCCGGAGCCAAGAATGAGGATATTCATGGAATGTCTAACCGCTGCGCCTTCGGGTTAGCGGGGCGCGGCGGCGAGGACAAGAGGCGGAGCCGGCTGCAGGGCGCATGTTCCACGGGGATTATGCCCCGCCGTGCTGTTTTCCGCCCCACGGCGGGGTCATATAGAATAGCGAGATGGCCCGCAGCAGAATCACCGCCGAAATCGACGATGAAACCGGCTCCGCTTCCGGCCCGGCCGCAGGCGCCGTGGCCGGGCCGCCGCTTGCCAATATTCCCGAGTGGTCGGTCTCGGAACTGTCCGCGGCGCTGAAAAAGACCGTCGAGGACGCCTATGGCTATGTCCGGGTTCGCGGCGAAGTCTCGGGCTTCCGCGGCCCGTCGCCTTCCGGCCACGTCTATTTCCGCCTCAAGGACGACAAAGCGGTGCTGGAGTCCGTGATCTGGAAGACCACGTTCAACCGCATGCGGGTGAAACCCGAAGAGGGCCTCGACGTCGTTGTCACTGGCCGGCTCACCACTTTCGCCGGCTCCTCGAAATACCAGATCGTCATCGACACGCTCGAGCCCGCCGGCATCGGCGCGCTGATGGCGCTGCTCGAAGAACGCAAAAGGAAGCTTGCCGCCGAAGGCCTGTTCGAGGAGGCGCGCAAGCAGCTTCTGCCGTTCCTGCCCGAGGTGATCGGCGTCGTGACGTCGCCGACCGGCGCCGTCATTCGCGACATTCTGCATCGCCTCGCCGATCGCTTCCCGCGCCATGTCCTGGTCTGGCCGGTGAAAGTGCAGGGCGAAAGCTCGGCCGCCGAAGTCGCAGCCGCCATCGAAGGCTTCAATGCGCTGCCGGAGCGGGCGACGGGATTTTTGCCCCGGCGGCCCGATCTCATCATCGTCGCGCGCGGCGGCGGCTCGCTCGAGGACCTCTGGTCGTTCAACGAAGAAATCGTGGTGCGGGCCGCGGCCAATAGTTTCGTCCCGCTGATCTCTGCCGTGGGTCACGAGACCGATGTGACGCTGATCGATTTCGCTTCCGATAAGCGCGCCCCGACGCCGACCGCCGCCGCCGAAATGGCGGTGCCGGTGCGCGCCGATCTTTTGCTCAACGTGGATTCGTGCGCCCGGCGGGCGTTCGCCTCCTGGCGGCGCTGCCAGGAGGCGCGGTGGAGCGAATTGCGCGCCGCCGCGCGTGCGCTGCCGAATGCAGACGAGGTATTGGCACAGCCGCGGCAGCGCCTCGATCAGGCCGCGGCGCGGCTGTCGCGCGCTCTGCATGCCAACGCGCAGGTTCACCGCGTCCGGTTCTCGCGCATCGGCGGCCACTTAAGCAAGCAGATGTTGCAAACCCACATCGAGCGCCGCCGCGAACGCTACGACGGACTGGCTGTGCGGCTGCGCGCGGGACTGGCCGCCAATATCCAGATGCACCGTACCCGCATCGCGCGGGAGACTGAACGAGTCCATGCTTTTGGCGAGCGGGCGCAGCGCGCGGTGCTGCAGCTGATCGCGACGCGCGACGCGCGCGCGGAGCGCGTCGGACAATTGCTGAATGCGTTTTCCTATCGGGGCGTGCTGGCCCGCGGCTTCGCGCTGGTGCGTGATGCCGCGG
>DATHPQ010000149.1:0-10899 GCA_035483735.1 Xanthobacteraceae bacterium | reverse complement strand
AGATCTGGGCGACCCGATCGAGCATGACGCCAAGATCGAATTCCTCACCCGCGACGATCCCCGCGCGCTCGAACTCATTCGTCACGACGCGGCGCACGTGCTCGCCGAAGCGGTGCAGTCGCTGTGGCCCGGCACGCAGGTCACCATTGGGCCGGTGATCGAGAACGGATTCTATTACGACTTCTTCCGCAACGAGCCGTTCACGCCGGAAGACTTTGCTGCGATCGAGAAAAAGATGCGCGAGATCATCGCGCGCGACAAGCCGTTCACCAAGGAAGTGTGGTCGCGCGACGCGGCGAAGAAGGTTTTTCGCGACAAGGGCGAGCAGTTCAAAGTCGAGCTGATCGACGCCATCACCGAAGGTCAGCAGCTGAAAATCTACAAGCAGGGCGACTGGTTCGATCTGTGCCGCGGCCCGCACATGACTTCGACCGGCAAGATCGGCAATGCGTTCAAGCTGCTGAAGGTCGCCGGCGCCTATTGGCGCGGCGATTCAAACCGCGAAATGCTGTCCCGCATCTACGGCACTGCTTTTGCCAAACAGGAAGAGCTCGACGCTTATCTCAAGCAGATCGAGGAGGCCGAGAAGCGCGACCATAGGAAACTCGGCCGCGAGATGGATCTGTTCCACTTCCAGGAAGAGGCGCCCGGCTCGGTGTTCTGGCACCCCAAGGGCTGGACGCTGTTCCAGACGCTGGAGAATTATATCCGCCGCCGCCAGATGGAGGCCGGCTATGCCGAGGTCAATGCGCCGCAGCTGATCGATTCATCGCTGTGGGTGGCGTCGGGCCACATGGCAACCTTCCGCGACGGCATGTTCCTGGTCCAGCCGCGCGAGGAGGACGAGCGCACTTTCGTGGTCAAGCCGATGAACTGCCCGGGCCACATCCAGATCTTCAAGAACGGGCTGAAATCCTATCGCGACCTGCCCTACAAGCTCGCCGAGTTCGGCAAGGTGCACCGCTTCGAGCCGTCCGGCGCGCTGCACGGACTGATGCGGGTGCGCGCGTTTACGCAAGACGACGCGCATATTTTCATCACCGAGGAGCAGATCGCGGAGGAAGTGATCAAGGTCAACGACCTGATCCTGACCATCTACGAAGACTTCGGCTTCGAGGACGTGCGCATCAAATTCTCCGACCGTCCGGACAAGCGCATCGGCGATGATGCGGTGTGGGACAAGGCGGAAGCCGCGCTGATTAAGGCGCTCGAGGCGTCCGGCCGGCCTTGGACGCTCAACAAAGGCGAAGGCGCGTTCTACGGGCCGAAGCTCGAATATGTGTTGCGCGACGCTATCGGCCGCGACTGGCAATGCGGCACCGTGCAGGTCGATCTCAACATGCCGGGCCGGCTCGGCGCCTTCTATATCGACGAGCATTCCAACAAAGTGACGCCGGTGATGCTGCATCGCGCGATGTTCGGCTCGCTCGAACGCTTCACCGGCATCATGATCGAGCATTATGCGGGGCACATGCCACTGTGGCTGTCGCCGGTGCAGGCTGTCGTCGCCACCATCACGTCGGACGCCGACGATTACGCGCGCGAGGCGATTGCGGCCGCGCGTGCGCTCGGGCTGCGGGTCGATGCCGATCTGCGCAACGAGAAGATCAATTACAAAGTCCGCGAGCACTCGTTGGCGAAAGTCCCGGTCCTGCTCGTCCTCGGCAAGAAGGAAGCCGCCGAACGCACCGTCTCGATCCGCAGGCTCGGCAGCGACAAGCAGCAGACCCTACCGCTCGACGCAGCTCTCGCGGCGCTCTCGCAGGAAGCCGTGCCACCGGACGTGAAGCGGGTGAAGAAAGCGGCGTGATAGGCACACGCTTTCGCTAGTCATTTTGCGGCCGCGATGGCGGCTGTGGCGGGGGCCGCGCGGAAATAGGCAAGCGTGGTCAGTATCCAGCCGAGGATCCACAGGACCGGGCCCGCAATGCCGGGCCAGAGCGGCATGTGCCCGGGGAACAGTATGAAAAAAATCAAACCCGTATCGGCCAAGGCGAGGATCCATAGATTGATCCAATAGCCCCACGCATTGTTGCGGATATTCAATGTCAGGGCGACCGCAATGGCCGTCACACCAAAAAACAACAGGCTCCAGGCGTCCTGGAAAACGCGGCCCTGCACCATTCCGGGCTCGAGCGCGGCACCCACGCGGAAAACCGCATAGGCCGCCTGCAAGTGCAGGCATCCCCAAAGCGCGTAGCAGATTGCGCCGGCGACGCTCAGCTTGGTCATCGAGGAATGTTCTTGCAACATCGGCCGCTCCTCACTCTGCCGCCTGCATGGCGGGGGTCTGTGTCCGCAGGCGCGGTTGGATCGCGCAGGCTTCGTCCCAGGTCCGCATCCGCAGCGAACGCGCAAATTTTCCAACGCCGTCGGTCTCGGCGCACAGCAGGCCCAGTTCGACGATCTCCTCCTCGGTAAAGTGCTTCTTGAGGTCTGCGTAGACCTCGTCGCTGTCGATCGCGTGGTCGCCTTCCTTGAAAAGAGACGCGAAGCGCAATGCCGTGCGCTCGCGCTCGTCAAAGAGCGGAGACGACGCGAAGTCCATCGTCGCCATCAGCTTTTCTTCGGTGAGTCCGTTCTCGGACGCGATGCGGGACCGCACCGTCGAGCAGTAGCCGCAACCGTGCTTCATCGAGATCAGAACGCGACACATCTCCTTGAGCGGCACGGGCAGCGATCCTCCGTTCAGGAGTTCGTTCCAGTGGCGCAGCCAGTTTCGGCCAGCC
The DNA here is from genome assembly GCA_035483735.1 of Xanthobacteraceae bacterium. GTDB lineage: Bacteria > Pseudomonadota > Alphaproteobacteria > Rhizobiales > Xanthobacteraceae > BOG-931. The sequence goes on along the minus strand of DATHPQ010000149.1, from coordinate 8,170 downwards.
TCCGCGCGAACGTAGATCCGCGCGCACAGAGGGTCCGGCGCCCCGTTGTGCTCGGCGTTTGCGATCAGCAAAGCCTGGGTCCCGTCGGCTTCGGCATCACCGAGCGGGCGAATTCGAGGTTCCGACATGAGCGGCGGCTCCTGTGTTTGCCATCAGCGACGCCAATATAGCGCCCGACGAGCGATTTACTTCGTGCATGATAGCTATCTTTGCGATACGATTTTCGAATGGAAGGGCGAGGCTTCTCCGCACCCTTGGCCGCCGTGCGCGCATTTCTTTCGGCGGCCGAGTTCAAGAATCTCACGCGCACCGCAGAGGTGCTCGGCATGTCCCAACCGAGCCTCAGCCGCATCCTCGCCGGCTTGGAAAGGGAGTTGGGCGTCGCGTTGTTCGTCCGTAGCAGGCGTGGTGTGCAGCTTACCGAAGCGGGAGTGCACTTCCGCGCGCGCGCTTCGGATATCGTGCGGCAGATGGACGGACTTGTATCGGAACTCCGCACACAGGGCATATCGCCGACAGGGAGGGTGGCCGTCGGTCTTCCCGTCGTCATGACCGAACTGATGAGCGCCCCTTTGGCGTCATGGTTCACGCGTGAGATGCCGCGGGCCCATCTATCGGTGCACGAGGGTATATCGGACGAGATGGAACTTGAATTGTCGCTAGGTCGACTCGATCTGGCCCTGCTGATAAGCACCGATACCAGGTCGCGCAACCTCGAAGTTGATCCTCTTGCGAGCGAGCAGGTTTATCTGCACGGCTCCAAGGGTTCTGGGTACGACGCGAACCGGGCGGTGGGATGGAACGCGCTGTCCGGCATGCCACTGATCCTTCCGCGGCAATCAAATTTCCTGAGCCGCAAGATCGAGGAAGCGAGCAAACGGCACGGCTTCGTCCTCGACGTCATCATGGAAGTGAACACACCGTCCCTGATACTATCGCTTGTCGAACGCGGGATCGGATTCACCGTGCTGCCCGGATGCGCCTCACTCCGTCAGCGAGAGTCTGGACGCGTGGTCGCGTCGCCGCTGCGCGACCTTAAAGTTGTATGGACGCTCGCCAAAAGCAAAACGCCGGCGCAGCCGGCGCTGGTTGCAGCTGTCGAGCGCAAGATCAGGCAGCTCGTCGCCGAGCAGGCCAAGCGCAGACTGTGGCGCTTCGTTGGCTGATCACAAATGCGCCGGCGCGGCGGGCCCGCCTACCGCGTCGAAACCTCGACTTCGCCGTCGACGCCGGTAATGACCTTGAAGTCGCGCTGGAAGGTGCGGCCTTCGTTGCGGGCGATGACGTGATAATCGCCCTCGGCGAGCACGAGCCGCGGGAAAGCGCCGATCGATTCCTTGATCACGTCGCCGCCCGGCGTCAGCACCGTCCATTGCGTATTGGCGAGCGCGTCACCGCCGGAATTGTTGACGAGCTTGAGCGTGATCACGGCGGCGCGGTGCGTCACCACGATATCGGTGAGCTTGGCGGCATCGACATGCACGTCGGAGCGCACCACTGAATTGCCGTCGCCGTAATTGGAGACGATGTTGTAGGTGCCTTCCGGCAGCAGCACGACATCGCCGGTCATGACATTCTGCGCGATCGGACGGCGCTCACTGGTGTCGAACTGGCTACCCTTGAAAATGTCGAACGATATCTGGCCGGGCGGAATCCGCACGTCGCCGACGCGGCCCTCGAGCCGGACGCCGCCGGCCGGAATATCCAACACTTCGCGCACCGTATCGGCGCGCAATTGTACCGGTTTCGCCGCGCTGGCGAGGCCGAGGCTCGCATGCACCACATAGCTGCCGGGCGGCAGCACGAAGGTCGGGGTCGCGCCACGGTCTTCTTTGATCAGCGGCAACACGCCGGTCGCGTCGGGCTTCGCCGCATAAACGCGCCAGATCAGTCCGCCGCTGATGGGGGCGGCGTCACGGCCGTAACGTGCGGTGACCGCGAGCGCCACGCGCCCTGCCGGAACGGCCGGAATGGGCTGCGCGAGGGGCTGAAGACCTTGCGGCGCCATCGGCGCGGGCGGTGGTCCAAGCGGCACCGGGCTGACGATCGTAGCGCCGGGCGATCCGGTACCCGGCACCAGCGGCACCGACGCCGTCGCCTGCGGCGCCATGAGGTTATGGGCTTGCGCAAAAGCCCCGGTCTGCGTGGCGAAAGCCAAGCCCGCCGCGACGACGACCGCAACACCGATGCGTAAAGCTTTCACGTCCCACCCAGACATCGCGGCTTTTGTCGATCTCAATCACGGCAATTTCATGCTGTGGCCGGCGCGTCAAGCCGATCACACAGCGCAGCAATTCCCCCTATGCGGCTGACTCCCCGCCCCTTTTCGCCCTATCCTTGCGCCGCCAATGATTGCGCTTTCGCCCGATGCGAGGATCAAAGTGACCACGCCAGACATTGCTCAGCAAATCGTGGACGCCAATCGCGCCAGCGCCAAACCTGGCAGCCCTGCCATCGGTCTCGTTCTCGGCAGCGGCGCGGCACGCGGCTTCGCACATATCGGCGTCATGCGCGCACTCGAGGCGCATGGGATCAAACCCGACATCATCGTCGGCACTTCGATGGGCGCGCTGGTCGGCGGCTGCTATGCCACCGGGCAGCTCGATACGCTTGAAGCCTGGGCGCGCTCGCTGACGGTGCGGCGGGTCTTCGGCTATCTCGACGTCAAGTTCGGCGGCTCGGGACTGATCAGCGGCAATCGGCTGACGCGCCAGCTCGAAGAGTCGATCGGCACCAAGAATATCGAAGACCTGCCGATCCGGTTCGCGGCTATCGCCACCGAGGTCGGCACCGGTCACGAGGTCTGGCTGACGCACGGTTCGCTGGCGCTGGCATTGCGCGCGTCCTACGCACTGCCGGGAATTTTTCCGCCGATGCATCTGGGCGGCCGCTGGCTGGTCGACGGCGCACTCGTCAATCCGGTGCCGGTATCGGCGGCGCGCGCCTTCGGTGCGCGCGTCGTCATCGCCGTCAACATGGATGCCGATCGCTTCGGCCGCGGCACCACTATCGCGAGCCACGGCTCGGATCCGGGCGACGCGCAATCTTTGACGTTGCCGGCGGAGCCGCGCAACGGCTTCAGCCGGTGGCGCGGCATATTCGGCGCCGAACACGCGCTCAAGCGCGAGATGCTCAAGAGCGAGAGCTTGACCCGCGACGACAAACCCGGCTTTTCAACGGTGATGATCGAATCCTTCAACATCATGCAGGATCGTCTCACGCGCATGCGGCTCGCCGGCGACCCGCCGGACGTGCATATCACGCCGCGCATCGGCCATGTTGGCTGGCTCGACTTTCATCACGCCGCGGAATCGATCGAGGTTGGGCGCGTGGCGACCGAGAAGGCGATCGAGTCGATCAACCAATCCATTGCCGATCTGAGCTAGCAAAGAGCCCGATGCGCAAAAGCATGCTCCGTCAAAATGCTTAGCGTGACGGCGAAAGCTGCGCGCAGCCCCCCTGGCAAGTGAGCTGGGCGGTGGTACAGGCGAGCTGACAGGACGTGCCGATTCCGGCTCCTGTCCCTGCCGTGGACGCGGCCGTTTGCGCGGCTATCGACGCCCCGCTCGCTCCCGGAACGACACAGGTAGTCTGGCAGTTCGCCGCCGTCGAGTTGCACGACATCATGCAATTGGTAACCGTCGAGGTCACATTCGACGTTTGCGGCGTGATCGGCGTGAACGATTGCTGCGCCGAAGCGGTGGCGAGAACCGCCGAAGAGAACACTGTTGCCAAGGCCAATACGATCGCCGCGCGCCGCATGATCGCCTCCAACATCATCTGCTCACCGGCCGCCAAAGCCACCAGCCGCGTGCGCCAAGCATCATAACGCAACCGCAATAAGACGGGAAAGGCCTTCGGACCGCGCCGGGGCAGTTATCCGCATGTGGCGATCGACAGCAGGCGCGATCCGAAGCGCGGGTTCACGCCGTCAGGATGTAGTCGTGCATCGCCGCGGAATCGCATTCCATCTGGTGCAAGCGATGCTTGACCACGTCGCCGATCGAAATGACCCCGACCGGCCGGCCCTGATCGACGACGGGGAGATGACGGAATTTGCCCTCGGTCATGCGCTCCATGATGCTCGCGACCGTTTCGTTTTCGGCACAAGTCGAGACTTTCCGCGTCATGGTCTGGCTGACCGGTTCTCCCAGCGCCGCCGAGCCGCGCTCGGCAAGCGCGCGCACGATGTCGCGTTCCGACAAGATACCGACGATGCGGCGGTCGGCGCCGAGGATCAGCACCGCACCGATGCGCCTTTCGGCCAGAAGCGCGACAGCGGAAGCAAGGCTCGCGTTCGGTTCCATGTTGACGACCTCACGGCCTTTGCCGGCGAGGATAGCGTTCACAGTCGTCATCTTAGCCTCCCTGTGCACCGCATTGCCGCCGAATCGGCTGTTCCGCTTCGGCGGATCGCGGGCTTTCATTTCACCATTCTGCCGCATGTGATGGCGACCAGCGGCAGTGAGTGAAGGTAGTGAATCTAATGCTTTCGGTCGAGGTCCGGTTCCACCGGGCGGCATCAACAAAGACGCTGCAACGCAGCATCAAACGCGGCGGCGCAACATCAAAATGCTTTACGTCAAATTGGAATCAGCCGCTGCTGGCTTCGGTATCGAGTTCGGCGCGCGGCGCCCTCGGATCAAACGCGTCGAACAGCAACAACCCGGCGAAAAAGCCGCCAACATGGGCCTGCCAGGCGATCTCCTGCCCCGCCGCCTCGCCGAAGGAAACGGTGCCCAAGCCGAACAACATGTTCAGCCCAAGCCAGACTGCGAGAAAAAGCAGAAACCGCGGATCGCGCAACGTGGCGCCGAGCGGCACTGCCGGGACGCGGTACGATTCATCGGCGCCGCTGCGAAACGCGGCAAGCGGCCCGCCCTGCTGAAACACAAAGCGCATCGCCGCCGCCATCGCGCCGGAGATCGCGGCGGACGCGCCGATCATCGGCTCGAGCGCGCCCCAATGACTGACCAGATGCGCAAACGCGCCGGCCGCGGACATCACCAGCATGAATAGAGTGTAACGCCACGCGCCGAAACGTCGCGCCAGCGCCGTGCCGAACGGCAACAGCCAAGCGAGATTGAGCCCGAGATGCATCAGGTCGGCATGCAGGAACGCGTAGGTGAAAAAGGTCCAGAGCTCCGCGCCGAACCCGCCCGGCAAAGCGCCAACCGCGACATCTGAGCTGTAGCGCGCCGGAATGAAGGCGAAAGTCAGCAGAAATTGCAGGTCCTGTTCGTCGGTCAGCGCCAACATGCGCAGCGCATGCACGAGCACCAGCACCGCTACGGTCGCGATGACAACCGGCGGAACATTGAAGATAGGCTCGCGAATTCGGGGTTCGACGTGCTGCGTCACAAAAGTCCACCGTCCTCACGTGCCGACATAAGCGGACATGGCGGCCGGGACAAGCTGTGCCACAAACAGCGCGGCATTGCGGAGTGAAAAAACAAGAGGGAGGACAGTAAAGTCCTCCCTCTTGTTCGCGCGGGTATCCGCGCCAACGCCATTGTTTTTCGGGCGCACCCGAAATTCGCTGGCGTCGGTCACATCCCTACGCCTCCCGTTATCGGCTCAGAGCCACCGTCGGTCGCGGCGGCCAAACAAGTGGGTCGTCAGTGGGGTACGAAGTGGACACAAAGCGAAGGTGCGATGAACATAGAACGCACATCGACCTTCCATGACCTCACCCTAGGCGGGCGACCGCGGCCCGCCAACGTCAAGGTTTTGTTAAGCTTAATTTCGCGTTAGCGGCACGACATTTCCGCTTCAGCGCCGGACGGCACATCCCCTGCTCCACCCCCTGCATCGCAGCCGCGAGCCGCAGCACCTGTCCCGATTAGAGACAGGTTCGCGCTCGGCTTTCGCGCAGGGAGTGAGCGACCATGAAACATGCAGGAAGCCGCGAGCTTTATGCGTATTGGGACAAGAAGCGCGGCAAGCGGCCGGCACCCGAGCGCGCCGAGATCGAACCGGGCGCAATCCGCAATGTGTTGAGCGATGCCTTCATCCTCGCGCTCGATGGCGGCGCCGGGCATCCGTTCCGGCTCGCCGGCACGCGGGTCTGTGCTTTGTTCGGCCGGGAACTCAAGAGCGAGCCTTTCATCGGGCTCTGGGCCGCGGCCAGTCAGCCCACCATCGCCGACCTGATGACCACTCTTGACGAGGAACAGGTCGGCACGGTCGCCGGCGTCAGCGCACAGAACGGCGACGGCGAGCCGATCGATCTCGAGCTATTGTTGCTGCCGCTGAGCTCGCCGCGGCCCAGTCTCGCCCGCACCATCGGGATTCTCGCACCGCTCAAAGTCCCGAAATGGCTTGGTTCGAGCCCGATCGGCGCGCTCAATCTCGGGCCGCGCCGGCATCTGGGCGCTGCGCTCGAAGCCCGCATCCTGCCGCGCTTTATGGCGCCGCGCCGCCAATTCGTCGTTCACGACGGCGGCCGCGATTAGATGACCTTTGTGCGAAAACCGGTTTCCACTTTTCGGATCATGCTCTATTCCGCCGCGCGGATCGACGCCGCGGCGGCTAACGGGACGTTAACACCGCAAGCCTAGGTTTTGCCTTCGCCGTGACAAGCGAAGTGAGAAGCATGGCGTTAGCGGAGCGACTCCCAAGTCTGAAGGCTCTGAACGAGGATCGCCGCCGCCACCAGCGCGTGCGCGTGAACCTGCTCGGCCGCTATATGCTGGCCGACCGCCGCGAATTTCCCTGCCAAGTCGTTAACATGTCGCCGGGCGGCATAGCGCTGATCGCCCCCGTTGCCGGCGCTGCCGGCGAGCGCGTCATTGCCTATGTCGACCATCTGGGACGGCTCGAAGGCCACATTGCACGGATCTTCCAGAACGGCTTCGCCATGACGATTTCGGCGACGTCGCGCAAGCGCGACAAGCTCGCCGCCCAACTCACCTGGCTCGCCAACCGCCACCTGCTCGCCTCGCCGGAAGACCGCCGCCACGGCCGGCGGCCGCCGGTGAACCCGTCGGGCCGCCTTATTCTGCCCAACGGCGTCAATCTGACCTGTCGTATCATCGACATCTCGGAATCCGGCGCCGGCATTGCCACCGACCAGCGGCCGCCGCTCGGCTCGCTGGTGACCCTCGGCAAGATCCAGGGCCGGGTGGTGCGCCACCTCGAAGAAGGCTTCGCCGTTGAGTTTACCCGGCTGCAGCATCCCGACTTCGTCGAAGAGAACGTCAGCGGCGGGTAAACGCCTTTCGGAAAATTGTCAGCTTGCCGGCGCTGTCTGACGGCGCTGTTTGCGCGCATCCTCGCCCCGCCACCCCCACATCGGCCGCACCCTCTTGCCAAACGCGACACAGCGAAAGTCCGCATATGGCGCGGCCAAGTGCATCATAGATAAAATTTGAATCAAAATAGAATAGTTCTAATTTTATACTATATTCGTGCGAATACGCTCCAGTTTTATCGGAGTCTTGAGGCGATTTTACTTCAAATTGCGGGGCTCTACTTAGCGGCGCTGCAAAAGCTTTGTGCGAAAGGTGACCCTGACGAGATGGGAAGGGGTCACAATGCGTTCGGGCAAAAAAGTCCTCAAGCGCAGCGCTGCTGCGGGCGTCGTAATGCTCGCGCTGTTCGCTACGCCGGCCGGAAGCGCGGCTGCGGAACGGCCGCAATATATGCCGCAATACATTCCCGTCGGCGAAGTCACTCGTGCGCCGATCGGCTGGGTCGAGTTCTGCGTCGAATACGATCCGGAATGCAAAACCACGTCGTCGGTGGCGCGCGACATCGTGCTCTCGGCCGACGCCTGGAAGGATCTGCAGCGCGTCAATCTGTGGGTCAATACCAATGTGAAACCGATGACCGACATGGATCATTGGGGCGTGGTAGAGCGTTGGAATTATCCGGATGACGGCTACGGCGACTGCGAGGACTACGTCCTGCAGAAGCGCCGGATGCTGATCAAAGCCGGCTGGCCGCGCGAGGCGCTGCTGATCACCGTCGTGCGTGATCGCAATGGCGACGGCCATGCCGTGCTCACGGTGAAGACCGACAAGGGCGAGTTCATTCTCGACAACCAGAGCGATGAGATTCTGCCCTGGACCGACACCGGCTACCGCTTCGTGAAGCGCCAGTCGCAATCGGATCCGAATGTGTGGGTTTCGCTCGGCGATCCGCACGCGGCACCGGCCACGGCCTCCGC
>DATHPQ010000148.1:0-61387 GCA_035483735.1 Xanthobacteraceae bacterium | reverse complement strand
CTTGCCGCTCGGCCTGCCTGATCTGTTGGCGCAGCCCATCACCCCGGATCTGTTCTTCATCACCTGGTATCGCGTCTTCATGGTGACGATCGTCATCGTCTCCGTGCTCGGCCTGTTCGCTTTCCTGCGTTACACGCGCATTGGGCTGCGCATCCGCGCCGGCACTTTCGATCTCGAAACTGTGGCGACGCTCGGCATCAATGTGCGCAATTTGCGGACATTCAATTTCGCCGTCGGCTGCATGCTGGCGGGCTTGAGCGGCGTGCTCGCGGCCGGGCAGATCGGGCTCAATCCGAATATGGGTGACGATCTTTTGATGCCGAGCTTCATCGCCATCATCGTCGGCGGCGTCGGCAGCCTGATCGGCACCCTGTTTGGCGGCTTGCTCATCGGCATGGCGGCGGCGCTGACGACCGTGGTTTATCCCTCCGCCAGCGAAGCGGTGATCTACGCGATCCTGATGGCCGTGCTGCTGCTGCGGCCGCGCGGCCTGGTCGGCGAAGAGGGCATGATGTCATGACCACTGCCGTCGTCGCCGGCAAAACTCCGGACAAAGCCGCGGAGAAGGCGCCGGGTGCGGCGGGCGCAATGGCGGGGCGGCGCATCCTCCTGCTCGTCGCCATCTGGGCTGCGCTTGCCACCGCGCCGGTCTGGCTGCCGCTTCTGGGCGGCTATACCGCGCTCGCCGGGCGCGTTCTGGTCTTCGGGCTCGCCGCCATGGGGCTCAATATGCTGTTGGGCTTCACCGGCGTCTTGAGCTTCGGCCACGCCGCCTATTTCGGCCTCGGCGCTTATGGCGCCGGCCTCACGTTGCGTTACCTCGTGCACTCGACCCCGCTCGCCATGCTCGCCGGCACGCTACTTGGCGGTCTCGCCGGAACGCTGTTCGGTCTTCTGATCGTGCGCCGCCGCGGCGTCTATTTCGCCATGTGCACCATCGCCTTCGGGCAGCTTTGGTATTACCTGGCCTATAGCTGGAACAGCTTTACTGGCGGCTTCGATGGGCTGCGCGACTTTCATCGCGCGCCGATCGGATGGGGTGCGCTGCGCCTCGATATCGAGAGCAACGACACCACCTTCTATTTTTTTCTTCTCGCCGTCTTCGCCGCCGCCGTGGCTCTGATGGGCTTCCTGTTGCGCTCGCCGTTCGGCCGCACCTTGGTAGCGATCCGCGAGAACGAGCGCCGCTCGCGGTTCCTCGGCATTCCGGTCGAACAGCACATCTGGCTGTCGTTCTCGATCTCGTGCTTCTTTACCGCGCTGGCCGGCACGCTCTATGCGCTTCTGAACAATTTCGCCGATCCGCTGGCGCTGCATTATTCGCTGTCGGGTTATTTCGTGGTGATGACGGTGATCGGCGGCATGCGCACATTCTGGGGGCCGCTTCTGGGTGCGGCGGTTTTCGTCGTCCTGCAGGACTATATTTCATCGATGACGGTGAACTGGATGTCGTTCATCGGCGTGATTTTCATCCTGGTCGTGCTGTTCTTCCCGCGCGGCCTGCTCGGCACGCGGCGATATGCAGCGAAATAGGCGAGGGTTAGAATTTTGTTTCGCGCATGCCCTTGTCGGAAAACCGGTAACCACTTTTCCGGGACATGCGCTAGACGCGGCCGCGGTTAGGCCGCGCCGCCAGCGCTGCCAGCGGCCGGATCGGGCGCGGCGCAAAATTGCCGCCGCAGTTCGGACAGACGCCGTGCAGCCGGCTCTCGACGCAATCGCGGCAGAACGTGCATTCGAAGGTGCAGATCATGGCGTCGGGCGCCGCCGGCGGCAAATCCTTGTCGCAGCATTCGCAGCTCGGGCGCAATTGCAGCATCGGATATCTCCTGCAAAGGTAGTTTTAATACGGCAGTCCCACATAATTCTCCGCGAACGCCGTCTGTGCCGCCCTCGAGCGGAACAGATAATCGAGCTCGGCAAGCTGGAGCTTATGGTCGAACGGATTGTCGGAAATGCGGTGCAGCGTCGTCGTCATCCACCATGAGAACCGCTCCGCTTTCCACACCCGCGCCAGCGCCCGGCTTGAATAGTGATCGAGGCCGTCGTCGGACTTGTCGCGGTAATGCTCGACCAGCGCGCGCCACAAATATTGCACATCGCTCGCCGCGAGGTTGAGGCCTTTGGCTCCGGTCGGCGGCACGATATGGGCGGCGTCGCCGGCGAGAAACAGCCGGCCGAAACGCATCGGCTCGGCGACGAAGCTGCGCAAAGGGGCGATGCTCTTTTCGATTGACGGTCCGGTGACGAGATTGGCGCGCGCTTCCTCATCGAGCCGCGGCTTGAGCGCTTCCCAGAAGCGTTCGTCCGGCCAGGCATCGACATGGTCGTCGAGGCTGCACTGGATGTAATAGCGGCTGCGTGTATGCGAACGCATCGAGCAGAGCGCAAAGCCGCTGCTATGCCGCACATAGATCAATTCGTCGGCGATCGGCGGCGTGTCGGAAAGGATGCCGAGCCAGCCGAACGGATAGACGCGCTCGAATGTCGATATCGCCTGCTGTGGCACGCTCTGCCGGCTGATGCCGTGGAAGCCGTCGCAGCCGGCGATGAAGTCGCACGTGATTTCCTCGGTCTTGCCGTTGGCGTGATAGGTCACGCGCGGCGTCGCGCTCGAAATGTCATGCAGCGCGACGTCATGGGCGGCGTAGATGGTCGGCACGCCGGCCGCGGCGCGGCCATCCATCAGATCTCTGGTGATCTCGGTCTGGCCATAGACCATCACCGACTTGCCGGTCATGTCCTTGAACGAGAGATGATGGCGCTTGCCTTCGACGCACATATAGACGCCGTCATGCACCAGGCCGTCCGCATGCATGCGCTTGCCGACGCCGGCTTCGTCGAGCAGCCCCATCGTGCCCTGTTCGATCACGCCGGCGCGAATGCGGCCAAGCACGTAATCGGCGGTCTGCCGTTCTAGGATGATGTTGTCGATGCCGTGCTTGTGCAGCAGTTGACCGAGCAAGAGCCCGGCCGGACCGGCGCCGATGATGGCGACTTGCGTGCGCATGAGCCCCGGCTTCCCCCTGTTTCGAGATGATGGGCCGCTCCGAAATGCGGCCGGTTACTTATCGTTCACCACGAATTGGCATCTCTTTAGCGCGGCCCGGAACGCGAGAAAAGTCAAGCGGTAAGGGCCGTCGGAGCGCGGAAACGCGGCCATTCGCTAAAATTAGAAATATTTCCTTTCAGGCGATTCAATCAATCTGTTGTTTGCTAACGCAATGCGAGTGATCAAGCGAGGAAGTGCAGAGGCGGCGACGTGGTTTGCGGAGATGGACCGCATGCTGGCCCGTTTGCCCGTGAATTTACCCATGAGGAAGGGCCCCCAGGCTCGGTTGAGCGATCGCGGCGCGACGTCCACCCGTGCCGTCATCGCTTCCTCGTTCTTCATCTTGTTGTTGGCCGCGACCTTGCTGGTCGGCGGTCATGCCGCGATCGATCCGTTTCTGCATCCTGCGTTGGACGCGAACGATCCGCGTGCGGGTGGCGATGTCGTGGTGACCATGCCGGACGGCAAGTTCTGCCGTCACATGTCGTTCGACAATGCGACTGCCAGCATGGTCGAAGGCACGATCGAACCGTGCCGGACCGATATCAGCCGGGACTTCGGCGTTCCGGCAGTCGCGCCTCACGGCGGTTTCGCCTGGGGCACACGCTGAGCGGCAAATCCGCGGCGCGATTGCTTTTCTCCGCAAAATTTTCATCAATATCGGCTATCGACGGCATCCAGCGCTCCGGCTAGGTTGCTGGCGCGTCGTGAAGTCACGGTCCGCTGGGGGCAGAGATAATGTTCATGCCGATGTTCCGTATTATCTGTGTACTGGTAGCGCTCACGGGCGTACTGGTTTACCGCGCCGACACTGTGCTGGCCCAAGGCTCCGACGCCGAGCGTCAAGCCTGCACGCCCGATGCCATGCGATTGTGCGGTGACGCCATCCCGGACGTGGTCAAGGTGACGGCATGCATGAAGGCCAAATATTCTCAATTGAGCGCGCCGTGCCGCGTCGCGATGGGCGGCGGTAAAAAGAGCGGGTCGCATCATTACCGGCGGCATTGCCGGCATTGCTGAACGCGAAGTTTGCGGCTCCATCCACCTCGGCTGCGGCGCGTGGTCGCGCCGCTTGCGCTTGAGTCTTCGAGCCGGACGATGGCATCGCTTGGGCTCGTGGCATGAGACCTTCGGGACATCCATGATTGGGGCGCAGGAGTGAGAATGCCGGCGGCGATACAGCGCACGATGCGTTTGATCCGACAGTGGCTTTGGCTCGGCGCCCTGGCGGGCATGCTGCTGATTGCCGTTCTTGTCGAATCGCGTGCGCAACCGGCGTCCGGCGAAGAGGCGCTCGTCAACGCCGCGCAGAAGGCGCTCGGCGAAGCGCTGCGGGTCGGCGACAAATCGGCGGCGCGCAAACTGCTCTCGCTGCAATTCACTTTCGCCGACGCCGACGGCAGGATTTTCCCGCGCAAAGAGTTCCTCGCCGACCTGAAAAACATTACCTCCCCCGAAGCGGCAACCGACGTGAAAGTGAGTGTCTATGGCTTCGTCGCCATGGTGACGGGCTCGCGCAAATCGGCGCAGGGCAATCCGGTATTTTTTCTCGATATCTGGGCCAAGCAGAAAGGCTCCTGGCGGGCGTTGACGATGCAGGATGTCGTGCTCGGCACCAATGATGCGCAGAAAGCCAAGTCGGAAACGCCGCCCGATACCGAAGCCAAGGCAGACGCCAAACCTTACGAGTGCAAGAATCCCTGCGAGACCATACCTTATCGCGTCCGCTCGCCTGCCGAGCAGGAGGTCATCACGACGTTCCAGGACGTCGTGAAGTCAGCCGTCGCGCACAATGCCGACGAATGGGGCAAGCATATCGCCGACGATTTCATGCTCTATCGGTCGGGCTATCCGCCGGTGCCGAAGGCGGCCAGTGTCGCTACGATCGAAAGCGAGAAAAAGACCAATGCCGCGGTGACGGTGAGCGAGATCGAAACCATGCGGCTTGCGGTTTACGGCGACGGCGCCGCGATGATCACAAACTACGTCTCGCCCGACAATTCGCGGCCGCCCTATCGCGCCGCCAGCGTCTGGGCCAAGCGCAACGGGCAGTGGCAATTGGTGATCGACGTCGAGACCGACGTCAAAGGGTAACGATTAGTTCTGCGGCATCTCGTCAACGCCGAGCTTCTTGGCGAAATCGGCGACCTGCTTGCGCTGTTCCTCGAGCGATTTGGCGAATTCTTCGCCGCTGCCGACATTGAGCATTTGCCCGGTCGTCATCAAGCGATCTTTGATCGTGTCATCGGCGGCGGCTTTGACGTCGGCCGTGATCTTGTCGCGCACCGCCTGCGATATGCCGGTCGGCCCAAAAATGCCGACGAGCCCGTCGACTGTCAGACCCGGAAAGCCGGCTTCCTTCACTGTCGGCAGGTCGGGCAGATTCGGCGCGCGCACAGTATTGGTCACGGCAAGCACCTTGATCTTGCCGGTCTGCAGTTGCGGCCGGACGATGGCGAAAGCCGATTCGTAAAGTTGCACGCGGTTCTCGGCGAGATCGTTGGCGGCGTCGACCGGGTTCTTGTAGGCAATTTTGGCGATATTAAGATTCTGCTCTTGCAGCCAGCCGGCCAGAAGGAAGTCGAGCGCGCCGGTTAGGCCCGCCCAATTGAGTTGGCCGGGTTTCTCCTTGGCCAGCGCCACGAGCTTGGCGAGCGAATCGACATTCAGGGCTGTGGGGACGGAGACCGCCACGAAGGTGTTGGACACCCGCGTGATCGGCACGAGGTCGCTCGGCTTATAGGGCAGATGGTCATGCAGATACGGATGCGCCGTGAACGACGAGGTCGGCGTGAACAGCAGGATATGATCGTCATGCGCCGACACAAAGGCATTGATGGCGACGATGCCATCGCCGCCGGGACGGTTGTCGACGATCACCGGCTGGCCCCAGCGCTGGCTGAGCTTGTCGGCCAGGAGGCGCGCTCCGATATCCGCGCCGCTGCCGGGCCCGAGAGTCAGGATGAGCCGGACCGGCCGCGTCGGCCAGTCGTCAGCGGACGCCGCGGGCGCATTTGCCGCAACGGAGAGGGCGACGATAAGTCCAAGCGCCAGCAGCCAACGCAATCTTAACCGCAACATTTCCGCCCCCATTTCGCCGCTGCGCGGCGCACGTTCTTGGTTTTGAGTTCTTGGTTCTTAGTCTTAGCTTTCAAGTCCGGTCGGCACGTTCTTGTTCTCGCTTTCAAGCTTCATGCCAGCGGCAAGCGCCATGGTCTCGGCCAGCGCCGCAAAATCCTTGGACAGATATTCCTCCGGATTCTTTTGCAGCATGGCGGCCCCGAAATGGCCCTGCAGCACTTCGCGCGTTGCCGCCGTCACCGGCATCGGCACGTCCATTTCGCGGCCGAGCTCGAGCCCGAGATCGAGGTCCTTGCGCAGCAATTCCGGCGTGAATGTCGTGGTCCAGTCGAGATTGACCAGAGCCGGCGACTTATAGGCCGTGAACATCGAGCCCATCACGCCGTTGTTGAGGAAGGCGAGAAAGGCGTGGCGTGGCACGCCCATTTTGTTGGTCAGAAGCGTGATCTCGATCAGGTTCTCGATGACGACGCCAAGCATCACATTGTGCGCGATCTTGCAGACGCGCGCGAGTTCGCCCTCGCCCACGTAAGACACGCCGCGCGGCGCAAACACCTCGACGAGCGGCATCGCGATCTTGCACGCGGCTTCGTCGCCTGAAACGACGGACGACAATTTCCCGGCCTTGATCACCTTGGCATTGCCGCTCACCGGCGCTGCGATGAAATCGGCGCCGAGATCTTTCAACTTGAGCCGGATATTCTTTGATTCATCGACTGCGATCGTCGAGCAGTCGATGATGATCGGCGGGATCTTGCCGCCCTGGCTGCACACGCCGTTCTTGCCATAGAGCACGGCCTCGACATCGGCGCCGGTCGCGACGATGGAGAATAGAACGTCCACCGATTTCAGTTCGGACAGATGATCGACCACCTTGCCGCCGATCTTGGCCAACGGTTCGGCCTTGGCCCGCGTGCGATTCCAGATCGAGACATCGTGGCCCGCCTTGAGCAGGCGCTCGGCCATTGGGAAACCCATGCGGCCCATGCCGATCCAACCGATCTTCAACGCGTTTTTCGTGGCCATTCTTGAACTCCTTGTGCCCAACCCTGTGGCTGCCGGGCTTCTAGCATAGGCCGTGAACACTGCAACGCCCGGGTCTGCAAGGCTGGCGTGAAGGCTGGGGCAACATGGCGGCTTGTAGCCGCACGCGGGGTCGCTCTATCTTTAAAACGATGCAAGATGTCGCAGAACATCGCGATCTCGGCTATGTGCCGGTGGCCGCCGTGGTAGGGAAGGGGTCGGAGCGTTGGCGAAACGCTCTGCGCAACGCATTTCCGTTCATTGTCGCGGGCGGATTGTGGGAGGCCGTCGCGCATCTCGGCTATTTTCCGCCGCGCCTGTTTCCGCCATTGGAGGCCGTCGCCGCAGCTTTCGTGCGGCTGACCGCGAACGGCACGTTGCCGCATCATGCGCTCGATACGCTCCTGCGGCTGACCGCGGGCTTCCTGCTGGCCGCCGTCGTCGGCGTCGGCATCGGCATTGTGATGGGCCGCTCGCGCCGGGCGGAGGATTTCATGCTGCCGGTGATCAGCATCGGCGCGCCGATCCCCGGCCTTGCTTATGCGCCGCTATTTCTGTTGTGGTTCGGGCTCGGCAATGTGTCGTCCGTGCTTCTGGTCGCTTTCGTCTCTGCGTTTCCGATCATCTACAATTCCTGGACCGGCGTGAAAGCGGTCAGAGATATCTGGGTCCGCTCGGCGCAGGCCATGGGCGCGGACAATCGCCGCTTGTTTCGTCACGTTATTCTGCCAGGAGCGCTGCCTTACATTTTGACCGGCTTGCGGCTCGGTCTGGCACAAGCCTGGCGCATCCTGGTCGGCGTCGAAATGCTGGCGGCCGTGCCGTGGGGATTAGGCTGGCTCATTTTCGGCGCACGCGAATTCTTGAACACAGACGTGATGCTCGCGGGGATCGCGGTGATTGCCATCATCGGGATCGCACTCGAGAAACTCGTTTTTCAGCCGCTTGAGCAATTCACCGTCGTGCGCTGGGGCATGATGACATGAACGCGGATCAGGGGATTCTCCAGCG
Source organism: Xanthobacteraceae bacterium (assembly GCA_035483735.1). Lineage (GTDB taxonomy): Bacteria > Pseudomonadota > Alphaproteobacteria > Rhizobiales > Xanthobacteraceae > BOG-931. The sequence goes on along the minus strand of DATHPQ010000148.1, from coordinate 53,220 downwards.
CTATCAGTCGCTGCGGCGCGGCGCGCTTTCGCTGTTGGTCTTGGCGGCGCTCTATGAAGCGGTGGCGCGCAGCGGCTATTTCGCGCCGGCTTTGATGCCGACGCTCGGCACCGTGGCGCAGACGCTGTTCGATTCGATCCGCGACGGCAGCATCTTGGTTCATGCCGGCGTGACGCTTTATCGCGTGGTGGCGGGTTTCGCACTCGCAGTCCTCATCGGCCTGCCGCTTGGCGTGATGATGGGCCGTTTCCGCGCGGTGGAGAATTTCGTGCTGCCGCTGACCAGCGCGCTGATGCCGATCCCGTCGCTCGCCTGGGTGCCGGTGTTCATATTGTGGTTTGGGCTGGGCGACACCGTCACCATCCTGATCGTGTTCTATGCCGCCTTGTTTCCGATGCTGCTCAATACCTGGACCGGCGTGCGCGCGGTCAATCCGATCTGGCTGCGCGCCGCCGGCGCCATGGGCGCCAACGAGCACGCGCTGTTCTGGAAAGTGATCATTCCCGGCGCTTCGCCGTTCATCATTGCGGGCCTGCGGCAATCGTTCCTGCGCGCCTGGGTCGCCGTTATCGGCGCGGAAATGCTGGCGGCGTCGAATTGGGGTCTCGGCTGGGTGATCTTCGACGCCAAGGAATTCCTGAACACCGACGTGATGCTGTCATCGCTGGCCGTCATCGGCCTAATCGGCTTTGTCGCCGAGCGCCTCGTGTTCGGCTCGATCGAGCGCGCCACGATTTACCGCTGGGGCATGGCGCGGGCGGCGAAGAGCTGAGTTCGGGATTTATTCCGACTTGATGTCCGCCGCCTTGATAATCCCCTGGTATTTATTGATCTCGCGCTGAACGAAGGCGGTGAATTGCGGGATCGTCAAAGCCGAAACCTGCGCGCCATCATTCTCCAGCCGCGATTTGATCTCGGGATCGAGCAGCGCCTTGTTGATCTCGGTATTGAGCCGCGCCGCCAAATCCGGCGCGATGCCGTGCGGCGCGAAAAATCCGACCCATAGCGTGAAATCGAAATTGGCGATGCCGGTCGCTTCGGCCACTGTCGGGATATCCGGCGCGGCCGGCGCGCGCATGGCCGACGATACTGCGAGCAATTTCACCTTGCCGCCCTGCGTCAGCGGCACCGCCGCCGGGAAGCCCGGGAAATAAAAGTCGACTTGTCCACCCACTACGTCGTTCAAAGCTGGCGCTGCGCCCTTGTAAGGCACATGCGTCATTTTGTTGTTGAGCTTGAGCTTCAGATATTCGCCGGCGAGATGGCCCGGCGTGCCGACGCCTGCCGAAGCAAAGGTGACGGCCTGATCGGTCGTGCGCAGAAACTTCACGAAATCCGCCATGGCCGAATAGGGCGCGTTGGCGGGAACGACGAGTGCCAGCGGCACGACGCCGGCGAGCGCAAGCGGCTGTAAATCCTTCAGCGGATCGTAGCCGGCGCCTTTCATGAAGAACGGATTGATGGCGATCTCAGGCGTCTGCGCCACCGTCATCATGTAGCCGTCGGGCGTGGCATTGGCGACGTCGCGGGCGCCGAGCGTGCCGCCGGCGCCGGGCCGGTTCTCGACGATCACCGATTGGCCGAAATTGCTTTGCAGCTTGGCGCCGACCAGCCGCGCCACGATGTCGCCGGTGCCGCCCGGCGCGAAATTAACGATCAGATGAATGGGCCGGCTCGGGTAGCTGTCCGGCCAAGCAGGGAGCGTAAGTACGAGCCCGAGCACCAGCGCTGCGCCCACCAGCGCGCGCGCCGGGATCGCGCCGATCGCAGACAGAAATTTCATGGCGTCGTCTCCCCCTGTTCGCGACCTTTGGCTTCTGGCACAAAGCCAGCGCGCCGCAAAGAAGCGCGCCCAGCCTGCATGTTCGAGATGCAGGCATGTGGAGGGATGATCGCGAAAAACCGCCCCGGAGCCAACCGGGAAGCGTTGGGGAAACGAGGCAGGAAGCGGCGATGGCCCATATCGAGGCGCGCGACATCACGCTGGTTTACGACACGCCCGGCCGTGTCGTGCCGGGCGTCCGCGGTGTCAGCTTCGCTATGGAGGCCTCGGAGTTCCTCTGCGTGGTCGGCCCGAGCGGCTGCGGCAAGTCGACGCTGCTCAACATCATTGCCGGCTTCCTCACGCCGACCTCCGGTGAGATCCGCATCGGCGGCGCTCCGGTCAACGGCCACGGCAAGGATCGCAAGGTGGATCGCGGCGTCGTGTTCCAGGACTTCGCCCAGCTGTTTCCCTGGCGCACTGCGCTCGGCAATGTCGCCTTCGGTTTAGAGATGAAGGGCATGCCGAAGGCCGAGCGTGAGGCGATTGCGTTTGAGCAACTGCGCCTCGTGAAACTCGAGAATTTCGCCAAGTCGTTTCCCCATCATCTGTCCGGCGGCATGCAGCAGCGCGTCGCCATTGCGCGGGCGCTTGCCTACAATCCGGCGGTGCTGTTGATGGACGAGCCGTTCGCGGCGCTCGATGCACTTACTCGCGACGACATGCAGCAATTGCTCGCCGAAGTCTGGCGCACCACGCGCAAGACGGTGATCTATGTGACGCACAATGTCGCCGAGGCGGTCTATCTCGCCGACCGCGTCGTGGTGATGACGCCGCATCCCGGAACGGTGAAAGTCGAAGTGCCGATCGCGCTGCCGCGGCCGCGCGATCCGCTCAGCGTCGAATTCCTCGATTATCAGAAAGAACTGCTTCGTCTGCTCGGTCAGGAGAAACACGCGTGAAGTTAGTGGGAAGTTGCTTGGCGCGGCGTAGATATGCGGTCGTCGCCTTGGCGTTTTTGATCATGACTTTCGGCGCGCTGATCGCGCGGGCCGACGATTATCCGAAAAAGACCATCCGGCTTCTTGTCGGCTTCGGCGCCGGCGGGCCGACCGACATTCCGGCGCGCTTTGTCGCCAATAAATTAAGCGACGCGCTCGGCCAGCCGGTCATTGTCGAGAACAAGCCCGCCGCCGCCGGCATCATGGCGACGCGCGATGTGCTGGCGGAGCCCGCCGACGGCTACACGCTTCTGCTGTGCACCCATTTCGATCCGATCAATGTCGCGATGTACCGCAATGTCGGATTCAAGCTCGATCAGCTCGCGCCGATTTCGCTGATCGCCGAATATTATTACGGGCTCGCGCTGGCGAATGCGGTTCCGGCTGACAGTTTCGAGAGCTTTGTCGCTTACGCCAAAGCGCATCGGGGTGACGTCACTTATGCCACGATCGGCGCCGGCTCGGCGCAGGAGATCATGGCGCGGCAATTGCAGAAGCTTGCCGGCATCACCATGAACCGGATTCCGTTCCGCGGCGGCCCGCAAGTGGTTCAGGAAATGGTCGCCGGGCGCGTCGATTTCTATGTCTCGCCGACACTGGGCATCGTTCCGCAATATCAGTCGAAGCAACTCAAGATCTTGGCGACCACCAGTCCGCAGCGACTCGCCAATCTGTCCGAGGTGCCGACCGTGCGGGAGAAAGGCATCGATTTCGTGCGTTTCGGCTGGCTCGGGATTTGCGCCGCCAAGGGCACTCCGGAATCGATCATCAAGACGCTGCACGATAAGATCGCGCCCATCGTCGCTATGCCCGAATATCACACGCTGATCGAGAACGGCGGCTCGATCGCCATATCGTCGACGCCGGACGAGCTCGGCGACGTGATCAAGAAAACATCCGATGACGTAACTGCGAGCATCCGAGAATTCGGCATGCAGCAGGACGAGGATCAATAAGCTGCCGCATGGGGAGGACGATAATGAACCGGATAACGCTTACGCGACGTCAATGCCTTGCCACGGCAGGAGCGGGCGCCGTCGCGTTCGGTCTCGCGGGCGGACGCCCGGCAGCGGCGGCGGAGACGATCCGCCAAGGTTATCAGACCAATATCTGGGGCATGCCGACTTATTATCTGATGAAGTCCGGCTACCTCGAAAAGCACGGTCTCGCCGTAGAAGAATACCCCGTGCCGTCCGGCAATCTTACCATGCAGCAAATGGTGGCGCGCCAGGTCGACCTCGGCACCTATGCCGGCCAGTCCTTCATCATCGGCAATGCCAAGGGCGGGCTGGTCGCGATCGCGCTGATCGAACATGTCGGCAAGACCGCGCGCATCACCGCGCGCAAAGATCTCAACATCACCAAGGTCGAGGATTTGCGCGGACTCAAAATCGCAAACCAGACCGGCTCGTCAGTCGGGAATGTCTTTGTCGACACGATTGGGCCGCAACACGGGCTGAAGAAGGGTGACTATCAGGAAGTCCGCATGGACGTGAACAATATGGTCGCGGCGCTCGCCGCCAAGACCGTCGACGCCATGGTCAATGTCGAGCCCTATAACGTCATCGCGGTGTCGGAGGACATCGGTACCGACCTGATGGACTTCTCGGCTGTCGATCCGATGCCGGTCTTCATGGCGGCGACGCCGGATTTCGTCGCCCAGAAGCCCGACGTCGTTATCGCCTATCTCAAGGCTTGGCTCGACGTCGCCGGCGACTTCAAGACCAATCCGAAGAAAGTGGCGGACGTGATCTACACGTTCTACACCGGCAAGGGTTACACCATGTCGCTCGGCGACTTCACCGAAGCGCTGTCGCGCGTCGAAGTGGCCCCGGGCTTCCCTGCCGACCTTCAGCCCTATATGCAGCAGCAGGCCGAGATCCTCATTCAAAGCAAGCTCATCAGTGCGGCCCCGGATTGGAGCAAAGCGCTGCGTCCGGACCTGATGGAACGCGCCCGCTCATCGGCGTAATATCGAGTGCCCGCCGCCAGAGCATGATCCCGAAAAGTGGAAACCGGTTTCGGAAAAGATCATGCTCAGACTGGAAATCTAGATTTCAACAGGAGACCTAGGAATGCCCGCCACGGACAAAAGCCCGCTCACCCAGGGCTATCAGCCCGTCACTTGGAATTTCAAACTCTTGGCGCACGACATGCTCGGCGGTTTCGGCGGCATGGGCGAGGGCATGTCGGTGCAGATCGCGCCTGACGGACGGCGCATCATCTGGCTGGCGCATGAAAGCGCGCCGAAGAATTTCACCGCCGTCGATGTCAGCGATCCGCGCAAGCCGAAAGTGGTGTGCCAGACCGATCTGCCGCACGCCAATATGCGCTCGAACTCGCTGGAAACCTGCGGCAACATGATGGCCGTTGCCTATCAGACCTCGAAGAAGGATCTGACGCCCGCAGGCTTCGAACTGTTCGACATTTCCAAGCCGGAAAATCCGAAATCGATCGCGCATTTCGACTGCTCCGGCCCGCATTCGCGCGGCGTGCATCAGCTTTGGTTCTGCGACGGCGAATATGTTCATTGCGCCTCGGGGGCACGTGATTTCGTGCCGACCAATGCGCTCGACGACCAGCTTTATCGCTGCATCGACGTGCGCAATCCGTCGAAGCCGGTCGAGGTCGGCCGCTGGTGGATGCCCGGCACGAAGCAAGGCGACAATGTGATGCCGCCGTCGCGCCATCCGATCGACAAGGGCTTCCGCGCCCACAATTGCAACGTCTATCCGCAGCGGCCGGACCGCTGCTATCTCGCCTATATCGACGGCGGCATGTTCGTGCTCGACATTTCCGACAAGGCCAATCCGAAGAAGGTCTCGTCGTGGACCAACTCGCCGCCCTATACAGGCTTCATGCACACGATCGTGCCGCTGTTCGATCGCGGCTTGATGCTGGTCACCGACGAATCGACCGAGAACAATGCCAAGGATTGGCCGAAGCTGATCTGGGTACTCGACGCGCGCGACGAGACGAATCTCGTGCCGATCTCGACCTGTCCGCTGCCCGACCCGAAAGTCTATGCCGAGGCCGGCCGCTTCGGCGCGCACAATATTCACGAGAACGTGCCGCTGCCGACGTCATGGTTCTCCGATCAGATCGTGCTCGGCACCTTCTTCAACGGCGGGCTTCGCGCCTACGACATTTCCAACCCGTATCAGCCCAAGGAAGTCGGCATCTTCATGCCGCCGGCGCCTGCCGGCGCGCCGACCGGCACGATCCAGATGAACGATGTCTTCGTCGACGAGCGCGGCATCGTCTATACGGTCGACCGCCATGTCGGGGGGCTTTACATCCTCGAAATGGATTTCTAAGCGAGCCTATGCTTGACCTTTTCCCCTCGCGCGACGCCGGCCCGTTTGGACGCCGGCTCAGGCGCGAGCGCGGCGCGCGGATTCCGGTGACGGTGGTCACCGGATTTCTCGGCGCCGGCAAGACCACGCTGATCTGGCGCTTTCTCCGATCCCCCGAAGGCGCCGGCACCGCGGTGATCGTCAACGAATTTGGTGCCGTCGGCATCGACGACGCGCTGATCCGCGACAGTGCCGAGGAGACCGTGCTGCTCGGCAATGGTTGCGTTTGCTGCATTACCCGCACCGATTTGCAGGTCGCGTTGCGCAAACTCCTATTCGACCGCGAACGCGGCACGGTGCCGCCATTCGCGCGCGTGGTGATCGAGACGTCGGGGCTGGCCGATCCGGCGCCGATCCTGCAAACCTTTTCCACCGACCGCGCACTCGGCGGCGAATTCCATATCGATGTCGTGCTGGCAGTCGTCGACGCGGTGAACGGCGAAGCCGAACTCGGCAGCGCCGCCGAAGCGCGCAAGCAAATCATCCTCGCCGATCGCATCGTCATTTCGAAGACGGATCTGGCAACGCCGGCGACGGTCGAAAGCCTCACGCGCCGCGTGAAGGCGCTCAATCCCCACGCCGCGATCGATATCGCCATCGCCGGCGCGCTCGATCCGGGCCGAATGATCGAGCCGGCGACGAATGAACGCGGCGGCTTTGTCGCCGAAGCCGAACACGCCGACGGCATCACCAGCTTCGTCATTGCACAGGACGAGCCGGTTGTGTGGCCGGTATTTTCGCGCGGGATGGAAACCTTGATTGCGCTGCGCGGCGCGGACCTCCTGCGCGTGAAGGGCATCCTCAATGTCGTGGGCTGCCGTGGGCCGGTGGTGGTGCAATATGTGCAGCATCTCGCCCATCCGCCGGTCGAGCTCGATACATGGCCTGCAAGCTGGCCTGCAATTTCGCCGGACGCCAATCGCTCTAGCCGTATCGTCTTCATCACCCGCGGAATTGCCGAGGGCGACGTCAAAGCTTTGTTTGCCGCCGTTGCGGCACTGGCGACGTCTTAAAATCCGACCATCGCAATTTGAGCTAGGCGGAAAACGCAAGGGACGCAGGTCGCAGCGCGCCTTGAAAAGCGGTGCCAAGACGGCATTATCCGCGGCGCCGAATGCCAGCGTTCAACAACAAGCGTAGGGACGAGACATGAATGTGATCGACGAGAGCCGCCGCCGTATTGTCACGACAGGCGTGGGCAGTCTCCCACGGCGGCACGCGCTCTCCGACTTGTTGCTGGCGCGCATGATGCGGCAACCGTTCGACGCGAACGCGCTCGCGCGCGAGACCACGGAAGCGGTCGCCGAGGTCGTGCACAAGCAGATCGAGCTCGGCGTCGACATTATCAGCGACGGCGAGCAATCGAAGACGAGCTTTCAGCATTACATCGCCGACCGGCTCACCGGGCTCGAGCCGATCGCGCCCAAAGCCGGAGAAAGACGCACCCGCGAGAACATGGCGTTCCCCACATTCTACAAAGACGGCGCGCATTCCGGCTCGCAGCAGGCGCGGCTCGCTTGCACCGGGCCGATCAAATATGTCGGCCAGAAACAGCTCGCCGAGGATATCGGCAATTTCAAAGCCGCGCTTAAAGGCGCCAGCCCCATCGGCGCTTTCCTTCCCTCGGTGTCGCCGTCAAGCTGCGCCGGCACGATGGAAAACAAATATTACAAGAGCGAAGAGGAGCATTTGCTCGCGGTCGCCGAAGCATTGCGCGACGAATATGAGGGCATCGTCGCAGCGGGTTTTGAGGTTCAGATCGACGATCCACGGCTCGCCATGCATTACATGATGTCACCGGAAGAGACGCCGGAAGACTCGCGCAAATGGGCGCGTCGCCGCATCGAAATCCTCAATCACGCGCTGCGTAACATTCCACCCGACAAGATCCGTCATCACACGTGTTATGGTATCAATATCGGCCCGCGCACCAGTGACTTCGAAATGAAATATCTCGCCGATCTGATCGTGACGATCCGCGCCAAATATTATTCGTTTGAAATGGCCAATCCGCGCCACGAGCACGAATGGGCCATCTGGCAGACGGTCAAGCTTCCCGACGATAAAGTGCTGCTGCCGGGCTGCATCACGCAAGCGTCCGTGGTCGTCGAGCATCCCGAACTCGTGGCGCAGCGGATCACGCGTCTCGCCAAGATCGTCGGCCGCGAACGGGTGATCGCCAGCGCCGATTGCGGCTTCGCCTCGACGCTCTATACCAACAAGCCGCCGGAGATTGAGCCTGAAATCGTCTGGGCCAAGTTCGAAAGCCTGGTCGAAGGCGCGCGCCTGGCCACCAAGGCGCTGTGGGCCTGAAGGCGCGATCCTACGGGCGTCTTCTTCGCCGGTCGTTCAGTTGCGTCCGGCGATCTCGTCCTGCCACGGCGCGACAAAGCGCTCGAACCAGCCGAGCAGCGCGTTCAGCCCGACGGCGAGCACCATCAGAACGATAATCGGTACGAACATCGTCGCGGTATCGAAATTGTTCGCCGAGTTGATGATGATGGCGCCGAGGCCGGAGATCGAGGTGAAGAATTCGGCGATCACCATGCCGACCACGGCGCGCCCGACCGCGAGTTTGATGCCGGCCATGATGTAAGGCAGCGTTGCCGGCAGCACGATGCGGCGCAGGATGACGGAGTCCGGCGCCACCAGCGATTTGCCGACATCGATCAGCGTCTTCGGCACCGACTTCACGCCGAGCCAGGTGTTGATGCAGATCGGAAACACCGACATCAGGAAAACCACCGCGGCTTTCACCGCGAAGCCGAGCCCGAACCACAGCACCAGAAGCGGCACCAATGCGACGAGCGGCATGGCATAGCCGCCGGTGACCAGAATCCCGAGCGCGGCTTCCGCGACCCAGAAGCGCCCGATGATCAGTCCGAGCGGCACGCCGATCACGATCGCCAGGCCATAGCCGAGCAGGAACGGCTGGATGCTTTGCCCCAACGCCACAGCGAGCTTGCCGTTGCGCAACAGCGTCAGGAAGGCTTCGAAGATCGCGCTCGGATAAGAGCCGAAAATCGGATTGATGTCGCGACCGAAAACCTCCCAGAAGATGAGGATGACGATGATGGACGCGACCGTCACCAGCCAGCGCGGCACGCTGCGCGCCGGGGGGACAGCGCCGGCGTCAGCGGCAGTGGCGTTGCGATCGGCAAGGTCGACCATGATAGTGGCCCTCAATGCACGGTCGGCGCGCAATCATGCAGCGCGCGCCAGATGTGATAACGCGTCTGCGCGAAGGCGTCCGAGCCGCGGATCGTGGCAAGATCGTCGCGCGGCCGCGGCAGCGGCACCTCGACAATCTCCTGCAAGCGCCCGTGCTGCATCACAACAACACGGTCGGCGAGCAGCACGGCTTCGTCGAGATCATGCGTGACGAACAGAATTGTCTTTTTGGTGCGGGCATGGATGTCGAGCAATTCGCTTTGCAGGCCCTCGCGAGTCTGCGCGTCGAGCGCGCCAAACGGCTCGTCCATCAACAACACTTTCGGATCGATGGCGAGCGCACGCGCAATGCCGACGCGCTGCTGCATGCCGCCGGATAATTGATAGGGCCGGCGTTTGACGCTGTCCTTGAGGCCGACCAGCGTCAGATATTTCATGGCGGTGTCGTGCAATTCCCCGCCGCGCATGCCTTTCATTTCGAGGCCAAATTCGACGTTCCGCAACGCATTCAGCCAGGGCAGCAATTCGGCGTGCTGGAACACGATGCCACGGTCGTAGCCGCAGCCCTTGATAGTCGTCCCGTCAACCGTGACCACGCCGGTCGTGGCCTTTTCCAGTCCCATGGCGATGCGCAACGCTGTGGTCTTGCCGCACCCGGACGGGCCGATCAGCGCCACCACTTCGCCGTCGGCGACGGTGAAACTCAGCCGTTCGAGCGCCCGTACCGTCTGCACTGCGCCATCGATGCGCAGCGCAAACCGCTTGGAGACGTCGATCAGCCTGACTTCACCCATATAAACACCTGTTTACGACACCACACAGCAGAGGCCGCGATTACCTGCAAGACTTGTTCCAAAAGACTTGTTCCAAAAGCCCGGGACAATGCCGCTGCCGCACAGCGTCACAACCGCGGTGTGCGAATGCTCAACCTCAATGCATCTGCGCGATGAGCTTTAGCGCATCCTCGCGCGGCTTGGAATCGAGCACCTTGGTGAGGTCGACGGGCTTTGCGATATTGCCGACCTTCACCAGTTCCTCGTTCATCCATTGCAGATCGTCTGCCGGGATCGGGACTTCGGTGCCGATGGACTGTTGCTGCATGGCCAGATCGTAAATGAAATCCGCTCGCGGATCGTCCGGCTTGGTGCCGGTGATTTCCTGGGCCGCCTTCACCACCTCGTCCTTGTTGGCGACGGCATAACGCAGGCCGAGAATTTCGCCGGCGAGAAATTTCGCCGCATCGTCGGGCCGCGCCCTGATGGTCGAGCCCAGCATGTATTCGCACATGCGCACGAAATGCGGCAGCGCGTCCTTGGCCGAGACCAGCATCGTTATGTGTTCCTTCTCGGCGATCGGCGTGTATTCGCCGGACACCACCGCTGCATCGACCAGATGCGCCACCAGCGCTTTGTAGCGGTCGAGATCGCCGCCGAGGCTTGCGAATTTCACGCTGTCTTCGGGCACGTTGAAATGGTCGAGCGCGCCTCTGGCGAACAGATCAGGAAACGCCGACGGCGACGAGATCGCGATGGTCTTGCCCTTCAGCTGATCCATTGCGGTGATGTCGTCATGCACGAAAACACCGTGCGGCACCATGAGCCAGGAGCAGCCGGTGATTTTGACGTCGGCGCCGTGCGCGTCGGCGATGATGCCGGCGCCCGGACCGCCCTCGAAACTGTCGAGATCGCCGGCGATGAGCGCATGCAGCATGATCTCGTCGTCTTTGACGTTGGTGATGTCGATGTCGAGGCCGAGCTTTTTGAAGAAGCCGCCATATTGCGGCATCAACAGGATGCCGGCGTCGCTCTTGGGCTGGATCAAGGCGTGCCGCCAAGGCTTGTTGCTCTCCTTGCCGCTTTCTTTGCCGGTCTGCGCTGCCGCCGGGCCCGCTGCAGACCAAGCGAGTGCCAAAGTCAGCGCGACAAATGATGCGGTGCGGCGAGCGACTGGTTCCCGCATGCAGACGGCCTCCCAGAATTTATTGTCGAAACAGCATAGCAAGTATTGCCGGCCGCGACCGTGTTCCAAAATCCCTAGTTTAGGAATAGGCTTGAGCCTGGACAATACGCGGCATCGGGACACACCGGCACATGCGGTAACGCCCGAGCAGAATCGCGATCACGCTTGGAGGAGATTTATGAATCAAAACTACTCACTGAACGTCAATGGCGCGGTCCATAAGATCGAAGCCGACGAAGACATGCCGCTCCTCTACGCGCTGCGCGGCGATCTCGGTCTCAACAACCCGCATTTCGGCTGCGGGCTCGCGCAATGCGGCGCTTGCACCGTCCATGTCGACGGCCAGCCGGTGCGCTCTTGCATCACCCCGGTATCGGCGATCGGCGACAGCAAGGTCGTGACGCTTGCGGGGCTCGGCACGCCCGACAAGCCGCACCCGCTGCAGGCCGCTTATGTCGAAGAGCAAGTGCCGCAATGCGGCTACTGCATCAACGGCTGGCTCATGACCGCCGCAGCGTTCCTGCGCGACAAAAAGAAGCCGACCGACGATGAGATCAAAAGCGCGCTGCAAGGCCTCAAATGCCGCTGCGGCACGCATATGGGCATCCTCCGCGCCGTCAAGCGCGCTGCCGCGATGATGGGTTGAGGAGCGCACCATGACTAGAATTGAAAAGCCTGCGAATTTTTCCCGCCGCGCGCTGCTGAAAGCCGGCGGTGCGCTCGTCGTTTCGATCGGCGCGCCGGTGACATTCGATTTCGCGCACGCCGATGACGCAGCGGGCGCCGCGGCGATGAGCGTCAGCGTGAAGCCAGCGCTGACGCCGGATCAGCTCTCGAGTTACATCGCGGTGAATGCCGACGGCACCATCGCGGCCTATTTCGGCAAGATGGATATGGGCCACGGCATCGCGGTCGCGATTGCGCAGATGGTCGCCGAGGAACTCGACGCACCGTTTGCGAGCGTGAAAATGTTCATGGGCGATACGGCGACCAGCGTGAACCAGGGCGGCGCCTCGGGCTCGACTGGCGTCCAGGACGGCGGCAGGCAACTGCGGCTCGCGGCGGCCGAAGCGCGGCGCGTGCTGGTGGAAATGGCGGCCGACAAGCTCGGAGTGCCTGCTGATCAGCTGCAGGTGACCGACGGCGTTGTGAGCGCCAAAAACGACGCCGCCAAGCAAGTGCCCTACGGCGAATTGGTCGCCGGCCGATACTTCAACGTGCCGCTCGCTTGGAACGGCAAGATCGGCAATCCGCTGCTGGCGCCCGGTAAGGCCACGCCGAAAAATCCGAAGGATTATCGGGTGGTTGGCCAGCCGATCAAACGCGAGGATGTGGCGCCGCGCGTTTTCGCGCAGCTTGATTTCATCACCGACGTCAAAGTCCCCGGCATGGTGCATGGCCGCATGATCCGTCCGGCGATTGCCGGAGCGGTGCCGGTCAAGGTCGACGAAAGCTCGATCAAGGATATTCCGGGCGCCAAGGTTGTTTGGAACCAGGGCTTCCTCGGCGTCGTCGCCGACAAGGAGTGGGACGCGATCAAGGCGATGCGTCAGCTCAAAGTGGAATGGTCGGATGTGAAGCCGCCGTTCCCGGATCGGGCGACCGCAATCTACGACTACATCCGCAACGCGCCGGTGCGCCAGATGGAAGTTTTCGGCAAGACCACCAGCGACGTCGAAGCAGCCTTTAAAACCGCCGCGCGCGTGATCGAAGCGGAATACGAATGGCCGTTCCAGTCGCATGCCAGCATGGGACCGGCGTGCGCTCTGGTCGACATCAAAGACGACAAGGTCACGGTGTGGTCCGGTTCGCAGAAGCCGCATTTCACCCGCGACGGCGTCGCTGCCATTCTCGGCATGAAGCCGGAACAGGTGCACGGCATCTGGATTCCGGGACCCGGCTGTTATGGCCGCAACGATGCCGGTGACGCCGCCATGGATGCCGCGCTCTTGGCGAAAGCGGTCGGCAAGCCGGTGCGGCTGCAATATATGCGCGATCAAGCGACCGGCTGGGATCCGAAAGGACCGGCCTCGATCCATCGCGCCCGCGCCGCGATCGACGCTTCGGGCAAAGTCATCGCGTATGAATTCATGAGCAAGGGCCTGCCGCGGGTCGACGTCAATTCCAACGAGAGCCAGCCCTATGACACGCTCGCCGGTCAGCTCACCGGCGTGGCGCTGAAGTCGGGTAACGGCTTTGGCGTGCCGGAAGAATCCTACGGCTTCGACAACAAGTCCACTTATTGGGAAACGGTGCCGCCACTGCTCGATCGCGGCTCGCCGCTGCGCACCTCGCATCTGCGCGATCCGGTCGGGCCGCAGATTCACTTCGCAAGCGAATCCTTCATGGACGAAGTCGCCGCGGCGCTGAACACGGATCCGGTCGCATTCCGCCTGCAATATGTGAGGGACCCGCGCGACATTGCCGTCATCAAGGCCGCAGCCGAGAAGGCCAATTGGCAGCTGCGGCCGTCGCCGCGCAAGGACCAGACCGGAAGCAAAGTCTCCGGGCGCGGCTTTGCTTATGTGCAGCGTGGGCCGACTCGCGTTGCCATTGTCGCCGAAGTCGATATCGACCGCTCGACCGGAAAGATCTGGGCGCGCAAATTCACCGTCGCGCATGATTGCGGCCAGATCATCAATCCGGACGGCTTGCGGCATGCCATCGAAGGCAACGTGGTGCAGGGTGTCAGCCGCACGCTGTGGGAAGAGGTCAAATTCAACGCCAAGAGCGTCACCAGCGTGGACTGGCTGACCTATCCGATCCTGGACATCACCGAAATGCCGGAAACGATCGAGTCGGTCCTGATCGATCATCCGGAGCTCGCGCCGTCCGGCGCCGGTGAACCCTCGACCCGCCCGGTCGCAGCCGCAATCGCCAACGCGGTTTTCGATGCCACGGGCGTGCGTATCCGCCGCGTGCCGTTCTCGCCGGAGAACGTGAAATCGGCGCTATCGTGAGAAAACTCCCTCTCCCCGTTCATCGGGAGAGGGAGTAGCCTGCTCCCATGGCACCTATCGTTCGCCCGCTCGACGAAGCGCTCGCAGCCGTGACCGACGGTTGTCTGCTCGCGGTGCCGCGCGAGAGTTCGGGCGCGGCGATGGCGGCGACGCGGGCGCTCATTCGCCGCGGCATCAAACGCCTGCATCTCGTCACACTGCCGACCTCGACCTTGCAGGCGGATCTGCTGATCGGCTCAGGCTGCATCGCGACGCTGGAAACCTCAGCCGTCAGCCTCGGCGAATTCGGTCCGGCGCCGCGCTTCAACGCAGCCATCCTCGCGGGCACGGTCGGTATGTTGGATGCGACCTGTCCGGCGCTGCATGCGCAGTTTCAAGCGGCGGAAAAAGGCGTCCCGTTCATGCCGCTGCGCGGTCTTATCGGTTCAGACGTGCTGGCGCACCGTGCGGACTGGAAGGTCGTCGACAATCCGTTCGGCAATAACGATCCGATCGTGCTTTTACCGGCACTAAAGCCCGACGTCGTGCTGTTCCACGCGCCGATGGCGGACCGTTTCGGCAATGTCTTTATCGGTACGCAGCGCGAGCTTGTCACCATGGCGCATGCGGCGCGCAAGACCGTGGTCACCGTGGAGAAAATTTACGACGGCGATTTGCTGCGCAATCCGCTGTTCGCCGCCGGTACCTTGGCCGGCTTCTACGTCGAAGCGATCGCGGTCGAGCCGCGCGGCGCCTGGCCGCTGCCGTTACCTGATTATTACGCCATCGACGCCGCGCATATGAGCGAGTATGCGCAACTTGCCGCGACGGCCGAAGGCTTTGCCGATTATCTGCAACGGTACGTTTATGAGCGGCGTGCGGCTTGAACTGCGTTCACCTCATTTTGGTGCGTATTGCATCTCCCCGTTGCCGAAGGACCAATCCTCCCGGCTGGTGTCGACAAGATTGATCCAGACATCTTGCTTGCGCACGCCGTGTTTCTCATGCAGCTCATCGGCAATGCTCTTGTAAAATCTCTTTTTTACGTCCGTCGATCTGCCGCTGACCCAGGTAACTTGAATGATGATAAGATCGCGCGTGTATTCGATGCCGAGATAACCCTCTTCCGGATAAATAATTTCATCCGCGGCATGCCGCGTAACCACCTGAAACCTGTCATGCAAGGGGACATTGGCAATCTCGACCATTGCGTTATAGACCGCCTGACTCACGGCGCGGATGCGCTCGGCCGGCGTATCTTTGTTCACATCGATTCTGACGAGCGGCATGTCGAATACCTCCTGGCTCTGACCTTCGCCATATGATGATGTAGGCTCGAAGTAATGCTCCTTCAAATGTTGAACTGCGGCCGCTGATCTGAGCGATGATCGAAGCAATGACTGAGCCATCGCCCCAAGCTTTCCGCGACGAGGAATTGCTCGCCGACGTCATCTGCCGGCTGATCGGCGATGTGGGTCATGTCGCGGTCGGTGCTGCTTCGCCGATTCCGGCGACCGCGGCGCTGCTGGCGCGCGAGCGCGCGAATCTGCATAATTTGCGACGGCTTTATGTGTCGTTGCTCGGTAGCAGGGCGCACACCTTTTTCGCCGACGGCGCGCGCGAACTGTTCGATTGCGCCGGCCAGGGCCGCATCGATGTGTTCTTTCTCTCCGGCGGCCAGATTGACGGCGGGGGCAATATCAATCTGGTCAGCGTCGGCGACTACGACCATCCCAAGGCGCGCTTTCCTGGCTCGTTCGGCTCGGCCTATCTCTATTACGTGGTGCCGAAAGTGATTCTGTTCCGCGTCGAGCATTCGCGCCGGACGCTGGTGCCGAAAGTCGATTTCATCAGCGCGCCGGGCGGCAGCGCCGAGAATGTGTTTCGTCCCGGCGGCCCGATCGCGCTCGTCACCAGCCGCTGTCTGTTCGACTTCGACCGCAGCTGCCGGCGCTTTCGTCTCAAAAGCGTCCACCCCGGCCACAGCGTCGCCGAGGTGGTCGAGCATACCGGCTTCGACTTCGACCGGCCGGAGGACGTTCCCGTGACTCCGGCGCCGTCCGCGGAGACGCTGCGCCTGATGCGCGGCACCGTCGGGCCGATGCTGGCCGAGGTCTATCCGCAATTCGCCAAAAGCGTGTTCGGCGCCACGGCCTCGGCTCCAAATCCCACGTCCTGAACTGGCCACTTGGCGGCCTTGTCCTTGCTTTGGCGGGGAAGCATTGCACCCCGCGCCGCGTCATGGTTTTTAAGCGTCCGCAGCCGGAGCATGATCCCGAAAAGTGGAAGCCGGTTTTCGGAAAAGATCATGCTCAAACGTAAAATCCAGAAGGGAACGCGCGGTGAAGACAGTTGAAGCGGGGGTGGTCGGAGTTGGCTGGATCGGCGGCTTACGGGCGGACACGCTGTCGCGCACGGCCTTGGTCGACAAATTGCACCTGTGCGACATCAAGCCCGACCGGCTCGCCGAAGTGACAAAACTGTACAATCCGGCGAGCGCAACGCTCGATTATCAGGACATCATCAAGAACGACAACATCCGCGTCGTCTATGTCTCGACCACGCCGGAAGCCAACCATTATCCGATCGCGCGCGATTGTCTGAAAGCCGGCAAGAACGTTATGCTGGAAAAGCCGATCTCGCTTGAGCTCTGGGAAGCCGACGAGCTGATCCAGCTGTCGAAGCGCAACAATCTGAAATTCACCATCGGCTATTCGCAGCGCTTCAATCCGAAGATCGCTTACGCCAAGAAAAAGATCATCGACGGCACGCTCGGCAATGTGGTCTCGGTCCTGGTCAGCCGTCATCTGTCGCGCGAGCTCGGCAAAAAGATCGCAAGCCGCGTGCGGCTGTCGCCGGTGGTGATGGAATCGACCCACGATCTCGACTTCGTGTTCTGGCTCCTTGAGCCGGCGAAACCGGTGCGCGTCTATGCGCAGGGCGCCTATGGCTATATGAAACCGGTGAACGGTTCGCACGACATCATGTTCACCACCGTCACCATGGACAACGGCGTCGTGGTGATGATCGGCGGCGGCTGGAATTTTCCGCCGAGCTATCCGAATTACTGTTCGACCTGGATCGAGATCACCGGTACCGAAGGCGCGCTCACGCTCGACGATACGCAACGCGACAATTGGCTCAATACCGCCAAGCGCGGCCAGGAATTTCCGATGTCGACCATGCCGGGCGAATGGGTCGATCACGTCTATGCTGGCGGCATCGGGCCGGAGACCATCCACTTCCTCGAAGCCTGCATCCGCGACACCGCCGTCATGGTGACACCGGAGAGCGCGCGGCGGGTGATGGAAACCTACAGCGCGGCGGATCTCTCTGCTGATCGCAACGAGCCGATCGATCTGCCGCTGACCAACGAGACGATTTCCGGCATTGCCGAGCTCAAGCAGAAGAACCGCGCGGGGCTGAACGTATGAGGAAGGGCGCGAAGGGCATCGGCCTCGCCATAATCGGCGCCGGCCGCGTCGGACTGTTCCGCGGCGAGGTGGCGGCGCGCCATCCCGCGGTCGAGTGGATCGGCATCGCCGAGCTCAATCACAATCGCGGCGGCGATGTCGGCGCCAAGATCGGTGCCGATTTCATCACCACCAGTCATCGCGAGCTATTGGCGCGGCCGGAAGTCACCTGCGCCATCATCGCCACCGACGAGCATCTCCACGTCGATCCAATCCTGGCGGCGGTCGAGCGCGGCGTGCCGATGCTGATCGAAAAGCCGCTCGCCACCGATCTCGCGCAGTCCGAGCGCGTGCTCAAAGCCATCACCGACGCCAAGCTCGATGCCGTGGTCGGCTATACCCAGCGTTTTCGTCGCAAGTGGCTTGCCGGCAAGGAGAAGGTGCGGAGCGGCGCGCTCGGCGACGTGACGATGGTGACCTCACGTGCCTTCATGAACCGGCTTGTCGCCATCGACAATTACAAGCGCACCAACGATCCGGCGACGATCTCGCCGATGGTGATTTCCGGTACCCACGCGCTCGACATCGTCATGTGGTACCTCGAAAGCAAGACGCCGGTCGAATGCTATGCCCGCTCGGTCGACAAGGTGCTCGGCCCGCTCTACCAGGGCATCGATGCCACTGCCGGCATGATCATGTGTTCCGACGACACCGTCTATCACCTCAACATTTCCTGGGCGCTGCCGGTGACCTGGCCGGGCGCGGTCTATAGCCTCGAAGTCGGCATCAACGGCACCCATGGTGTGCTCACCATCGACGATACCCATCGCGACATGGTGCTCGCGGTCTCCGCGCCGCAAAGCGAGGGCTATGCGCCGGACCAGAGCCGGCTGGTCGATTTCCTCGGCTCCTATCCGCCGGGCGACATGGCGCTCGGCGAATTGCGCGGGCCGATGCGCGAGGAAACCGATTCCTGGCTCAACCGGGTGTCACTTGGCCTGCCGACGCAGGCGGCGACCGCCGCCGAGGCGCACAACCGGCTGATGCTGACCAAAGCCCTCGACCTCTCGGCGAAGCTCAAGCAGCCGGTCAAGCTGCCGCTTGAGCCGGATCACGGCCGGCGAGCAGCCTAGGGCGCTCATTCGTCCACTTTTGTGCAACATGCTGCTGCGCATGTTCGTCGTCCCCGCTGATAGTGCTGCGTTTGTTTGAATCGGGCACAAATCTGTTAGTTCTATTTCAAGCTTCGTGCCAAAGCGGCGAAGCGCAAAAAATTCAATTCAAACAATGATCGGGAACAAGAACCGGTGTCGAGGATGCCCGGTCGCGATTCAATCTGCGCAAAATCTGAGCAGAAAAGCCAAGATCAATCAGCGCAGCGCCACGAGCAGAATAACGATCTCGGCGATCTGCTCCACCGCGCCCAAGACATCTCCGGTCTGACCGCCGATCTGCTTGCGGCTAAGCCACGACATCAACGCAACAACGGCGATCAACAAAATCAGCGCGACGATTGCATGCAGCAGGCCGACGCAAAACGCAACGATGACAAAGCCGAGCACGATTGCGGCGCCGACGCTTTCAATCGGCGGCTGGCCGGCATCGGACGATAGCCCGTCGCGGCGCGCCGGCGGCACGATGAACATGAACGCCATCATAGCCGCGCGGGCGCCGGCATGTGAGGCAAGCAGCGCCCAAACGGCCGAGGCGCTCGAGAAGAAGCTCGCCAACGCGCCGATGCGGAGGATGAGCGCCACGATCAACGCGCAGACGCCGTAAGTACCGATGCGGCTGTCGCGCATGATATCGAGCTTCTGCTCGCGCGTTGCGCCGCCGCCGAACCCGTCCGCGGTGTCGGCGAGCCCATCCTCGTGCAGGCAGCCGGTGACTAGCAGCGCCGCGCCGACGCTGAGCGCCGCGGCGGGCCACGCGGCAATCCCGGCGCGGTGGGCGAGCCCATAGATCGCAGCCGCGATGAGGCCGACCAGGACGCCTGCGATCGGGAACGCCCAAGCCGCTTTAGCAAGCGTGCCGCTGCCGATGACCGCCGTGCGGAACAGCGGCAGGCGCGTGCAAAACACGATGCTCGCTTTGAGCTCATCGAGTCGGTCTTGAAGCCAAGGGTCGGGCATGGGGTCGGGCATGGGGTCGGGCATGGTCGTCAACGGAAATTCGTCCCTATACGCACGCTTATGGCTGCGGCCGACGTGATTTGCTAGACACGCGGCATGACAGATTTTACCTCATTTTCCGGCCTGCGGGCGGCCTGCCTCGATCTACCGAGCGGGTATCCGGCCGCGAGCGCGGCCGTCGCCCAGCGCGAGGCGGTGCTCACCAAGCCGCCGCAGAGCCTCGGCCGGCTCGAAGATCTCGTCGGCTGGCTCGCCCATTGGCAGGGCCACGCGCCGCCGCGCCTCGATCATGCCGAGGTTTTGGTCTTTGCCGGCAATCACGGCGTGACCAAACAGGGCGTGTCGGCCTATCCCGCAGAAGTCACGGCGCAGATGGTTGCGAATTTTGCCGCGGGCGGTGCCGCCATCAATCAGTTGGCGCGGGCCGCGGGCGCAGCGCTTCGTGTCATTCCGCTTGAACTCGAACGGCCGACGGCGGATTTCACGCAGCAGCCGGCGTTGAGCGAAGCTGAATTCATTGCCGCGGTCACGTCCGGTTATGACGCAGTATCGCCCGACAGCGATCTCATTTGCCTCGGCGAAATGGGCATCGGCAATACCACTGCGGCGGCCGCCATCGCGGCGGCGTTGTTTGGCGGCGGCGGCGCGCGCTGGGCGGGCCTCGGCACCGGCGTCGATATGGAAGGGCTCGCGCGCAAGCGCGCCGTCATCGACCGGGCGCTGGCGCGGCATATCGCGGCGCTCTCCGATCCGCTCGCGGTGGCTGCCGCCTTCGGCGGCCGCGAGCTTGCCGCCATATTCGGAGCGACGCTATCGGCACGGCGCAAGAATATTCCAGTGCTGCTCGATGGCTTTGTTTGCACGGCGGCGGTGGCGCCGTTGGCAAAACTCCGCGCCGATACCTTGGCGCATACGCAGGCCGCGCATGTCTCTGCCGAAGCGGGCCATCGCATGCTGCTCGAGGAACTCGGGCTGAAGCCGCTTGTCGATCTCAATATGCGGCTCGGCGAAGCCTCCGGTGCGGCCGTGGCGCTGCAAATCCTGCGCGCGGCTCTGGCATGCCATACCGGCATGGCGACCTTTGCCGAAGCCGGCGTGACAGACAAGCCTGCCGATCAAACCGAGCCGAAAGCGGCCGGCTAGAAAATTAAAGGGGGGAATGATGCCTAGTGACGGCCAAGCGATCTGGCTGGTGTCCGGCCTACGGACGCCATTCGTCAATGTCGACGGGGCCTTCGCCAAGCGCGACGCACTGACTTTGTCGGTGCCCGTGGTGCAGGCCATGGCACAGCAGGCAAACGGGCCGATCGATTTCGGCGTGTGGGGCTCGGTCGTGGTCAATCTCGCTTACGCCAATCTGGCGCGCGAGATCTGGCTCGAGAGCAAGCTCGATCCGCACGTGCCGACATTCACCACCATCATGCAATGCTCAACCAGCATGGTCGGCGTGTTCGAAGCCGCCGGCATCCTCGATCAGCGGCGCGCCTCGCTCGCCATGGTCGGCGGCGTCGAGAGCATGACGCGAGCGCAGATCGGCTTGAGCGAAGGCCTTTCGGTCTGGCTGCGCCGGCTGGTTCAGGGGCGCAGCGCCGGAGATCGTCTGCATGTCCTCGGTCAGTTTCATCCGTCGGATGTCCGCCTGCGCGTGCCCAAAGTGCAGAACCGCGTCACCCATCGCAGCATGGGCGAGCACACCGAGGACATGGCGAAAGACTGGAATATCGGCCGGAAGGAGCAGGACGAACTGACGCTCGAAGGCCATCAGCGCGCCATCGCGGCGCAGGACCGCGGCTTTTTCAAGGATCTGATCGTTCCGCTTGACGGCGTCGACAAGGATCATTTCCCGCGCCGCGACACGTCGCTGGAGAAACTCGCGCGGCTAAAGCCGGTATTCGATCGCACCAGCGGACTCGGCACGCTCACCGCCGGCAACAGCTCGCCGCTCACCGATGGCGCCGCCGCGATCTGGGTTGCGACCGAAGAGGGGCTTGGCCGCTTGCCGGCGCAAGCGCCACGGGCGCGGCTCGTGGATTTTGAAATGGCGGCTGTCGATATTTTTCACGAGGGCTTGCTGATGGCGCCGGTCAGTGCCATTCCGCGGCTGTTGGCGCGGCATGGGCTGAAATATGCCGACATCGCGCTTTGGGAAATCCACGAGGCATTTTCGGCGCAGGTGCTGTGCCACCTCAAGGGGCTTGTCGATAAGGATTTCGTCCGCGCCAAAGCCGGCGTCGAGAATACATTCGGCGACTTTCCGCGCGAGCGCATGAATCCGAACGGCGGCAGCGTCGCGCTCGGTCACCCCTTCGCCGCAACAGGCGCGCGTATTCTCAGCCAGGCAGTGAAGGAGCTTGCCGCTTTGCCGCAAGGCAGCCGCGCCATTGTCAGCATCTGCTCCGACGGCGGTCTTGGCACCGTGGCGCTGTTGGAGCGATGAGCTAATCCGCAGTGGCAATGGCGTGAAAAAACGTCCCGCTCACATTGCCGCGGCGGCCGCCCGCATTGCCCAGCGGCTTGCCTTCGCCGTCGTGCATCTCGGCCAGAGTTTCATCGCGGCCTGCGTCGCTGAGCGTCGCGTAATGAAATTCATGGCCGCGCACGCTTGTGCCCTTGGCGCCTAGCACACCATCGTCGAGAAGCCGCGCCGAACGATAACCGAGATGCAGCTTGCGCTTGGCAAAGCTCGTCGCATGGCCGAGCAATCCGGCCATGGCGTGCGTGTGGCCCGAAGCGTCTTCGAGGCGCTGGCCTAAAATCATGTAGCCGCCGCATTCGCCATGCACCGGGCGCGTCTGCGCGAAACGCCGCAGGCCTGACAAAAAGTGTTCCGCTGCCACGAGCTTGTCGGCATGCAGTTCCGGATAGCCGCCCGGCAGCCAGCAACTGTCGGCGCGCTCCGGCGGCGGTTCGTCGGCAAGCGGCGAGAACGGAATGATCTCGGCGCCCGAGCTGCGCCATGCGCTCATAAGATGCGGATAGACGAAACTGAATGCCCGGTCGCTCGCGAGCGCAACGCGCTGTCCAGGTGGCGGCAGCGCGAGCGATGTATTTGTGCGCTCGATATCCGTCGTGAACGCCGCTCCGGAAATCAAAATCGCATTGAGATCGATATGGCTTTGCGCCATCGCGGCCAGCCGGCCGATGAGCGCGGCCAGGTCGGCGTGTTCGCCGGCTTGCACCAGGCCGAGATGGCGCTCCGGCAGGGTCAATTCTGCTTCGCGCGGCACGGCGCCGAGGACAGGAATACCCACCGCTTCGATCGCATCGGCGACCAGCGCACGGTGCCGCTCGCTGCCGACGCGGTTGAGAATGACGCCCGCGATCCGCACGGCGGGATCGTGCGCAGCAAAGCCGCGCACCACGGCGGCGGCGGATTGCGCCTGGCGCGAGATATCGAGCACCAGAACGACCGGCAGCCCGAAATGCGCCGCGAGTTCAGCAGTGGCGCCGCGGCGGCCGGTCGCGCCGGCGGCGCCGTCAAACAGGCCCATGACGCCTTCCACGACGAGAATATCCGCGCCGTCGGCGGCCTGCGCGGCGAGCGTTTCGAGAATCGGGTCCGGCATGGCCCAGCTGTCGAGATTGACGCTTGGCGCGCCAATGGCCGCAGCGTGGAATGCCGGGTCGATGTAATCGGGGCCAGCTTTCGCCGCCCGCACGGTGAGCCCACGCCGCGTCAGCGCCGCGAGGATGGCGAGCGTCACCGTGGTCTTGCCGGCGCCGGAATGCGGCGCGGCGATAATAAGCCCGCGCGCAGTCATAATTGTCCTTTTACGGCGGCATGCCCGGCGTGACGTGCGCAGGCTCCGGGACTAAAGACAATCTCACCAGAGGAAGGTTTATGGCCAAACAGGACGCCCCATTGCGCCGGGGCTGGACCACCGGCGCCTGTGCCGCTGCCGCGGCCAAAGCGGCTTTTGCGGCGCTGGTGACAGGGGACTTTCTTGATCCGGTCGAAGTGACGCTGCCGCGCGGCGAGCGGCCAAGCTTTGCGTTGGCCATGACAAAAACAGGCGACAGCTCGGCGACTGCTGGCGTGATCAAGGACGCCGGCGACGATCCCGACGTCACCCATGGCGCGCTGGTTTGCGCCACGGTTCGCGCCGGCGCGCTCGGCACCGGCGTGACCTTCAAGGCCGGCGAGGGCGTCGGCACGGTGACGCGCGCCGGGCTGCCCATTCCGCCGGGCGAGCCCGCCATCAATCCGGTGCCGCGGCAGATGATCCGTGACGCGATCGGTGAGATCGCAGCCACCGCAGGCCGCGCCGCAGATGCCGAAGTGGAAATCTCCATTCCGGGCGGCGAGGTTCTGGCGACCAAAACGCTCAACGGCCGTCTTGGCATTGTCGGCGGCTTGTCGATTCTCGGCACTACGGGGATCGTCGTGCCTTATTCCTGCGCGGCCTGGATTCATTCGATCCAGTCCGGCATCGATGTCGCGCGCGCTGCGGGTCTTACGCATATCGCCGGCGCAACGGGAGCGACGTCCGAAGCCGGCGCGCAAAGGCTTTATGGGCTGCCGGAGATCGCGCTGATCGACATGGGCGACTTCGTTGGCGGCATGCTGAAGTATCTGCGTCGCCATCCGGTACCGCGCGTCACCATCGCCGGAGGTGTCGCCAAGATGACCAAGCTCGCGCAAGGCTTCACCGATCTGCACTCCAAACGCGGCGCCGTCGATCTTGTTGAACTCGCCAATGTCGTGGCGGCGGCCGGCGGCTCGGGCGAGCTTTGTACGCGCATCATGGCCGCCAATACCACCGCGCAAGCTTTTGCTCATGCGCAAGCCGAGGGCATTGCGCTTGGCGAACTGGTCGCGCTGTCGGCGCAGGAGACGGCCGCAGGTCTTGTGGTCGGCCGAAACATCGACATCGAAGTCGTTATTTTCGACCGCGAGCAAAATCTCGTCGGCCGCGCGCCGTTCAAAAACTAGCAGCGCCTTCACGTTGCGCCTCCGCGAAACCTGCGGCGATAGTCGGCGTCATAAAGCGCGCTGTCGCGAAAGTCTTCCGCGGCCAAAGCCCGGCCGACCATGATCAGCGCCGTGCGCTCGATTTTTGCCGCCGCGACCTTGGTGGCGATATCGGCAAGCGTGCCGCGCAATATCAGTTCCGCGGGCGATGAGGCCTGCACCACGACGGCGGCCGGACAATCGGCGCCGTAAAACGGCACGAGCTCCTTGACGACCGTGTCGATGGCGTGGATGGCGAGATGGATGACGAGCGTCGCGCCGGTCGTGGCAAAACTCGCAAGCTTCTCGGTTTCGGGCATGCGCGAGGCGCGGCCGGAGACGCGGGTCAGCACCACGCTCTGCGCCACTTCCGGCACAGTCAGTTCGCATGCGAGCGCCGCCGCGGCTGCAGCGAAAGCCGGCACGCCGGGCGTCAGCGTATGGGGGATGCCGCGCTGGCCGAGCCGGCGCAGCTGCTCGGCCAACGCCGAATAGATCGAGAGATCTCCGGAATGCAGCCGCACGACGTCCTGGCCTACCGCATGCGCGCGCGCGAATTCGGCATCGATCTCGTCGAGCGACAGCGGTGCGGTATCGACGATGCGTGCGCCCGGCGGACAGAAGCCGAGCAATTCGCGCGGCACGATCGAGCCGGCATAGAGACAGACCGGGCATCGCGCGATGAGATCGCGGCCGCGCACCGTTATCAGATCGGCTGCGCCCGGCCCGGCACCGATGAAATGCACGGTCATGATGCCGGCTCGGAGACTGCAAGTGCGCAGGTCGCGGCGCCGATCACGAGCCGCGGGCCGATCAGTCGCGCCGCGGGGCCAGCGGCCGCAAGCGCCGCCGCCTCAGCAACCGACGGCACCCCGGTCAGCGCCAGCACGCGTTCGGATTTGGTTTGTGTCCGTTCGCTTGCGGATTTCAGTTCGCCGTCCGGCACCAACACGACACTGACACCGAAATGCGCCGCCGCGGTCTCGATCCCGGCCTCGTCATGCTTGGCCGCAATCGTTGCGATGGCATTGAGCGCGTGCGCGGCAAGGCCGGCCTGCGCCAGCGCCGCGCGGATAGCCGCTTCGATATCCGGCGCGGGCGTGCCCCGGCGGCAACCGACGCCGGCGACGATCATGGTTTGGTCCAGCGCCATTGCGTCACCGGCATTGCCGGGCGCCAGCCGGTCTTTTCGCCGAGCGGCTCCGCGCGCGAAATCGCGATGCGGATCAATTCGCCGCCAGCCGCCGCGTGGCGCGCCGTGAGCAGCGTTTCGGTCTCAAGCGTCACAGCATTGACCACAAGCCGGCCGCCGGGACGCAGCGCCCGCATGGCGACTTCGAAGACGCCGCCTTCGCCGACACCGCCGCCGATGAAGATCGCGTGCGGCGGCGCCAAGGTCGTGAGCGCGGCGGGAGCCATCGCCTCGACGATCTCGAGGCCAGGTACGCCGAAGGCCGCGGCATTGCGCCTGATCCGCGCGGCGCGATCCTCGCGCTGCTCCACGGCAATGGCGCGCATTGTCGGGTCGGCCAGCATCCATTCGATCGCGATCGAGCCTGAGCCGGCGCCGATATCCCACAACAATTCGCCGCGGCGCGGCTGCAGCGCCGACAAAGTCAGCGCGCGGATTTCGCGCTTGGTGATCTGGCCGTCATGCTCGAACAGATCGTCGGCAAGGCCTGCCGCGCGCGGCAAGATGCGCGCATCCGGCGCCGCTTCGACCTCGACCGCAACCGTATTGAGCGCCTCGACTGCGCCGAAGTGATAACCGGCCGCGGTCGTCGTCAGGATGCGCTCGCACGGGCCGCCGAGCGCTTCGAGGACGGTCAACCGCGAAATGCCGAAGCCGATTTGCGTGAGAAGCCTTGCCAGAGCGGTCGGCCCCTCGCCGTCCGAGGTCAAGGCGATGATGCGCGCGCCGGGCTGCAGATGCGGGCGGATCAGATCGAGGTTGCGGCCGTGCAGCGAGAGCAGCACCGCCTGCGGTAGCGACCAGCCGAGCCGTGCCGCGCTCAGGCTGAACGCCGACGGCGCCGGTACTACGACCATTTCCGTGACATCGACATGGCGCGCCAGCACCGCGCCGACGCCGTAATTGAACGGATCGCCGGTGGCGAGCACGCAGACCGGGTGGCCGCGATGCTGCAGCACTTCGGTGGCTGCGCCGTCGAATGGGCTCGGCCAGGCTTTGGTGGCGCCGCGGATGAGAGGGGCCGCGAGCCCCAGATGACGCCTGCCGCCGAACACGACTTCGGCGTCGCCGATAAGATCACGCGCCACCGGGCTCAGGCCCTCCGGCCCGTCCTCGCCGATGCCGACAATGGACAGCCAGCGCGGCAATGCGGCAGTGTCGGGCCGAAGCGCAGCGGGAAGCGGCGGGTTAAACGTCATGCCACGCATCCTCATACTCGGGGGCACCACGGAAGCGCGCGGCTTGGCCGAGCGCCTTGCCGTGCGTCCCGATCTCGATATTACGCTCTCCCTTGCCGGACGCACCATGGCGCCGGTGGCGCTGCCGGTGCCGGTCCGCAGCGGCGGTTTCGGCGGCGCTACGGGGCTTGCAAATTATCTCGTGCGCGAGCGCGTCGATGCTTTGATCGATGCCACGCATCCCTATGCCAGCATCATTTCGGCAAATGCCGCAGCGGCGGCCGGCAACGCCCAGGTGCCGCTTATGGCTTTGCGGCGCCGACCTTGGCACAAAATCGATGGCGACCGTTGGACACTGGTGAGCAATGTTAATGCTGCGGTCGAGGCCCTTGGCAACGCACCCCGCCGCGTCTTTGTCGCGCTCGGCCGCAACGAACTGGCGCCGTTCAGCGAGGCGCCGCAGCATTATTATCTGATCCGCAGTGTCGATCCGGTCGCGCCGCCGCTGGCTTTGCCGCAAGTCGATTACATCACCGGCCGCGGCCCGTTCAGCGAAGCTGCGGATCGCGCTTTGCTCAAAGCGCATCGCATTGAAGCGGTGGTCGCCAAGAACAGTGGCGGCACGGCGACCTACGGCAAGATTGCCGCAGCCCGCGCGCTCGGCCTTGAAGTGATCATATTGCGCCGGCCGGCGCTGCCCAATGTGCCTGCCGTTGCGACGGTCGACGAAGCGGTGATCTGGCTCGATCAAGCGCTCACCTTGGCCGCGGCGCGCGGCGTGTAAACGAGCGGCGGCTTTCCCGCGCGTGCGATCACGCGTGTTTCGCGCGAGCCGATAATGATCAGTGTCGCCATGTCGGCATTCGCGGCATCGGCTTCGCCGAGCGTAGTGATGCTCACCCGCTCGTCGGATCGCCCAACGGCGCGGCCGAACACCACGGGCGTCGCTTCGGGCAAATGCCGGCGCAGGCGCTCCAGCGCGTGGCCGAGCTGCCACGGCCGCGCCCGCGATATCGGATTGTAGAGCGCGATGACAAAGCCGGCATCCGCTGCGGCATCGAGGCGACGCTCGACGAGGTTCCACGGCTTGAGATTGTCGGACAGCGACAGCGCGCAGAAATCGTGACCGAGCGGTGCGCCGATCCGCGCCGCGACCGCAAGCATCGCGGTGATGCCCGGCACGAATTCAACGTCGAGCGCCCGCCAAGCCTCCGGGCCGGATTCAATCTGTTCGCAGATCGCAGCCGCCATGGCGAATACGCCAGGGTCGCCGCCGGACACGACGGCTACACTTGCGCCTTGTGCCGCGTGGCGGAGAGCGGCGGCGGCGCGCGCGCCTTCTTCGCGATTGTCGGAAGCATGACGGCTTTGTCCCGGACGCTCGGGTACGCGATCGAGGTAGGGCCCGTAGCCGTAAAGCGCATCGGCGGCTGCGAGCGCATCAGCAGCTTGCGGCGTCAGATAGCCCGCATCGCCGGGGCCTAAGCCAATGACCACGAGTCGGCCGCTCGTGGCTGGCGTCGTGGCCGCTTTCACGGCCGCTTCTCCCACCCGGGCACCAGCACCACGGCGAAATAGGGCGCATCGTCGTCGGTCTTGTCGGCGAGCGGAATGAGCTTCTCCTCCGACATCGTGCCGCGCTCGACATAGATGGCGTGCGGCAGCCGGCCGCTCGTTTCAAGCGCACGCCGCAATTTCGGCAAATGGCGGCCGACCTTCATCACCACCGCGGCGTCGGCGTCGGACAGCCGCCGCGCCAGCTCGGCTTCGGGCAGCGTCGCCGGCAGCACCGTGAACACGTCGTCGCCTTGCGCGATCGGCATGCCCGCCGCCGACCAACAGCCCGACATGCCGGTGACGCCGGCAACGATCTCGGTGGCGAAGCGCGGCGCTAGGCGCGTGTGCAGATGCATGTAGGAGCCGTAGAACAGCGGGTCGCCCTCGCTGATGACGGCGACGCTGCGGCCAGCTTCGAGATGGCTTGCTATCTCCGCGGCTGCCGCGTCGTAGAAATCGCAGATGACATCGCGATAGTCGTTGCTGCAGGCTGGCAGTTCGGTGGTGACCGGATAGAGCAACGGTAATTCGATGACGCCGGCGCGCAAATGCTGCGCCACGATGGCGCGCGAGTGACTGGCATTGCCGGCCTTGGCGAAATGGGCAATCACGTCGGCTTCGCCGAGCGCGCGCATCGCTTTCAGGGTCATCAGTTCCGGATCGCCCGGCCCGACGCCGACACCGAGAAGTTTCCCCGCGCTCATATCCCGGTCCTCGCCAAGGCGTTGAGCGCTGCGGCCGTCATGGCGCTGCCGCCCATCCTTCCGCGTACGATCAGAAACGGCACGCCGCGCGGATCGGCGGCGAGCGCCTCTTTCGATTCGGCGGCTCCGACAAATCCGACCGGGATGCCGAGAATGGCCGCCGGTTTCGGTGCGCCGGCATCGAGCATTTCCAACAGCCGGAACAAAGCCGTCGGCGCATTGCCGATTGCGACCACGGCCCCGGACAGGCGCTCGGCCCACAGATCGAGCGCCGCCGCCGAACGCGTGGTGCCGTTCCTTGCCGCAAGCGCCGCGGTGCGCGGATCGTTGAGCGTGCAGATCACGTCGTTCTTCGCCGGTAACCGCGCCCGCGTCACGCCGTGCGCCACCATTTCTGAATCGCAGAAGATCGGCGCGCCCTTGGCCAAAGCGCCGCGCGCCGCCGCCGCCAGCCCGTCGCCGAAAACGATGTGCCGGGCCATATCGACTTGACCGCAAGCATGGATCATGCGCACCGCAACATCGGCGTCCTCCACCGAGAAGCGCGACAGATCGGCCTCGGCGCGGATGATCGCGAACGAGCGCTCGTAGATCGCGGTGCCGTCGCGCAGGTAGCTGGCCTGCTCAGACATGCGCGGCCTCCTCAATGTGTTCGCGCGCATGGTTCGCAATCGCGGCCGACAGTTCATTCTTGGCCACGATCGCGAACGGCGTGTCGCGCACGGTCCCGTTGGCGATGAGCGCGCAACCCTCGGGCATGCCGACAACGGTCAGTGCGGCAGCCTCGGCATGCGCGCAGCCCTTGGCGCAGCCGGAAATATGAATCGTGCCGAGTCGCGGCGCCGCATTTGCTGCGACAGCAGGCGCCAGCGCGCGTGAAGCAATATGCGCCGAAGCGCAAATCGGCGCTCCGGCGCAGGCAATGACTTTGCGGCGCGGATCGTCGGCGCGGGTGATGAAGCCGAGCCGTTCGGCGGCTTCGGCAAAGGCAAGCGCGGTCTTCTGCGGAAGTCCGAGGGCCAAAAGCGTGCGTCCCGGCGCCGTGCGCAGGCCGGTTGCTCCGGCAGATCGTGCGGCTTCAGCCAATCGTTCGAGCGAACCAGCATCGGCATGGCCGAAGGCGAGGCCAATGCCGATGGCGCAATCTCCGTTGCGCAGCGAAAATTTTCCAATCGCCATGGCGGCAGTTCCACTCCACTCATTCCTGCGCAATCTGGAATCCAGCGCTGTCTCCGCAGAAAGCAAAAAGTCGCCAATTGCCGAGCAAAACGCTTGTGCCCCCTCGGCGGCAACAATGTCGCGGGCGCGTGCATCGCGGCCCCGCCGCGCGATGACATCGAGCAAGCGAAGCACGGTTTCGACGCCGTGCATCGGCCTCACATGACCCAGGCCGGCGGCGCGGCCTTCATCACCGCCGACACTGACGTGCAGTACCACCTCGCCGCGCACCGCCTGCGCGCGCAGCCGAATGTCGGCTGCGACAGCGCCAAGTCCGATTGCGCCGCCACCATCGATAGCGACGGAGACCTTGGGCGCGAGTTTTGTCGCGAGCATGCTCTGCGCAAAGGTGCGGCGCAGTTCGGTCGCAAGCGACGCCGAATCGAGAATTTCCCCGGTGTCGAGTCCGGCGAGCGGATTGCACAACACCGGGACCCCGTCGTCAGCGGCAATATCAAGCGCCGCGACGGTGTCGGCGAATTCCGCAGCGGATGCCTCGTTCAGGCCACGCACCTGAATGCTGCCGCGCGAGGTGACTTCGATCACGCCGTTGCCATGCGCACGCGCCGCTTGGCACAGTGCAGCAAATGCCGCGAGCGGAATGGTCCCAGTCGGCAGAAGCCGTACCAATAGGCCGTCGCCGGTCGGCATCGGCGCCGACAGACCGGGGCAGGCGCCGCGGCGCCGCGGAACGGTTTTGGCGATCGCCGTCATGCCATCACCTCTGCGCGCAGCGCCGCAAGCCCTGTCTCGATGTCGTTGCGGCGCGGATGCCAGAAACCGCGGCGGCGCGCCCCATCAAGCTTCTCGGCGATCGCTGCCGCGGCTTGCGGATTTTCGCGCAGCAAGAAGTCGCGCACGGCAGGATCGGCGACATAGGCGGCGTAAACGAGATCGAACAGTTCGTCGCTCACCGCATCTGTGGTTTCGGCGAAGGCGCAGAGCCGCTCGACCGTCTCGGCAAATTCCGCCGCACCACGCGGGCCATGGCGCATCTGGCCGCTGATAAAGCGCGGATTGATCGCGCGGGCCCGCACGATGCGCACCAGCGCCACCGACAAAGCCCGTGCACGGGGCCGCTGCGGATCGGTCATGTCCAGCATCACCAGATCGGCCGAGCGACCGAGCATCTTGGCGGCCGCGGCAAAGCCGCCGACAAAGGCCGCGTCTTCGGCGCCTTCAAGAAGATCGCGTGCCGGATCGTCGCTGGTATGCACCAGCATGTCGGCATCGGCGATGCGTTCGCCAAAACTGCCGGGCGCGGCATGCGCCGCGCCGTCAGCGCCGCTATAGGCGTGCGAGGCGGCGGCGAGATAGGCCGCGCCGATCTTGTCGGGTTCGGCATCGCGGCCCAACAAATCCTCCACGCCAGATCCATAAGTGCCAGGCGCGGTGCCGAAAATGCGCTGCAGATGCGCATCGGCACCGCGGCGTGCGGCGGCGAGGGGGTTCTCGTCGTCGGTCTCGTCGCGGGCGGCGACCGCCTGCACGGCGGTATCGATCAGCGCGATCTGCGCCGGGAAGAGATCGCGGAACAGTCCGGAAATGCGGAAGGTGACGTCGACGCGCGGCCGGCCGGCCGAGGCGGTTGGTAGCACTTCGACACCGGTGACGCGCCCGCTCGCAGGATCCCAGATCGGCCGGCAGCCCATCAGCGCAAAGCCCTGCGCGATCTCCTCGCCGCCGGTGCGCAAGGTGGCGCTGCCCCAAAGATCGACGACGACCGAACGCGGCATATCGCCATGGCTCTGCAAATGCGCGCGCACGATTTCGTCGGCGGCGCGGCGGCCGAGCTCCATCGCCGTCGGCGTCGGCAGCGTGCGCGGATCGGCGGTGAACAGATTGCGGCCGGTCGGCAGCACATCGCGGCGTCCACGCGCTGGCGCGCCGGCAGGCCCTGCCGCGACGCGACGCCCGTCGAGTGCGGCGAGCAGCGCCGCACGTTCGGCGTCGGCACTCGCGTGCCAAGCCGGATCGTCGATGCCCGGCGGGATGCGGCCATAGATGTGCTGGCCGTCTTTGACGGCGAGGTCCTTCAAGTCGCACAGCCAAGCATCGATGCGCCGCAGCGCGGCGTCGGCTTCGGCCTTGACGTCGAGGCCAGCCACGATCCCAGCTTCTTGCGCGAGGCCGGTGCGCTGCGCGGTTTCGACGATCAGCTCGGCAAGCCGCTCGCGGCGGCGGCGATCGAGGCCGTCGGCTTGCGCATATTCGTCGAGCAGGAGTTCGAGTTGGTGCGCGTCGCCACTCGGCCCGCCGGCGGTGAGCGGCGGCGGCAGGTGACCGATGGTCACGCCGGCAATGCGGCGCTTGGCCTGCGCCGCTTCGCCGGGATTGCTGACGATGAAGGGATAGATCACCGGCAGCGCGCCGGTGACGATTTCGGGGAAGCATTCTTCGGTCAGGGCGACTGCCTTGCCCGGCAGCCATTCCAGGGTGCCATGAGCGCCCATGTGGACAAGCGCATCCACTTTCGCGACGTGTTGCAACCACAGGCCGAACGCGACCAGTGCGTGCCGCGGCGGCAGCGACGGATCGTGATAATCGGCGCGGCGCTCCGCGGCGCGCCCGCGATCGGGCGGCAGTGCGACGATCAGCTTGCCGAATTGTTTCGCGCGAAAATGGAACGCGCCGTCGCGTGCGTCCGGGTCGTTGGCAGGATCGCCCCAGGCGTCGCGCAACCGGGCGACGGCCGCACCGGGCAATTGCGTCAGCAGATTCTCGTACTGCGCGATGCTCAGCCGGGCATCATCAGAGACTTTCGACACGGCATCGAGCAAATGGCGCGATGACTCAGGCGGGCCTGCCACGGCGTAGCCCGCGGCTGACAGGTCTTCGAGAGCGGCGATCACGCTGGCCGGCACGTCGAGACCGACGGCGTAACCGGTGCGGCCCGGTGCGCCGGGATAATCCGGCATCAGGATGGCGACACGCCGCTCGCTGCGCGGCAGTGCACGCAAGTGAACGAGCGCGGTTATGCGATCCGCGACAATCGCGACGCGATCGGGTTCGGGCCGGCTCACGAGCGCAGTGAAGGCAAGCCCTTCATGCGGCGGCAGCGGGTCCTTGAACGCGATCGTTCCGGCGAGCACGCGGCCGTCGAGTTCGGGCAGCACGATGTGCATCGCGAGGTCGGCGGCGCCGAGCCCACGCGGGCTGTCGCGCCAGGCGGCGCGCTTGGTCGTGGCGCTGACGACTTGCAGGACCGGCACGCCTGGCTCGTCGAGCACGGTCGGCGTATCGGCGCTGCCCGCAGCGAACGCCGTCGTCGTGACAATCAAGGCGGGATCGAGCTTGGCGAAGGCGCCGCGCAGGAACTGCGTGGCCTCGCCATCCTTCAAGCTCGTGACGATCAGCGGCGCCGGCGCCAGGCCGCGCGTGGCGAGCGCGTCGGCCAACATGTCGATCGGCGCGGTGTCGGAGGCGAGCAACAAAGCGCGGTAGAAAATGATCGGAACGACCGGCCGGTTCGGTTCGAGCGCGGCCACCATTTGCTCGAGCGCGACGGCGCCCTGGCCTGGGATATATCCGGCGAGCCGCGGCAGTGGCTTCGGCTTGCAGGTTTCCAGGTCCGCACCGGCATGGCGCGCCAGCCGGCGCAACAGGCTGCGCAAATTCTCCGGCCCGCCTTCGCGAAAGAAGCCCAGCAATTCGTCGAGTTGGTCGGCCGGCAAGGTCGAGGCGGCCACAAGCCGGCTGTCGTCGCGATCTTCGCCCGGCAGCACGGCAAGCGCGAGGCCGCGCTCGCGCGCCAGTGCCGATAAACGTTCGATGCCGTATTTCCAGAAGTCCAATCCGCCGAGGAGGCGCACCAAGATCACCTTGGCGCGTGCGCCGACCCGCTCGATCCATAAATCCACCGACATCGGATGGCGCAGGTCGCGCAAATGCGCGAGCCGCACGCTCGGCAACGCGGCGCGCTCGGCCTGCCAGGCAGCGGCAAGACCCGAGAGGTCGCTGTCGGCGAACGACAGAATGGCGATATCGCCGGGCGGCTGGCCGAGATCGACCGCTTCGACAATCTCGTCGAGGCCGGTTGAACTCGTCGTCAACAAGTGCATCGTGGATTACCCGGTCAAAGCCTGCGTCACCGCGGCGCGATCCAAGCCCTTCAGTCCGATCACCACCAGACGACCTTCGCGCGCCTCGGACGCCGCCCAGGGCCGGTCATATTGATGCGAGACGCGCGGGCCCACGGCTTGCACGAGGAGGCGCATCGGCTTCCCGGTCACCGCGGCAAAGCCCTTGACCCGCAGCACGTCGAAGCGCTCGGCCAGCGAAGCGACGCGCGCCGACAAATTCGACGGATCGGCGACCTCGCCGATCGGCACGACGAAGGAATCGAAATCGTCGTGATCGTGGTCTTCTTCCGCGTCGTGGTGGGTGCGGCGATTGGCGATGTCATCCTCGGTGCCGACGCCGAGCCCGAGCAGCAGGGTCTCGTCCACCTTGCCGCCGGTAACGGTTAGCACTTTGACGCTGCGCGGCAGCGCGCTCGAAATCGTCGCCAGCGCTTGATTGACGCCGGCTTCGTCGAGGAGGTCGCGCTTGTTGAGCACGACGAGGTCGGCGCAGGCGATCTGATCCTCGAAGACTTCCTCGACCGGGTCGTCGTGATCGAGCGCCGAGTCGGCGGCGCGTTGCCGTGACAGCGCCTCGAGATCCTGAGCGACGCGGCCATCGGCAAGGGCGGCGCCATCGACCACGACCACAACGCCGTCGACGGTGACGCGGCTCTTGATCGCCGGCCAGTGAAACGCCTGCACCAAAGGTTTCGGCAGCGCGAGGCCGGAGGTCTCGATGACGATATGTTCGATGCCGCCCTTGGCGAGAAGCGCATCGAGCGCCGGCACGAATTCGTCGGCCACCGTGCAGCACAGGCAGCCATTGGCGAGTTCGACGATGTTGTCTTCCGGGCACGCGGCGTCGCCGCAGCCTTTGAGAATCTCGCCGTCGATGCCGACGTCGCCGAATTCGTTGACGATCACGGCAAGCCTGCGGCCTTTGGTGTTTGCGAGCACGTGACGGATCAGCGTCGTCTTGCCGGCGCCGAGAAAGCCGGTGACGATGGTGCAAGGTATGCGCGCGAGTTGGCCGTTTGCCATGGTCATAGGTCAGCCTCGTTGAAATCGATTGGAGGAACGCGCGCGATCAGGCCGCGCTTGAGGATGTCAGGCCGTCCGCGCCACGGCAAAATGCCGTCGGCGGCCGTTGCCAGAAGCCGTGCGCCGTCGACCAGGTCCTGCGCGTTCCCGGTATCGAGCCCGCCAAATACATAGGTCCAGGACCCGTTGCAGCGCAACGCCGCGCTCGGCCCGCGATTGCAATTGGCGAGGCAGCGCAGCCGCCGCACGCTCACGTCCGTGCCGTCGGCGGCGCGTTCGGTGGCGTCCGCGAGCAGCGCGCCGGGCCGCGGATCGCTGTCGCAATCCTGCGCGCCATCCGGCGTGCTTTGCCGCTTGCAGGTGATGCAGACATAGATGGTCGGGGTCTCGCGGGTCATCGCTCGGCCTCACACACGCTCGATGGCGGGGCGATCGAAGCCCTGCCAGCGATAGATTAGGTAAGACAGCGCCCAGCTCACGACGAAGATGCCGACGACGAGATAGCCAAAATTGGCGAGTCCGCCGTTGAGATCGCCGATCAGATCCCAGAAGCCACCTTCGAGCCTGAGCTTGTCGGCAATGAGCCCGAGCGCTTCGATGCCGCCGATCAGGAGCGCGACCAGAACTGAAATCGCAGTGATGGTCAAATTGTACCAGATCTTGCGGATCGGATTGAGGAAGGCCCAGCCATAGGCCCCAACCATTAGCACGCTGTCGGTGGTGTCGACCAAAGTCATGCCGGCGGTGAACAAAGCCGGGAAGATCATCACGGTGCCGAAGGTCATGCCGCCGGAGGCCTGACTGGCCGCGACCGTGAACAGGCTGATTTCCGTCGCGGTATCGAAACCCAATCCGAACAGAAATCCGATCGGAAACATATGCCAGCTGCGCGACACCATGCGAAACAGCGGCCGGAACAGCCGGGACAGCAAGCCGCGGCCGGAGAGCAGGATATCGAGCTCTTGATCGCCGACCGGCTCGCCGCGGCGCGCGCGGCGGAAGCTCCCCCAGACGTGACGCAGGATCACGAGATTGATGACGGCGATGGCAAGCAGAAAAAACGCCGAAGCACCGGTGCCGATCAGGCTGCCGATTGCTTTGAAGTTCTCAAAACGTCCCTGCAGCGCGAAGGCCGTGGTCGCAATCGCCGCCACCGCAAGCGCGATCGACAGCGAATGGCCGAGCGAAAAGAACAAGCCGACCGCGATCGGCCGCTTGCCCTCTTGCATCAGCTTGCGCACCACATTGTCGATGGTCGCGATATGGTCGGCATCGACGGCGTGGCGCAGCCCCAGCACGTAAGCGAGGAACGCCGTGCCGAGCAGCGTCGGCCGTCCGGCCAGCGCAATGACCGCCCAGGTCCACACCAGGGCATTTGCCGCAACAAGAAAAACATAAAGCGCGACGACTTTGCCGCGATGATTGGCCGACGCGTCGTCGACCGTGGCTTTCAGGAAGTTCAGCACCAAAAAATCCTCGCATGGCCTGCCGTCGGCGCGAGCGAGGACCAAAAGACCTGGCGGCCTTTTGGATCATCCACAGGTACACCCCGACCCATGTTTGTCGCGTCGACACGACCGATGGCAGGTCTCCTGGCTCGCGGATCGTCGCCTCGTCCTGCCTTCCCGGTGGAACCAGTGGCGTAACCGAACGAGACTTCCCGCTCACAGTTGCGGGGGCAGCTGCGGTTTTGGCAGGCGTTTTCACGCCGCCGCACCGCATTCCCTCTTCGCCCTCTCGCGAGGGACCATCGATGCGCTAGTGATAGATTTCGCCGGGCCGGGCTGTCAATCTGGCCGCAAAGTTCCGAGTGATCAGGTTATGTCCAGCACAGCGAAAATGACGCTCGTCCTCGGCGGCGCCCGCTCCGGCAAAAGCCGCTATGCCGAGAGCTTGATCGCCGCCATGCCGCCGCCTTGGAGCTATGTGGCGACGGCGGAGGCGGGCGACGCCGAAATGGCCGAGCGCATTGCCGCGCATCGGGCGCGGCGCGGATCGAACTGGCAGACCATCCAAGCGCCGCGCGATCTGCCTGTCGCCTTGAGAACGAGCCAGGGGCGCCCGGTGCTGGTCGATTGCCTCACTTTGTGGCTGTCGAATCTGTTGCTGGCGGACGACAATATCGATGAAGAGACGGCGCTCCTGGAACAGGCTTTGGCGGCAAGCTCCGCGCCCGTGGTGCTGGTCGCCAACGAAGTCGGTTACGGTATTGTGCCCGAACACCCGCTCGGGCGGCGGTTTCGCGATTTGCAGGGCCTTCTCAATCAGCGTATCGCCGCGCGGGCCGATCGCGTCGTGCTGGTGGTCGCCGGGATTCCGCTGGCGGTGAAGGGCACGCTCTGAGGTGACGAGATGACCGACACAATCAAAGCCAATGACGAAACCGAGGCCGAACGGCATCGCGCCAAGATGGCCAAGCGCAAGGCGGTGCAGGACGCCGAAGTCGCCGAGAAGAAGATCGAGAAAGGCTTGCTCATCGTTCATACCGGCACCGGTAAAGGGAAATCGACGGCGGCGTTCGGCTTGACCCTGCGCATGCTCGGCCGCGGCCATCGCGTCGGCGTGGTGCAATTCATCAAGGGCGGTTGGCACTCCGCCGAGCGCGACGCGCTCGCCAAATTCGGCGATCAGCTGGTCTGGCACACGATGGGCGAGGGTTTCACCTGGGAAACGCAGGACCGTGCCCGCGATGTCGCGGCCGCTGCGCGCGCCTGGGCGAAAGCGCAGGAGCTGATGGACGATCCAAGCTTTGCCATGATCGTTCTCGACGAGATCAATATCGCGCTGCGCTATGATTATCTGAAGCTCGACGATGTCGTCGCTGCTTTGACGGCGCGACGGCCCGATTTGCACGTCGTCGTCACCGGCCGCAACGCCAAGCCGGAAATGATCGCCGTCGCCGATCTGGTCACGGAGATGACTTTGGTGAAGCACCATTTCGCCGCCGGCGTGAAGGCGCAGCCCGGCATCGAGTTCTAAAACATGCCGGCGCGCGCGCTGATGTTTCAGGGCACCGGCTCCGACGTCGGCAAGTCGCTCATCGTTGCCGGCCTCGCGCGCGCCTTGACGCTGCGGGGCCTGAGCGTGCGCCCGTTCAAGCCGCAGAACATGTCGAACAATGCGGCGGTGACCGCGGACGGCGGCGAGATCGGCCGCGCCCAGGCGCTGCAGGCGCGCGCGGCGCGGACGGCCGCGAGCGTGCATATGAACCCGGTTCTGCTCAAGCCACAGAGTGAGATCGGCGCGCAGGTCGTCGTGCAGGGCAAGGTCCATGGCAGCGCCAAGGCCGCCGCCTATCAGCAGTTAAAGCGCGAGCTCTTGCCTTATGTGCTGGAAAGTTTTGAGCAGTTGCGCAGCGAATCCGACATCGTTCTGGTCGAAGGCGCCGGCAGCGCTTCGGAAGTGAATCTGCGCGTCAACGACATTGCCAATATGGGTTTCGCCCAGGCCGCGGGCGTGCCCGTGGTGCTGATCGGCGATATCGACCGCGGCGGCGTGATCGCAAGCCTGGTCGGCACCAAGGCCGTCATCGCGCCGGAAGACGCAGCTCTGATCTGCGGCTTCATCGTCAACAAGTTCCGCGGCGATCCGGAACTGTTCGACGCCGGTATGGAGCGCATCGTGCAATTGACCGGGTGGGAGGCGCTCGGCCTCGTGCCGCATTTTGCCGGAGCGCGGCGCCTTCCGGCTGAAGACGCGCTGGCGCTCGAGCATATCCGGCAGGGCAAATCGGGCGCTAAGTCGGCGACCAAGCTCCGCATCGCCGTTCCGATCCTGCCGCACATCGCCAATTTCGACGATTTCGATCCGCTCGATGCCGAGCCGGCGGTCGATCTCGTTCGCGTCAAGCCGGGTCGGGCGCTGCCGGGCGATGTCGGCCTCATCGTGCTGCCCGGCTCGAAAGCGACGATTGCCGATCTGGCCGCGCTGCGCGCGGCGGGTTTCGATATCGACATTGCCGCACATCACCGCCGCGGCGGCGCGGTCTTGGGCCTGTGCGGCGGTTATCAGATGCTGGGGCGCAGCGTTGCCGATCCCGACGGCATCGAAGGTCCGCCGGGGAAAGTCGAGGGGCTTGGCCTCATCGACGTCGAGACCATCCTGTCCGAGGACAAGCGCCTCACCGCGGTGCGGGGTACGACGACCGACGGCGCACCGTTCTTCGGCTACGAGATGCATATGGGCGTGACCGAAGGCCCCGATCGCGTGAGGCCTTTTGCGCATCTTGCCGATGGCGCGCCCGAAGGCGCGATCTCCGCCGACGGACGCGCCGTCGGTACCTATATCCACGGCCTGTTTGCCGATGACCGGCAGCGCGCCGCCTGGCTCGGCCGTTTTGCCGCGGGCGCGGCGAACATCGCTTATGATGCGCTGGTCGAGGAGACGCTCGACGCGCTGGCCGTGCATCTGGAAACGCATCTCGACATCGATCGTTTGCTCAAACTCGCACGATGAAGAGGACACCAATAAGCGCGAGCAGCACGATCAGCGCCGCATCGGCGCGGCGGTAGAGCTTAAGCGCCCGGCGGATGTCCTGCGCATCGGCAGCGCGGCGGCCAGATCCCATGACTGCATCATCGACCGCGACGCCGTCATAAATGCGCGGGCCGGCCAGCGCGAGGCCGAGCGCGCCCGCGATGGCTGCTTCCGGATAGCCGGCATTGGGCGAACGATGGCGCGCGGCGTCCCGCCAGGTCGCGCGCCATGCGGTGCTGACGTTGAAGCCTCTTGCGGTCGCAGCTGCGGCGATCAAAAACAGCGCCGAAAGCCGCGATGCCGGTAAATTGATCAGATCGTCGAGCCGCGCCGCGGCCCAGCCGAAAGCCGCGTAGCGCTTATTAAGATGGCCGATCATGCTGTCGGCGGTATTGATCGCCTTGTAGATCGCGGCGCCCGGAAGCCCGGCAACGGCCATCCAGAATACCGGCGCGACGATGGCGTCGGAGAAATTCTCGGCGAGACTTTCGATCGCGGCGCGCGCCACGCCGGCGGCATCGAGCGCCGTGGCATCGCGGCCGACAATATGCGCGACGGCAGCGCGGCCGGCCTCGACGCCGCCGGTTTCGAGCGCTGTGGCCACATCGGCCACATGGCGGTACAAGCTTCGCTGGGCCACTAAAGAGCTGCCCGCAAGCGCCGCGGCGAATATGCCGAATGGCAGGCGCAACAGGACATGCTGCAGCAGATAGGCGACCGAACCGGTGATGGCCGTAACAGCTAAGATCGTGATGACCCCGGCGGCCCGGCGCCGGATCTGTCCGCCCGCCTCGCGGTTGAGCGAGCGGTCGAGCGCGTCGATCAGGCGGCCGATCCAGGTCACCGGATGGCCGATGGCGCGCAACAGCGGTCGCGGATAACCGAGAGCGAGCTCGATCAGCATGGCAAGGAGCGCGAGCGCAACGAACATAGTGACAACTATGGCGGCCTTTCAGGGCGCGGACGAGCCGCTTTGGCACGGTGGCGATTTGAGCGCCGCCAGGGAGATGTTCCCTGGCGCGCTCGAACCCTTCGTCGACCTTTCGACCGGGATCAATCCCAATCCGTATCCTGTTCCGGCACTGCCTGCCGATTTGTATGCACGGTTACCGGATTCCACTGCACTGGCAAGGCTTGTGGCGGCGGCGGTTACGGCCTATGGCGCGCCCTCGGCGGCGCATCTTGTAGCTGCCCCCGGCACGCAAATTTTGCTGCCGCTGATCGCAAGCCTTGTGCCGCCCGGACGCGCCACAGTCCTTGCCCCGACCTATGTCGAGCACGCCCGCGCCGCCGCTCTCGCCGGGAATGCCGTGACCGAAGTGAGCGATATCGGGGCGCTTGGCGATGCCGGGCTTGCGATCCTGACCAATCCAAATAATCCGGACGGCCGCCTTCTGGCCAAAGACGAATTGATCGCCGTCGCGAGGAAGCTGCAGGCGCGTGGCGGCTTGCTCGTGATCGACGAAGCTTTCATGGATGTCGGGCCGGTGGACGCAAGTCTCGCCGGAGAGAGTCTTGCCGGAAAGAGTCTTGCCGGCGAGAGTCTTGCCGGCGAGGTCGGGCTC
The DNA here is from genome assembly GCA_035483735.1 of Xanthobacteraceae bacterium. Classification (GTDB taxonomy): domain Bacteria; phylum Pseudomonadota; class Alphaproteobacteria; order Rhizobiales; family Xanthobacteraceae; genus BOG-931. The sequence goes on along the minus strand of DATHPQ010000148.1, from coordinate 11,541 downwards.
GGCAACGTCGTGGTGTTGCGCTCGTTCGGCAAATTCTTCGGTCTCGCGGGTCTGCGGCTTGGCTTTGCGATCGGCGCGCCGGCGCTGGTCGAGCGCATCAAGTCGCTGCTTGGCCCGTGGGCGGTTTCAGGACCGGCGCTCGCGATCGGCACGCAGGCGCTGGCCGATCGCGCTTGGATCAGCGCAACGCAGGATCGCCTCGCGCAAGCGGCAGACAGACTGGATACAATCCTGACCGGCGCCGGCCTCGACATTGTCGGCGGCACGATTTTGTTCCGGCTGGCGCGCAGCCACGCGGCTGCGGAACTCTTTCATCACCTCGGCCGCGCGGGAATATTCGTCCGGAGATTTCCCGATCATGCCGAATGGCTGCGTTTCGGCCTGCCGGCGGCGGAACCGGATTGGCAGCGGTTGCAGAATGCCATGAATCAAAATGCGATGGCCGCCATTGCCGACAACGGCTAGGCTTGGGCCATGACTTTGCGCGCGCATCAGAAAATCGAAGGCGGTGCGCCATCGATGAGTTTCGATGGCGCGTTTCGCGCGCGCCTGCGCGACCTTCTGGCCTGGCGGCGCGACGTGCGGCGTTTCCTGTGCGATCCCCTGCCGGACGGCGCTTTGGAAGTGCTCATCGAATTTGCCTGTCTCGCGCCGTCGGTCGGATTAAGCCAGCCGTGGCGCTTCGTCATTGTTGAAAACCGCACGCTGCGCGCGGCGATCCGCGAAAATTTCGCCGCCTGCAATGCACAGGCGCTTGCGGCGCAGGCGCCGGAACGCACGAGCCTCTATGCCAAGCTCAAGCTCGCCGGACTGGATGAAGCGCCCGCGCATTTTGCCGTCTTTGCCGACCGCACGACCGAACAGGGTCATGGTCTTGGTCGTCACACCATGCCGGAAATGATCGACTATTCCGCGGTCACCGCGGTGCATACGATCTGGCTTGCGGCGCGGGCGCAGGGCATCGGCATGGGCTGGGTGTCGATCCTCGATCCCGAAGCGGTGGCGGCTATTCTCGACGTCCCCGCGCACTGGAAATTCATCGGCTATTTCTGTCTCGGCTATCCGCAAGCGGACGATAGCGTGCCGGAGCTCGAACGCGCCGGCTGGGAACAGCGGCAGCTATCGCCAGCGGCCATCATCCGGCGCTAGTTCATAATACTGCGCCGGATCACGCTCAAATGAAAATCTTCCGCCATTTATCTTAACGTCATGTGCCAAAACAGGGCACAACCACTGGCACCCGCTTTGCTCGCATCAGCGTAGCCGTTGTCGCGTGTTGTTGCGCGATCGCGGCGAACGCAACAGCAGCCGATTGAATTGATCGGCACGCGTTTGAGGGAGAGAGCGGTGTTAACCCTTCGCTGTGCCAGAGTGATCTCGTGGTCCGCGCGCATTGCCGCCGTGGCCGCAGTCGTCGTCTTAAGCTCGAGTGGTTTCGGCCCGAGCATGGCTCGCGCCGGCGGCATCGAGGTCGATAGCTGTGTCGGATCGCGCTATTCCATCACCTGCGTCTCGCGCTGGGGTGGCTACGGCGATCCGTACATCCGGCAGGTCGCGCCTGCGACCGAAGCCGAGAAAGCGCTGCAGGCCGATCGTAATCGCAAATGGCAACAGCGCTGCCAGCCGCTCGTCTATCAGGACCGTTACGGCGTTCCGCGCTATGAATACGCCGCCCGCGGTTGCGAGTTCGGCGTTATCCAATAGCGGCTGTCGAAGCTTAGTGGAGAGTGTTGGCCGGCCTCACGGCGCCTTGTCCGAGCGCGGCAACTGGCGGGCCAACCCTGACCTGACCCGCTAAATTCTGCCCCGGCAAATTCTGTCCCGGGACGTGCTGGCCCGGGAAATATTTGGCGACCACGACCGGATCGAGCTGCCGCACTGCGCCGTCGGGCAGGCGGTGCCAAGTCTCGTCGCGACCGAACAGGGCAATACCCAGATAGCCGCGCACGGTTAGCGTCTGACCGTCGGGACTCAAGGTCATCATCGCGTTGTAGATATTGCCGTCACGCGGATCGAGAATATTGCCGCCCTGGTAGCTCAGTCCGTCGCGCGCCATGTTGCGGATGAACGATATCCCCAATATCGGCGCGTTTCTGCGATCGTCCTGGCAGCGCGAGCAGATCGGATTTTTCGGGTCGCCTGGCGCGGGAAACATCTTTGCGATCGCGCCTTCATAGTAGCCGCCGCGTTCGACGATGAGAAACCAGGCGACCGGCGCTCCGGTCTGCTCGTCGAGTTTCTGCCACAGCCCGACCACCGAAGGCTCGGCCGCGGCGGGACGCATGGCCGAAAGTGTTACGACGAAACCCAGGAACAGCGCTGCTACGACCGGCTTCACGATCAGCTTCATGCTATGCGCGACCACGGTACTTCTCCATTCGCCCCAGCAAGAGAATCAACGACTCAACGCCGCGGAAATTCTTGGGTGACAATGCGGTGATTTCTGGACGAATCTGGCCGGCTTTTTGATAGCCGAGCCGGGCTTCCCACTGTGCCCGGGCCGTTCTACGCGAATCACTCATCGCCGAAAGGTACGGCAGGGTTGGTAAAAAGGTTTGAACGCCGCGCGGCGGATGTTATGTGGTCGCAGGAGACCAAGCTCACGGCCCAAGGTTCGAGAAGGAAGCGCCTGACCAGGGTCGCGAGCTTGGCCTGCATCCGCATTCCGCATCGAAATCGCGACTTTCACGACAATCCCGTGACAGCCGTTCTGCGATTGCTAGGCCGTGACACATGCGCGTAAACGTCCCGATTTCCGCAGGCGCTTGGGCTCGCTTATTCAGCCGCTGGGACGTGCTCGCGTTTCTTTTGATCCTTGGACTGCTGGTGTTTCTGGGCGAGGCAAGCCGGCATCTGTTTGAGCCGCTCACCGAATTGCAGCAGCAGCCGATGTCGCTCGATCCGCGCAATCTGCCGGAATATGCCGCGCGCACCACGCTGCGCATGCTCATCGCCATGGTGCTGTCGCTGATCTTCACCTTCACCTATGCGACGCTTGCAGCGAAGAGCCGGACCGCCGAGCGGATCCTGGTGCCGCTCCTCGATATCCTGCAATCAGTGCCGATCCTGGGCTTCATCTCGGTCACCGTCGTGTTCTTCATGGCGCTGGCGCCAGGCCGCGTGCTCGGCGCCGAATTCGCCGCGATCTTCGCGATCTTCACCAGCCAAGCTTGGAACATGGCGTTCAGCTTCTACCAGTCCTTGCGCACGATCCCGACCGAGCTTGACGAGGCATCGCGCAATTTCCGGCTCACGGCGTGGATGCGGTTTTGGCGCCTCGACGTCCCGTTCGCGATGCCGCAACTCATCTGGAACATGATGATGTCGATGTCGGGAAGCTGGTTCTTTGTCGTTGCCTCTGAGGCCATCAGTGTCGGCAATACGACGGTCACGCTGCCCGGCGTCGGCTCTTATATCGCGCTCGCCATCGAGCACCGCGACCTTGTCGCCGTGAGCTGGGCGATCGGCACCATGCTGGTCGTGATCTTCATCTACGACCAGGTGCTGTTCCGCCCGCTTGTGGCCTGGGCCGACCGTTTCCGTTTCGAGCAGGAGCCAGGAGCACTCGCGCCGGAATCCTGGGTGTTCGACGTGCTGCGGCGGTCGCGCTTGATCGAGCGTTTGATCACGCCGTTCGCGGCGCTGTGGCAGCTCACCTTCCGCCCGCTGCGGCCCGACAAGACGGCGTCCGCTCCCCAATCGGGCTCGATCGCTCCAGGCCGGTTTGCCTTCCAAGCCGGCCTGATCGTCTTTGCGCTCGCCGCCCTCGCCTTGTGGCAGATCGTCAGCTTCGCCATCGAAGGCATCACGCTCGCCGATGTGATGACGACGCTGGTGCTCGGCCTTGCCACGCTCGCCCGCGTCGTCGTGCTGATCGCCATTGCGAGCGTCATTTGGGTTCCGATCGGCGTCTGGGTCGGCGTGCGGCCCCGCATCGCCAACATGGTTCAGCCGGTAGCGCAATTCCTCGCCGCCTTTCCGGCTAATCTGTTGTTTCCGATCGTGGTGTCGATGATCGTCGCCTTCAGGCTCAGCCCGAATATCTGGCTCAGCCCGCTGATGATCCTCGGCACGCAATGGTACATTCTGTTCAATGTCATCGCCGGCGCCGCGGCCATTCCCAACGAGCTGCGGGCCGTCGGCGTCAATTTGCGGGTGCGCGGCTGGCTGTGGTGGCGGCGCATCGCGCTGCCGGCGGTGCTGCCCTATTATGTGACCGGCGCGATCACGGCGTCCGGCGGCTCGTGGAACGCCAGCATCGTCGCCGAGGTCGCCTCCTGGGGCGATGTGCATCTGCAGGCCGACGGGCTTGGCGCCTATATCGCCCAGCAGACCGATGCCGGCAATTTCCATAAGATCGTGCTCGGCATTGCCGTGATGAGTTTGTTCGTCGTCGTCATCAATCGCTTGTTCTGGCGTCCGCTTTATTACTACGCCGAGCGCAAATTCCGTCTGGGATGAGGATCGCAAAGGATCTCAGCATGACCGCCGCTTTGCTTGATATTCATGGCCTGCGTCAGTCGTTCCCGCGCGCCGACGGCGGTGAGCATCTGGTGCTCGACGGCGTCGAACTTTCGCTCAACCAGGGCCAGATCGTTGGTCTTTTAGGTCGCACGGGCTCGGGCAAATCGACTCTGCTGCGGCTGATCGCGGGACTCAGCCGGCCGACCGGCGGTTCCGTCACTTATCTCGGTCAGCCGGTGAATGCGCCGGCGCCGGGCATCGCCATGGTGTTTCAATCCTTCGCGCTGTTCCCGTGGCTCACCGTTCTGGAAAACGTGCAGCTCGGGCTCGAGGCGCTCGGTCTGCCGCAGGCGGAAATCCGCAAGCGGGCGCTGGCGGCGATCGATCTGATCGGACTTGACGGTTATGAGTCCGCTTTTCCGCGCGAATTGTCCGGCGGCATGCGCCAGCGCGTCGGCTTCGCCCGTGCGCTCGTCGTGCATCCGAACATCCTGCTGATGGACGAGCCGTTCTCCGCGCTCGACGTGCTCACCGCGGAGACCTTGCGCACGGACTTTCTCGAACTGTGGGGCGAGGGCAAGCTGCCGATCAAGGGCGTGATCCTGGTCACGCATAATATCGAGGAGGCGGTGCTGATGTGCGACCGCATCCTGCTGTTCTCCTCCAATCCGGGCCGCATCATCAGCGATATTCCCGTCGATCTGAAACAGCCGCGCAACCGGATCGATCCGCAATTCCACGACATGGTCGAGAAGATCTACGTGGCGATGACCGCGCGCAAAGCCGCGCCGACGCAGTTCGGCGCGGTGCCCGCCGCAACGATGAATACGGTGCTGCCGCGGGTGTCGGCCAATCTGATGTCCGGTCTTATGGAGACGCTCAGCGCGGCGCCGTTCAACGGCAACGCCGACCTGCCGGTGCTCGCGGACGAGCTCGCCATGGAATCCGACGAGCTATTGCCGGTCGCGGAATCCTTGCAGATGTTCCGCCTGGCGGAGATCGAGGGCGGCGACATCAAGCTCACCGATATCGGCAAGCAGTTCGTCGAGATGGCGACCGACGACCGCAAGAAGCTGTTTGCGCGGCAGTTGCTCGCCCAGGTTCCGCTCGCCACGCATATCCGCCGCGTGCTTCAGGAGCGCGCCAATCACGTGGCGCCGAAAAGCCGCTTCCTCGACGAGCTGGAAGATCACATGAGCACGGAAGACGCCGAGCACACGCTGCGCGCGGTGATCGCCTGGGGACGTTTCGCCGAAGTCTTTGCTTATGACGACGATTCCGAGACCTTCAGTCTCGAAAATCCGACCTGACATCAGATCGATGGCGGTGTGTTTACGTCCGGTTTAGGCCCTTGCAACGGGCCGTTCTCGCCGATTACGGTGCTAATGCTGACTTGGAGCTTGGTCGCCCGGGGTTGAGGGCGGCCTGTGCTCCTGGGAATTTCGAGACTGCGTGGCTCCTTGGAAGAAAATCCCAGTTCCGCCGGCTTGCGCGGCGGGATTTTTCTCAAAAACCACGCTCGAAAAAGCGAGGGCGACGATGTCGGTACTTCCCAGGATTGACGACGGTACACGTGTGCATTGGCTGTTACTGGGCTCGTTGGCCCTGAACTTGTTTTTTGCCGGCGCGGCCGGGGCGGTCGCCTATCGCTACACGGGCACGGTCCCGCTGACGCAAGTGACGCGGATCGATCATAATCTGGTCGGTCGGCTCAATCGCGTCGCGGAGAGCTTGCCGCCCGCCGATGGCGATGTCATGCGCGAGCAGCTGCGCGAGGACGCCATCAAGATCGCGACGGCGCAGGCCGATCTTCGTCTGTCGCAGGACGATGTGCGCCGAAGCCTGCGCGCCGAGCCGTTCGATGCCGAGGCGATGCGCAACGCCATGACGGAAAATCACGCCGCGCACGAACGGTTCGATCAGGTCATTCACGACATGCTGGCCACTGCGGCGGGCAAAATGTCGGTCGTCGGCCGCAACAAGCTCGCCGATTGGCCGGCCCAGCGCGCCAATGCGCGGATGGTGCAGTGATCCGCAAAGATCTTTTGCTACGCATGATCTTTTCGGAAAACCGGCTTCCACTTTTCCGGATCATGCGCTAGGCCGCGCTGCGCCGTCCGTTGGCTGCGATTGCGAGCAGCGCGCGCTCGGCGATGGTGTCGCCGAGCAGCGGCCTTTGCCGCGAATCCAGCACCGCATCGGCAAGTTCCGCCATTGTCGCGGCAAGCCGCGCCGCGCTCCAGGCCTTCAGCGCCGCGCCGATAAAATCCTTGCGGCGAAAATGCAGCGGCGGCTGCACGGCATCGAGCGAGAACGGCGTGCCGTCCTCGATCGCCAGCCGCCATTTGTGCAGCTGCGCCACCTGACGCTGCGCGGCGAATAGGATCGATCCGGCATTGGTGCCCGCGGTGCGCGCTTTGCCGAGCTGCGTCTCAAGCTCCGCCGGCCGGCCGGCAAAAGCGGCATCAACGATATCGTCGAGCGCCAGCGCCGAAGCGTCGGAGACGACCGCCATGACGTCGTCGACGCCGACCTGCTTTTGGCCATGCGCATAGAGCACGAGCTTGTTCAGTTCGCTGCGCGAGGCCGACCTGTCGCCGCCGAGCAAGGGGATCAGCAGATTGCGCGCGTCCGGCGCCAGTGCGAGCCCGGCCGAGCGCATCTCGCTGTCGATCAATTGCGCGCGGTCACGTTCGCTGTCGGCATAGCAGGGCAGCGCCGCGGCGTTTTTCGCGCGCTCGCACAGCACACGCAGCGGCGCATTGCGCCGCAAATCGCCGGCCTCGATGATAATGCGGCAATCGATGATATCGACGCCAAGGAGCGCTTCGACCGCCGGCGCGATATTGCGGCCGGAAGCCTTCACCCACACCGCGCGGCGGCCGCCGAACAGCGGGATGGTCTGCGCCTCTTCGACGAGTCGGGCCGGATTGGCCGTCACGTCCTCGCCTTCGAGGCGCGCCAGCGCGAACGGATCGTTGACGTCGTCGACGGAAGTCTTGACCAAAGCATTGACGCGCTCGCTGACAAGGCCCGCGTCCGGGCCAAACACCAGCACCACGGGCCGCGCCGGATCGGGGCGCGCGATGAAGGCGTCGACATTGGCGGCTTTGATCGCGACCATGATCGATATTTAGATCAGAACCCGGACAAGAAAACGGAAAATCAGAGGGCGAAACCGATCACGTCCCGGCGACGAAATAGGACGCCAGCCGATTGCGGATCGCCTCGGCGACAGCAATTACCGCTTGGTCTTGGGCGTCGCGCGCGGCGCGCTGCGTGGCGAAGCGCTGTTCCGGACCTGGGGAGTCGACGCCGACATGCGAATAGGCGGTATCCCTGAGCACGACCTTGCCGGTGGCGATTTCGGTCAGCTGATAAGTCACGGCGACACCGTCGAGATCGGCCGTCGGCCGGCCGCTGACGGGGTCGACGATCACCGTCATTGACGTCGCCGCAACCGTCATCGTCAGACGATGAGTCGGCGCATTGGCGCCGGCGTTACCATTGAGATTGTATTGCAGCGCGTTGCGCATGCTGACCGCGATGCGCGCCTCGGGCGAGCCCTGACGCGTCGGGATGATGGGAATTTCGACTTCGGCGAGCTTGTCGCGCACGCTCTCGGTCTCGGGCGACGCGGGATTGCGTCCGTAAAGCGGCTGGAAGCAGCCTGCCGTCAGCCCCGCCGCAACGATGACGACGGCGAGTCGCACCAGGATGCTCAAGCTTCTGCGCTCAGACCACGACATTGACGATCCGTTTCGGCACGACAATCACCTTTTTCGGTGCCTTGCCTTCCAGTGCCTTTTTTACCTCATCGAGAGCCAGAACGGCAGCCTCGATTTCGGCATTGCTCGCGTCGCGCTCGACGGTCGCCTCGGCGCGCTTCTTGCCGTTGACCTGCACCGGCAGCGTGATCGTGGTCTCGATCAGGAGTTCGCGCTCGGCCTTCGGCCACGCGGCTTCGGCGACCAGGCCTTCATGCCCGAGCACGGCCCAGCACTCCTCGGCGAGATGCGGCATCATCGGCGCGAACAATTGCACAAGAACACCAACCGCTTCCCGCATGGCCCAACGGAAATCAGGCGTGGAAACGGCCCCCTCTTTCGACCCCGGTTCAGCCCCCAAATCGGCCCCGATATCGCCAATTATCTCATTGAGCTTATTGGCGAATTCGTAGATGGCGGCGACACAAACATTAAAGTGCAGCTTTTCGATGTCATCGCTGACTTTGGCGAGCGCGGTGTGGGTCGCTTTGCGCAAGCCTGCCGCGGCCGCGGAGAACTGCGCCGGGCGCGTTTCCGGCGCCCCTTTGGCAATGTCGCCGGCCTCGCCGACGAGCCGCCACAGCCGCTGTGCGAAGCGTGAGGCGCCCTGGACGCCCCGCTCGGTCCATTCCACGTCGCGGTCGGGCGGCGAGTCCGACAGCATGAACCAGCGGGCGACGTCGGCGCCGTAATCGCCGATGATCTCGTCGGGATCGACGGTGTTGCGTTTCGACTTCGACATTTTCTCGATGGCGCCGATCTCGACCGGCTCGCCGGTCGAAATCAGCGTCGCGCGCCGCGTATCGCCGTCGGCCTCGATCTTCACTTCGGCCGGCGCGACCCAGTCGCCGTTTTTGGCGCGATAGGTCTCATGCACGACCATGCCCTGGGTGAAGAGGCCGGCGAACGGCTCGTCCAGCCCGACATGGCCGGTCACTTTCATCGCGCGGGTGAAGAAGCGGCTATAGAGCAGATGCAAGATCGCGTGCTCGATGCCGCCGATATATTGATCGACCGGCATCCAATCGTCGACCATCGGCCGGTCGGTCGGCGCGGTGGTGATCCACGGATCGGTGAAGCGCTCGAAATACCACGACGAGTCGACGAACGTATCCATCGTGTCGGTCTCGCGCCGCGCCTTGCCGCCGCATTGCGGGCAGTTCACGTGCTTCCAGGTCGGATGATGATCGAGCGGATTGCCCGGCCGATCGAACGTCACGTCCTCGGGCAAGGTCACTGGCAGATCTTGTTCCGGCACCGCGACGATGCCGCATTTGTTGCAATGGATGATCGGGATCGGGCAGCCCCAATAGCGCTGCCGTGAAATGCCCCAGTCGCGCAGCCGGAAATTGATCTGCCGCTGCGCTACCGGACGATTGCCGGACGTCTCTTTCTCCAAACGCTTGGCGACTTCTTCCTTGGCCGCCGCAATCGTCATGCCGTCGAGGAAGCGCGAATTGATCATCGTGCCGTCGCCGTCATAGGCGGTCTTGGTGATGACGAAGGTCTTTGGATCCTGGCCCGGTGGGCAAACCACCGGCACATTGCCGAGACCGTATTTGTTGACGAAGTCCAAGTCGCGCTGGTCGTGCGCCGGGCAGCCGAAAATCGCGCCGGTGCCGTAATCCATCAGAATGAAATTCGCGACATAGACCGGCAGCGTCCAGGATTTGTCGAACGGATGCACGGCGCGGATGCCGGTGTCGAAGCCCTGCTTTTCGGCAGTGTCGATTTCGGCCTGCGCGGTGCCGTGATGCCGGCATTCCTCGATGAATGCGGCGAGCTTCGGATTCTTCTTCGCCGCCGCCGTAGCGAGCGGATGATCGGGCGCCAGCGCCATGAATTTGGCGCCGAACAGAGTGTCCGGCCGCGTCGTGAAAATCTCGAGCTCGCTCTCGCCGTCGGGCGTGGTCGCTTTGTCGAGCGCGAAGCGGACCAGCAGGCCTTCGGAACGGCCGATCCAATTCTTCTGCATCAGCCGCACTTTTTCCGGCCAGCGGTCGAGCGTGTCGAGTGCATCGAGCAGCTCTTGCGAATATTTGGTGATCTTGAACACCCACTGGCTCATCTCACGTTGCTCGACCAGCGCGCCAGAACGCCAGCCGCGACCGTCGATCACCTGTTCGTTCGCCAGCACGGTCTGGTCGACCGGATCCCAATTGACTTTCCGCTTTTCGCGCTCGACCAGCTTGGCTTGCCGGAAATCGAGGAACATTTTCTGCTGATGCTTGTAATAGCTCGGATCGCAGGTCGCGATTTCGCGGCTCCAATCGAGCGACAGGCCCATCGACTTGAGCTGCTTCTTCATCGCCGCGATATTGGCGTAGGTCCATTCCTTGGGATGGACCTTGCGCTCCATCGCGGCGTTTTCCGCCGGCATGCCGAAAGCGTCCCAGCCCATCGGATGCAGCACGTTGAAGCCCATGGCGCGCTTGAACCGCGCCACCACGTCGCCCATCGTGTAATTGCGCACGTGGCCCATATGAATGCGCCCCGACGGATAGGGGAACATTTCCAGGACATAGTATTTCTTGCGCGGATCGTCGTTCTTCGTCGCGAAGATGCCGCGCTCGTCCCAGATTTTCTGCCAGCGGGCCTCGGCGTCGCGGGCGTTGTAGCGGTCAGGAGCCATTGCAATCACGGTTCTTTTCGGGTCGCCGCACGTGACATAAAAGGGGGCTGCCGGTCAATGTTGGGCTGCGAATTGCGGCTTTCCAGGGCGCTTCTGCCAGGCAATTCTGAACCTGCCCGCGAGTCAACATCGATCCGCAAAGTCATTTCGAGACAACGCATCGCGCAGGCGTGCGATGACCTCGTCCCAGTCGCCCGGCGCCTTTTGATGAAACAGGCGCGCGGTCGGATACCAAGGACTGTCCTCGCGGCCGTTGAGCCAGCGCCAGCAGCCATCGAAACGCGACAGGATCCAGACCGGCTTGCCCAGCGCGCCGGCAAGATGCGCGACTGCGGTATCGACACTGATGACAAGGTCGAGATTGGCGATCAGCGCCGCGCTCTCTTCAAAGCCGGCAAGCTCGGATGTCGGGTCGATCAGCGACAGGCCATCCGGCGGCCGCAGCGCCTGCGCCGCCGGCTCGCCCTTCTGCAGACTGAAGAGCGCAATGTCGCTCAGCCCGGCCAATGGCGCAAAATCGTTCAAGCTCATGCTGCGCCGCGCATCGATCGCGCTGGCGCTTGCATTGCCGGCCCACACCAGTCCGATCTTGGTTTTATCGGCAAAGCCCGACAGCCGCGCTGCCCAATGCGCGACACGCCCGCGATCGGCCACGATGTAAGGCACGTTCGCCGGGAT